>CAYLTE010000090.1:0-15353 GCA_964386195.1 uncultured Burkholderiales bacterium | reverse complement strand
GGTCGCGCAGCCGCTGCAGGGGCGCGAGCGCCTGTTCCGGCATGCAGGAGGAGCGCGCGTTGAACTGAAGGACACCAGCGTCAGGTATCTTGTCGGGAGAGAAGCGATGGAAAAAGTAGACATCGACATCCGGGCTTTCTTCGTAGCGATCCGGTGTCACTGTGCGCAGTTCCACGCCGGGAAGCATGCTCAACGCCGCCGTCAGGGATGGCGCGTGCGTGGAGACGAGGAGCGCTCGGACGCGGGCGCCCCGGGGAACCACTGCCTCAACGCTGTCGTCCTCAGCCACGGCGTCCCCATCCAGATGGACTCGGGCTCGCAGGACGTCGCCCGCCTTCGCATCCAGGGTGAATGCTTCGACGCGTTCCTCGCCGGCATCCATCTGCACGTCGCGGCGCAACGCGACGCCATCCCCGTCCACCGTATAGGTCAACGCCGTCCGGTGCGGGGAGTCGTTCACCATTCGCACGAGCGCTTCGTACCGCGTCCCGTCCGCAATGACCGGCGCGACGGCGAAGGCACGCATGATCGCATTTGGCACTGCCTCGAACATCCGGTACTCGCGCAGCTGCGCCGATGCCGGCACGTCGAGCGCGGGCAGTGCGATGCCATCGGTGAACAGATGCACCGGGCCGCGATGCCCGGTCGGAATCGCCGGCATCCGACGTGGCCCCGGCAGCGCCACATCGAGCGTGTCGATCTCGGCCAGTGCTTCCTCGCGCGCGACGAATCGCCCGACCGGCCGTTGGCCCATTGTGTCGAGCACCATGATGCGCACGCCAACCGGTGCGGATTGCACGATCCGCCGGGCCTCGCTCAGCGCCCGTTGCCATCGACTCGTGTGCAGGGAGGTACGGGCCGACATCGAATGTGCGTTATCCAGCACCACGATTTCCCATCCCGTGGCCGGCGCCAACGCTCGCGCAAGCGCGAGCGCCAGACAGACACCGATTCCGAGCAGCAGAATCAGGGACGCCATCCTTCGCGGTCGCAGCCGGTGCACCCGGTGCTGGAGGACGACCTTCCGCCATACGGTCATCGAGCTGATGCGAGTCGCGACCGGTGCCTCCTGCCGTCGATGCAGGATCACGATCATTGCGGCCACCGCGATCGGAATGGCCCAGGACATCAGCGTGGCGACTTGCAGCAAAGTCGATCAGTCTCGCGCGGCGTTCAGATGGAGGAGATATCGCGAGACAGTGCGCCGATAGGCGTAGGGCACCTGGATTTGTCCGAAGTCCGTGGCCTGCACGTATGCGCGAACACCGGGGATGTCGCGACTCGCCATCGACGTGGACTGGATGTCGGTCGCGACCAGCGGACCGTCCGCTGACACCCCTGTTCCCCGCCTTCTCGCTCCCGACAGGCGTATCGCTAGTAGCCGCTCTCTGAGTGCGATGGGGTAGGATTCAGAGGGCAAGGCCGAGTCGAGATCCTCGGTGCCGATGCGCGCCCGCGCAGCACCACCCACCGCGCCGGGCGCTCCGGTTGCGGTGCCCTCGCCACGACTCGTCGCCGAATGCGCCACGGCCGCGGGATCCGGGGTTCCAGAAGCCGCCCCCTCGCTTCGGAATCCCTGAACCCGGGTGTCGGGCGCAGCGGAATCCGGCGTGCCCGCCGGGAGCGGTGCGGGGCCATCGGGGGACGTCGGCGCTGAATCAGGGTGCGCCATCGACCCGGGATCGCTTAGCGTTACGCGCGCGCCCCCGGTGGCGATCTCGGCATCCGGTGCAGCGAGCAGCGTCACCGGCAAGTCGCGTCGAACCTCGGTTGCCCTGCCGAGCAGCGGTGCGTTGCCGCCCGAACCGCCGGAACCGTCCATGGACTCGGCACTGCGGGCCTTGACCGACGCGGTGAGCGTCGGCGCAGCCGCACCCGCTACGTGCGCCAGATCGTTGTCAGCGCCGGCCGGCACCCGGCCCCCGTCGCCGGCCTCCGGCGACGCACGGTCGAAAGAAGCGCCCGAACCAGGCGTTGCGCCTCCATCAACCGATTCGAGTCCGGACTGCCCGTGCTCGCCCTTCTCGGCAACCGCCCGCTCGCCTGGCCGTGCGATGGGCCCGTGATCGCCGGAAACTTCCAGTGTGGGCGATGGCATGGGTGCTGAAACCAGGAGTGCGATCGCACCGGCGCCCGCGACCCCCGCTACCACGAGCGCCGGGCGCCACAGATACGATGACCCGATCGGCATGACTCGCCGTGCGTCCGTGCGAGCAGCCACCACGCGGGCACGCTCGATCTGCACCCGTTCGATCGGGGTATGTGTCCCGTGTTCGAGGAACCACACTGCGGAGCTGAGTTCGTCCGCCAGGCCCGCACGCCGGTCGGCCAAACGCGCAGCCGAGAGCGTGGACAGGCGGGTGAGCGTGGGAAAGGAGAGCAGGATCGCTGCGATCGATGCAATCACGAGCAACAGTGCGCCGAGAGCGTCGGCGAGCGGGCCTGGAAGCACCAGCGTCGCCATGAGCAAGCGCGCGGCTGCGGCACCGGTCACCAGAGCAACGGTGATCAAGAACCAGCGCAGCAGCGCCAGGAACTGGGCACGACGACGCAGCGTCTCGACCAGCCGCGCCAATGGATCGGATCCGCGCATGGCGCAGTATGCAGACGATTCAGAATGCTGAACACGTCCGGGAGCGATCGCGCGATCGCTCCCGGACACCTTTTCCGACCCCCTCAGCGGGGAATCGGAGGTTCGACAACGGAATCAGTCGGCAGATGCGCGCTGCTCGGCTTCCTCGTCACGCTGAAGGACCTTCGCCCGGCTTTGAATGTAAGCACGCAATGCCTCGGCATCCTCGCTGGTGAGCGTGCCGCCCCACTTGGGCATGCCCCGCCCTTCCAGGATGCCGTCCAGGACCACGGCCTCGAACATCTTGCGGTCCGACGGGACCGGCGAGCGCCGCAGGTCCGGCACCATGTTATTGGTATTCATGCCGAAGCCGTGGCAGAGCACGCAGTTGCCGTACAGCGCCGCACCCTTCGCCACCTGCTCGTCCGAGAAGGACTCGCGGGCAACGATGGCAGAACCCAGCGGCTTGGTGTTGTCCGGGAGGCTCGCCTTCCCGTTGAGCTTGAACACCAGCACCCGGCCGTTGGTCCCCACCTTCGGGTTCTTGATGAATGGCACGTGCAGGGCGTTCGAACCGCCGAATCCAGCGAGCACGGCGATGTACTGCTCGCCGTCGAGCATGTAGCTCATCGCACCGGCAACGATGCCGTCATAACCCTGCCAGCTCCACACCTTCTGCCCGTTGTCCGCGCGGTACGCGACGAAGCGACCGTCAGGCGAACCCTGGAACACGAGATTGCCTCCGGTGGACAGTACGCCCGCGGATGCGACCCCGCCGTGGTCCACCCGCCACACTTCGCGCTGCGCGACGGGATCCCACGCCAGAAGGTAGCCCTCGGTGCGCATCGCCTGGATCTTGCGCTCTGGCTCGTCCTGCGGTCCGGCATTCTGGGCCGAAGTGATCGCCAGGTTCCAATTGCCGTGCCCGGGGGTGTAGGTGAACTTGCCGTCGTCCGCATACCCGAAAGGAATGTTCTGCACCGGAATATAGACGAGCTTGGTCTTGGGATGGAACGACATCGGGTGCCAGTTCTTCGCTCCGAACGGGCCCGGGATCGCCAGGAAGTCGCCGCCGGTGATGCCGTAGCGGGCCTGGTCATACACCACCGGACGTCCGGTTTCGCGATCGATGCCAGCCGCCCAGTTCACCGTCGCGAACTTCTCCGCCGAGATCAGCTTGCCGTTGCTGCGATCGATCACGTAGAAGAACCCGTTCTTGGGCGCATGCAGCGCGACCTTGCGCTTGACGTTGTTGATCTCCAGATCGGTGAGGATGATCGGCTGCACGGACGTGTAGTCCCAGTCGTCACCCGGCGTTTCCTGGTAGTGCCAGCGATACTCGCCGGTGTCGGCATCGACCGCGAGCACCGAGGCGACGAACAGGTTGTCGCCTTCGTTGTTCGAGCGCGACTTCCAGCTCCACGGAGTGGGATTGCCGGTTCCGATCAGCACCTGGTTGAATTCCGGGTCGTACACCAGCGCGTCCCAGGCGGTGCCGCCCCCTCCTGTCTGCTTCCACGCGCCATCGCCCCACGTCGAGTAGGCCTTCTCCATGAGGATCTTGTCGGAGGCCTCGCCGTCCGGCTTGTTCTCCGGATTCGGGGTGATGTAGAAGCGCCAGGCCTTCTTGCCGGTCTCTGCATCGTAGGCGGTGACGTAGCCGCGCACACCATACTCGGCGCCGGAATTGCCGATGATGATCTTGCCCTTGAACGCGCGTGGCGCACCGGTGATGGTGTAGGGCTTGGTCTGGTCGACCGTCACCGTCGACCACACCTGCTTCCCGGTCTTGGCATCGATCGCGATCAGGCGTCCGTCAAGCGTCCCGACGTAGATCTTGCCGTTCCAGGCCGCAACGCCCCGGTTGACCACGTCGCAGCACACGCTCTTGGCGATCGCGCCCGGCACTTTGGGATCGAACCGCCAGAGTTCCTTTCCGGTCTTGGCATCGAACGCCCAAACCTTGGACCACGAGCTGCTGGTGTAGAGCACGCCGTCGATCATCAACGGGGTTGCCTGCTGCCCGCGGTTGGTGTCGAAGTCGCCGAACCACGCCAGGCCGAGCTTGCTCACGTTCGAGGTGTTGATCTTGTCCAACGGGCTGTGGTGCAACTCGCCGGTCGTGCCGCCCCGGACGATCCAGTTGCCCGGATCGCTGCCGGCGCGCAGCAGACGGGTCTGGTCGACCTGCGCCGCGTGGGCACCGGCAACCAGGACGCCGGCGCCGACCGCGACACAGGCTGCCTTCATGAGGCCGGCGAGCCGACGTACTCCACTCGATACTGTTGTCATTGCTCCTCTCCAGTTCAAAGATTTCGAATCGCCGCACCTTGCCCGGCAGGACCTGGGAACAGGCTGAGGATGGATTCCTTCGCGAATCCGCCCACTCTTCCCGAGCTCGGTCCACCCACCTCGATGGCACCGGCTCGAGATTCAGAGCCCGGCGCCTCGAAGCTGGCGAGAGATGCGGTGATCGCGTCCACTGGGCTTTGCGCCTTCAGGATCGCAATTCACTGTATCGGGCGTGCATCGCGACAGAAAACGGAAACGGCTGAAGCGTGGACACGCGACCTTTGGGACACGTGACGATTTCCTCCTGTCAGAGCGACTTCCCAGGGAGTAATCCTGGATTTTCACGAGGAGGTGAAGGACGAAACGCGCGCTTCTCCGACCAGCGATGAGTTGCGTTCCCTGGAGGAGCGCAAAGGCAGACGCTATCGTGCGTGGTCGAACGACTCCGGGGGCACGCGGGGAACTACATGGGGATTCGCATTCTTCTCGTGGACGATCACGCCATCGTTCGCGAAGGATACAGACGGCTGCTGGAACGGACTCAGGATATTTGCGTTGTAGGCGAGGCCGGCGACGGCGAGGCCGCCTGCGACATGTTCGTGATGTACGAACCGGATGTAGTGGTAATGGACATCTGCCTGCCGGGCATAAGCGGCGTGGAAGCCACGCGAAGAATGGTGGCACACGACGCTTCGGCGAAGGTCCTCATCTTCAGCATGCATGACGGCGCCCTGTTCGGTACGCGCGCGATCCAGGCTGGGGCCCGCGGTTACATCACCAAGTCGAGTGCACCGACCGTCCTCGTCGATGCAGTCCGGGTTCTGAGCAGCGGCGACCACTACCTCGGATCCGACATCGCGCATTCGATGGTGGTGCAGACCATGCCGGGAAGGAATCCCCCCCTCAGCACGTTGACGCCGCGGGAGTTCGAGGTGATGCGACTGCTGGGGGAGGGCGCGAGCACCCAGGAAATCGCACGTGCACTGAACGTGCACGAAAAGACGATCTCAAACTATCGAATGTCCATCAGACAGAAGCTCGAGCGCGAGGAAATACGCCCAGTGGACCTGCCGGCTCCCCACCTTCCGTAGCGACTGCGCACCGGAGTCGGACCTGACAGGCTTCCTTTACTCCCGGGTCGGCGCCCGCTCGCGATCATCCGACTTCGGTGATCGCGCGTCGGCGTCGTCGGGAGCGCCCGCCCGAGCCCGCTCCCACTCCGCGGCCCGCTCGCGCTGATAGTGCTGCAGCCACTGCTCGACGTTGCCCTCCTGGACGGCCTCGGCAGCGTCCGGACGGCGTTCGAGCGGCGTGCTTGCGGTATCGTCCCCCCATCCCGGCCTGGAGCACGCGACGAGGCACGCCGTCAGCAGAACATGCCACAGCACCCCGGTGCGCACTGCGCCGGGCAGAGAATCGCGTATGCGAATCCCAATCGGTAGTGCGTCGTACGCGCAGATGACTGCAAGGGGTGAACGCCCCCATCGGTACGGCAACGGCATCGGAACACTCCCGAGAATGTGCGATGCAGTGTAGCAGGCGATCGCGGCAGTACCGGATTCGGCACGTTCGCTGCTCCGGGCCTCATAGCAGATGCGGAGCCGGTTCGGCGACGGCCGGCATCGGCGCCTCGCTTGCGCCTGCTCGCTATACTTGCGTATGAAGATATCCACTGGACTGGAGGTTGAGCTCATGATCCCGTTACGACTGGCCGCCGGAATGCTCATCGCCGCTGCGTTGGGCGCGTGCGCCAATGCGCCGGTCACCGGCCGCAACCAGTTCATGCTCGTTTCCGAGGGCGACGCGATCAGCGCATCCACGCAGGCGTATTCCGAAGTGCTGAAGAAGGAAGCCGGCAAGATCGAGAGCGGCTCGGCCCTCGAGCGTCGTGTCGAGGAGATCACCGGCAAGCTCGTCGCGCAGGCAGTCAAGTTCCGTCCGGAAACGGCGCAGTGGAAGTGGGAGGTCGTCGTGATCGACGAACCGGACACGCTGAATGCATGGGCCATGGCGGGCGGAAAGATGGCGATCTACACCGGCATCATCCAGAAGCTGAACCTGAGCGACGACGAGATCGCGCAGATCATGGGGCACGAGATCGCGCACGCGCTGGCCAAGCACACGGCCGAGCGCATGTCAGTCGCAGCCGCTCAGCAACTGGGCCTGCAGGTGGCGAGCGCGTTCCTCGGCACCGGATCGATGACCAGCCAGTTGGCGTTGCAGGGCGCCGCCATTGCGACCACGGTCGGTGTGCAACTCCCGAACAGCCGGCAGCAGGAATCGGAGGCCGACCGCATCGGCATCGAACTGGCCGCGCGAGCAGGATACGACCCAAAGGCCGCACCCGCGCTCTGGGAAAAGATGGTGGCGGCGACGGGACAGAAAGGCAAGTCTGACTGGCTCAGCACGCATCCGGCGGGCGAGCGCCGCATCGAGTCCCTGGCCGAACTTGTGCCCAAGATGATGCCCTACTACCAGGACAAGTCGCCGCGCCCCACCCACCCGGTTGCGCTGCTGCTTGGCACCACGCCGCAGGTCCTTGCGACGCTGTATTCCGGGCACTGAGGGCATTCGCCGACCGACACGGGAGCCATGCGCGAGGCCCTGTGTCGGGTACGGAAAAGGTGTGGATAATCCTGTGCACAACGCGCATGCCGGTGGCGCACGGTTCCATGCGAAGGCCGTGCGAACCGGTGGCCAAGTCCGGGCATCTAGCGAAAAAACTAATCGCCTACAAGGACTTGTGCGGAGTCCTCAGGACAGACGCAAGGTTCGCCAAGTCCTGACAAATTACTTCAGCATCTGTGCATAAGGCTGCCCGCTCCAAGCGGGCAACCGCGGGGGGTCCCGGCGTCTGCCACACGTCGTGGCTGCCCTCCCCCTCCGGGGCTGGCGTGTACCTACACAAGCCGGCGTGAAGCGTAGCGAGCACCCAGGTTAGCGGTCAACCCCGCGCAGACGCAGACCGGCTGCGGCTCTTCGGGACCCTGCCTGGAGCCCTGCATCTGGCGCGGCGTTCCGCGCGGTACGTCAGTGCGCATCCGCCGCGTTCCCCGTTTCGCCGTCCGGACCCGGCGGCCGGGTCAGCGACTCCTGATCCTCTGCGCCGCCTGCTTCATGGTTCGCGGAGGCGTCCCCGCGGTACGCGAAGATCCACGCCTCGTACGTCTGCGCGTCCTCCGCGATGCCGAGCTCCGGGTCGAGTGCGGTCTTGAGCGGCGAACCGCTCGCGAGGCTGTGCACGCCCACGATCGCCTCGCCTGCCTTCACCAGCCCCCACTCGGCCTCGCCGGTGAGCGGGTCCGCATAGATCCGGCGCAGATGGCGCTTCACGTTCGGAAAGCGCGGATCGAGCACGAGATCCTCCAGCCGTTGGGGATACTGCTGCGCGCCTGGGGAACTGAGCGCATAGCTGCGAATGGCCTGCCGGAACTCGGTGCCGATGCGCAGCAGTTCGTCCTCCTTGTCGCGTCGGCTCGTCGTGGACCACACCTGCGCCGCGGCGGCGAGCGCGAAGCCGCTGACCGCGACGATCAGCAGCAGCGCCATGAGTGCGAAGCCCGACTGCTTGCGTGGAGCCAATGGCTCACCAGTCGGCATACGCCCGTCCGTCCTTGCCGGCACCTTCGGCTCCGCTGCGCACGTCGTAGAGTTCGCCCTTGACGTCGGCGTCGGCAGGCGGCGGGACGAAGCGCCAGGTCGTCGCGCTCTCGGTGATCGGATCCACCGGCACCGAGCGAAGGTAGCGCTCGGACACCAGTTCCTCTAGCGAGGCAGGATAGCGTCCCTTGTCGCCGTGGAATTTGTCGATCGCGTCGCGCATCACGTGCAGATCCTGCTTGAGCGTGGCTTCCCTGGCGCGCTCGATATGTGCGAAGTAGCGCGGCACGGCGAGAGAGACCAGCAGCGCGAGGATGGCGAACACCACGATCAGCTCGATCAGAGTGAAGCCGGCTGCGAGCCTGCGTCGGATCACCATTGCCGGTAGGGCACGCCGTTGAGTCCCACCTTCTGCGAGCGGGAAAAGACGTCGAAGACGTCGTCGCCCTCGCGCGGATCGTCGGGCGGGCTTTCATAGCTGCGCAGCCCCCAGGTCTTCTCCGCCGGGATCGAGGGCTCGTCGAAGAACGGGTCGCGCGGGACGCGCCGCAGGAAGTAGATCAGCTTGCCCTCGGTGGACTTGGCGTCCTTCACGCCTTGCACCAGGATCTCCAGCTCCGGCGGATACCCCGAGGCGTCCGCCTTCTTCTCGATGCGTCCCTCGTCGGCCGCCTTCTTGTAGGCGTCGATCGCGGTGCGCAGCTCGCGCAGTGCCGCGCGCAGCTCCTGCTCCTTGCCGCGCTGCGCCGCGAGTTGCGCGAGCGGCAGCAGTCCGGTCGCGAGGATCCCGAGGATCGCGACCGCCACGACCAGTTCGATCAGGGTGAAGCCGCGCGAGTTGCCGTGTCGTGTCACGGGCGTCCTACTTGACGGTGATCTCGATCGCTCCCGGCGCCGTGACCGCGACCGGATTGCCATCGGTGTCCACCCCGGCCACGTTCTCCGCCCGCAGCTGGGCGCGCCCGCCGGCGAGCAGCACGCGGAAGCGCACGGCCGTCGACCCTTCGATGCGGACCGGCACCCGGCCCGGCGACGCACCGTTCGCACCAACCGCCTCGAGCTGCAGCGGGTCGTAGACCAGTTCCGCGCTCGCGCGCTCCGCCGGCGAACCAGGCGGGAGCGACAGCGAAACCACGATGTCGCTGCCTCCGCGCGCCGACTGCGGCGCTGCCATCAGCAGTGTGGCGGGACCGGTCGCGCCCGCGCGCGCCACCACATCACCCACCGAGGCTGCCTGACCGGCCTCGGCGTTCAACCCGGGCTCGCGCTCCGGCGGCGAACCGACCGCGGGCGGCGGCAGCGGGCTGGGAATCGGGCCCGCGGCAGTGACGCTGCCGCCGCTGGGCGCAATCGCGACCTGGCCACCGTTGCTTGGCGCGATGCGAATGGGTGCCGTGCCGATGGCCGCATCGGTGCCCACCGGCGTGCTGCCCACCGCCATCTGGGGATACTCGAGACTGCGCACGATGCGCGGCGTGATGAGCAGGACGATCTCGGTCTTGCGCCGGTCGTCCAACTCGCTGCGGAATAGCCGACCGAGCACCGGGAAGTCGCCCAGGCCCGGCACCTTTCGCGCGCTGCGCCGGTCCTCGTCGCTGATCAGGCCGGCCAGGATCTGCGTCTCGCCGTCCTTGAGCTGCAGCGTCGTGGCGGTGTTGCGCGTACCCAGCTCGTAGGCGCGCGTGCCGCCTTCGAGATCGAGCGTCTCGGTGATGTTGCTCACTTCCAGGCCGACCTTGATCGCGACTTCGTCACGCAGGTAGATGTTGGGCTCGACGTCGAGCTTGAGGCCGACGTCGAGGTAGCTGACCGAGGAGGACACGCCGACGTTCGCCGTGGACGTGGTGGTGACCACCGGCACGCGGTCGCCGATGTGCACCTTCGCCTTCTCGCGGTTCTTCACGCGGATGCGCGGATTGGCGAGCAGGCGCACGTCGCTGTCGCGTGCACGCAGATCGATCACTGCGATCGGATTGACGGTGAAGGCCTTGAGCCGATCGTCGCCTAGCACGAAGGGACCGGCGTCGGCGGCCGGATTGCCCAGGGCCACGGACTCGGGATAGCGGATGCCCAGTTCCTGCAGGCGGGAGGATGCGATCTCCAGCACCTCGACCTCCAGCATCACCTCCGGCTCGGCCAGGTCCATCGAGCGCACCAGGTTCGCGATCAGGCGCACCGCGTCGGGTGTGTCCTTCACCACCATCAGGTTGAGCTTCTCGTCGATGAACACGTCGGGCGTCTTCACCATGCCTTTGACCAGGTTGAGTGCCTGCTTCACGTCGGCATTGGCAAGGTAGAAGCTGCGCACCACCAGCTCCTTGTATTCCTTCTGCTTGGCTGGCGTGTTCGGGTAGATGAGGACGGTCTTCTCGTTGAGCAGCTTGCGCTCGAGCTGGTTGGTCATCAGGATCAGCTTGACCACGTCATCGAGCGAGGTATCGCGTACGAAGATGTTGATGCGCGTGTCCGCGCGCACGTCGCGATCGAACACGAAGTTGATCCCGGCCGAACGCGAGATCACCTCGAACACGGACTTGAGGCTGGCATCGCGGAACTCGAGCGTGATCGGCTGTGCGAACGCACCGGTCAGTGCGGGCGCGGGCGCCGGCTGCATCTGCAGGTCCGCCTGCAGGTCGGCGATGCGGTTGAGCAGTTCGCGCGCCTCGCGCTGCCCTGGATTACGCGCGAGCAATTCACGCAGCGGCTTCTCCGCCTGCTCCAGTCGCCCGGCAGCGATGTCCTCGCGCGCCTGGCGCAGCACCTCGGCCTGCTGGGCGATCTGCTGGAGCGCGTCGATGCCGGCCTGGGCGCGTGCATTGCCCGGGTCGTACTTGAGCGCCCGCTCGTACGAGGTGCGCGCTGCGTCGTAGCGCTGGGCACTGCGCTGCAGGTCGCCTTCGGCGACCAGGCGGTTGACCACCAGTGCGCGTTCCCGCTCGTAGAGCGCACGATAGCGCGCATTCTCCGGATGCTCGCGCATCGCCTGCTCCAGTTGTGCCAGCGCCTGCTCCGGATCGCCAAGCAGCATCTGCTGACGGATCTGCTCGTCCCTCGACAGGGACGCGCATCCCGCCAGCGCCAGGCACAGGAATGCCGCCAGCGCGGCTCGGCATCGGAGCGTCATTGCACGGCTCCCGTCGGTAGGGTCTGTTTTACGTTCATGGGGAGATAAGTGAGCATCAGTGCGTCCGTCCCGATTTCATCGACGCGATAGAGGTCGTCGATCACGTCTCCGACGCCGACCACCAGGTTGCGATCGCCGGCGGCGAGGAAGACCGTCTTGCGATCCGCCTCGGCGAGCTGGCCCATATAGCGGAATGGCAGCGGCGGAGGCGTAGGCGGCGGAGGTGGCGGCGCCACCTCCTCGACCTCGGCCCGCTCGACCGGTGGTGGTGGCGGCGCGATCGCCGCGGGCGGCTGTCCGAACAGGTCGGCACCCGGTTGCGCCGCGGGCGCGCGCTGCAGCCGGGCGAGATCCAGAGCGCCGCCACCGCCCGATCCCTGAGCCTGCCCGGGAACGATGCGCGCGCGCGAGGACGACGCGGTGCGCGCCGACTCGGCAGGCGCCACGGTCGTCACCACCGCCTCTTCCTCGAGCCCGCTGGCCCAGTACACGGCCGCGACCGTCGCGGCCAATGCGACGAAAATCGCCACGCGGCGCACCTTCGGCTCGAGCCTCATGGCTGCGCGCCCATGAACAGGCTGAAGCGCACCCTCGCCTCCAGCAACGGCTCGCCGACGTCCTCGCGCTTGAGGGTCATCTCCTCGAGCGCCGCGGCGGGAACGCTGTCCAGCACGTCGTTCACGAACCCGCGGACCTGCGCGTAGCTTCCCTGCACCGGATAGGTGATCTGGTAGCGCGAGAGCGCGAATCCAGGATCGCGCACCAGCCGGTATTCGCCCCGCGCCAGTGTCAGCCCGTTGTCGCGCGCGGCGCGCTGGATCCGGGAGAGCAGGTCGGGCAGGCCGGAACTCGTCGGAAAGAACGCGTAGAAGGTGGACAGCTGCGAACTCGGTGTCTGCGCGCGCGCTCCGGCATCGGCCCCGCCGCTGCGAGCGCTCAGCGTGCGTGCCTCGTCCTCCAGCGCACGCTGGCGCTCGAGCATCGGTGCGCTGACGCCGAAGGCGACGACGAACGCGGCGGCGATCATGGCCAGTCCCAGCAGGCCGGGCCAGCGCAGACCGAGTACGGCGCGACGTGCGATCCAGCCGGCGCGCACGGCAGGCGAAGCGTTCATCGACCCTCCTGCCAGCGCGCGCTCAAGGTGAACTCGGTGGGCTGCGAGGCTTCCTTCACCTTGATCTCGTGTCCGATCAGCACCACCTCGCGCAGCCGGTCACCGGCCTCCAGGCGTCCCATGTAGGCGAGCACGTCCTTCATCTCCTGCGCCTGGCCGACGATGGTCACGCTGCGCGCCCGCGCATCCGGCTGCACCGCGAGCAGCGCGACGTCCTTCTCCTGGGCCGACTCGATCGCGGTGAACAGTCCACCCCACGGCACGTTGATCTGCGCCAGCACTTCGTTGGCCTTGCGCACCTGGTCGCGCATCTCGGGGGACGCGGTGGCGGCGGCGTCGAGCGACGGCAACGTGCGCCGCACCAGATCGCGCATCTGGTTCACGCGGGCCTCGTGCGCACGCAGCCCGGCCGCCACGCTGCGGTAGTGCAGGCCGGCGGCCAGCAGTGCGAGTGCGCCTGCGAGCAGCAGTAGCGGGCCCAGCCGTCCCGTCAACGCGGCGGGGCGGGCGAAATCGAGGGCGATGGCCGGAACGCGATCCATTGGAGTATCGGGTCTTCTACTTGGCAGCAGCGGTGCGTGCGGATGGTGCCGATGCGGCGCGTGCCGAACGGCCCACACGGACCGTCTGCCAGCCGGGAATCGTCTGCACCGTACCGGTCGAATCGATCAGACAGACGGTGCCGTGCGGCGCTGCGCCGCAGGCCAGTGCCTCCTGGCGCAGCGCGCCAGGCAGCGCCGCGGCGGGTGCGGCATCGAGCCGACGCGTGCGCACCGCCACCCAGGCACGCTCGCGCCGCAGTGCAAGGGTCAGGCGCCCCGGTTCGACACGGGCAAGCCAGAACTCGCTCCCGCGCATCGCGGCGCGATGGCGATTCAGATCGCGCACGAACGCAGGCACCACCGACGCCAGCCGCATGCGGCGCGCCGTGCACAGTTCGCGCAGCGCCTGCAGCAGCCCGCGGTCGATTGCAGCGGCGATCGCAGGCTTCGTGGCAAGACGCTCGTCGAGTGCCATCTCCCAGCCATCGCTGATGGGACCGTAGATCTGCGAGAACGACAGCCGCGCGAACGCCGCCCGTTCGGCATCGCCCACGAGGTCGGCGCTCCAGGGCACGACGGCAAAGCGCGCGAAGTGATCGGACAGGACAACGTGCAGAGCACTGTGTGCGTCGCGCCCGCTGTCCAGCGCGCGCGCAAGCGCCTGCAGCGGCTCGCTCCACGCCTCCGCGCCTTCTGCCGCGCGGGCAGCGAGCGGCACCACACGCGCAGCGCCGCCGGCCGAGAACGCGCGCGCGCGCCGCAGCGTCAGCGACGAAGGCTGCATCGTCACCTCGATGTGCTCGAGCCAGCTCATCGATGTCCCTCAGCCGACCAGCGTGACACGGTTGATCTCCTGCAGGCTGGTCTCGCCGCCTCGGACCAGGTCGAGCGCCGCTTCGCGCAGAAAGCGCGTGCCCGCGCGACGCGCGGCGTCCTTGACTTTGCGGATCGGCTCGCGCGCGACGATCAGCTCGCGGATCTCGTCGTTGAGCACCATGATCTCGGCGATCGCCTTGCGGCCACGGAAGCCGGTGCCGCGGCAATGGCCGCAGCCGGCACCCGCGCGCAGGCGCCAGCCGCGCACCGCCTCGGGTACGAGGCCTGACTCGCGCAGCACCTGGTCGTCCGGCTGCACCTCGTGCGCGCAATGCGTGCAGTTGATGCGCAGCAAGCGCTGGGCAGCGATGCCGTTGAGCGCCGAGACGAAACTGTAGGGGTCCACGCCCATGTGCATGAAGCGTCCGATCACGTCGAACACGTTGTTGGCGTGCACGGTGGTGAACACCAGATGGCCCGTCAGCGCCGCCTGGACGGCGATCTGCGCGGTCTCCGAATCGCGGATCTCACCGACCATGATCTTGTCCGGATCGTGGCGCAGGATCGAGCGCAGGCCGCGCGCGAAGGTCAGCCCCTTCTTCTCGTTCACCGGAATCTGCAACACGCCGGGCAGCTGGTACTCCACCGGATCCTCGATGGTGATCAGCTTGTCGAAGCCGTGATTGATCTCCGAGATGGCGGCGTACAGCGACGTGGTCTTGCCGCTGCCGGTCGGGCCGGTGACGAGGAGCATGCCGTACGGTTCCGCGGAGAGGCGCCGCAGCGTCGCGCGCGCACCGGCGTCGAAGCCGAGCGCATCGAGACTCAGGCCCTTCACGTGGTCGGACAGGCTCTGCTTGTCGAGAATGCGCAGCACCGCGTCCTCGCCGAAGATGCTGGGCATGATCGACACGCGGAAGTCGATCTCGCGCCCCTGCGCCAGGACCTTGAAGCGGCCATCCTGCGGCACGCGCCGCTCGGCGATGTCCAGTTCCGCCATCACCTTGATGCGCGAGATCACCTGCTCGGCTGTTTCCAGTCCCGAGGCGGTGCCGACCATGCTGAGCACGCCGTCGAGCCGGTACTTGATGACCAGCTGTGCTGCGCTCGTCTCCAGATGGATGTCGCTGGCGCCCGCCTTGAGCGCGTCGTACAGGGTCGAGTGCACCAGGCGCACCACCGGGCTGTCGTGCTCGCCGATCGTGCGCAGCGACAGCTCCTCCAGCCGTCCGCGTGCAGCGTCGTCACGCACGCCTTCGTCGAGGACCGTGTCCATCGCACGCATGGTCTCGC
>CAYLTE010000089.1:0-15390 GCA_964386195.1 uncultured Burkholderiales bacterium | reverse complement strand
GCGCGCGTTGTTGATGGCGATCGAGTGGTGAGGAATCATGGATTTCATGAACCTCACGTCGTCGATCACCGCCTGGCTCCTGTTCACCGCCAGCAGCGCCGCGCCGGCCATCGCCGCCAAGAGAAGGACCGCGACCTTGATGCCCAGTCCCTGGTACATCGACCACATGAATCCGAGCATCACCACCGTCATGACGCAGCCCATCACCAGGGAGGCGATCAGGCGGTTCACGCCGAACAGGGCGTGATCCGGGGTGTAGACCAGTTGATACATCAGGAAGAACATGACGAAGGTCGAGGTGAAGATCATCGCCGAGAACCGGCCCCAGCCCATGCCCATGGTTAGCCCTCCGTATGTGGTGCCGTCCGGATGTCGGCCTGCCGTGGCGACAGGGGATCGCTGCCGCTACGTTCTGCTTGTGCCGGCGTGCGGGCGGCTCAACAGGTCGAGGAGACGATTCGGATCGATTGGCTTCGTCATGTGCACCTCGAAACCGGCCGCCTCGGCCTGCGCCTTGTCCTCCGGTTTGCCGTACCCCGAGACCGCGATGAGCAAGGCATTTCTCGTCTCGGGGAGTCCGCGCAGTCGTCCAGCAAGTTCGAGTCCGCTCATCCCTGGCAGGCCGATGTCCAGAATGCAGACATCGGGACGATAGCCGACCACCATGGCGAGCGCGGCGTCCGGGTGATGTTCGCGGTGCACCTCGTGGCCGGCCAGGCGCAGCAAAATGCTCAACGTCTCCGCCGCATCGGCGTTGTCGTCGACGACGAGGATGCGCCGGCTCGAGGCGTTTGCGACCTGCATGGTCTCCTGAGCAGGCAAGCATCGTACGGGACTGCGCGGCAGGCGAACGGTGAAGGTGCTTCCGCGACCCGGGGTGCTCTGTACGCCGACCTCTCCACCGTGCAGCGAGACCAGGCTCTTCACCAGGGCCAGGCCGATGCCCAGCCCGCCCTGGGAGTGCTCCAGTGAGCGGTCCACCTGCGCGTACAGATCGAAGATGTGAGGGAGCAGGTCCGGGGCGATGCCGCTGCCGTTGTCCATCACCCGCAACACCACCTTGTCCAGCTCGAGTTCGCCGAAGACGGCGATGAACCCGCTGCCCTGCGTGTACTTGGCAGCGTTGTTGAGCAGGTTGGAGACCACCTGCGTCAACCGGGTGGCGTCTCCGTCCACGCACAGGACACCGTCCGGCGGCATCGTGAGCGTGAGCTCGTGACCCTTGGAATCGAGGATGGGGCGGGCGATCTCCACCGCCTGCCGTACCACCACGGCCAGGTCGAGCGGCGCTCGCTCCAGCGTGAGCTTGCCGTTCGCCACACGCGAAACATCGAGCAGGTCGTCCACCAGCCGCGCGAGAATACGCACCTGCCGCTCGATCACCCCTCTCACCTTTCCGACTGCCGCATCCTGCCCCGCAGCGCGCCCGAGCACGTGGCTGACATTGCGCAGGGGGGCCAGCGGATTGCGCAGCTCGTGGGCGAGCATCGCCAGGAACTGGTCCTTGCGTGCGTGCTCGTGCCGCAGTTCGGCCGTCAGTTCGCTCAGACGTGCTTCCGCCTCCTTGCGGGCAGTGATGTCCACGGCCGCACCGACGACCTGACGCGGACTGCCATCGCTCGCGCGGTTGAACACCATGTCGCGGCTGTACAGCCAACACCACGATCCGTCCGCCTTGCGGACGCGGTACTCGAACTCGGCGACATCGCCGTCGCGCAATTGCATCAGCCTTGCGGCATGCTTCAGGTAGCGCGGCCAGTCTTCGCCATGGACCAGCTGCTCGAGGATCGAACCCGCAAGGGCATCGACCTGCTCCCGCGTATACCCGAGCCCCGCGATCATCTCGCGATTGCCCCACACGTTGCGACGCTCGGCCAGATCGTAGACATACAGGATGGCGGGCACGACGTCGGTGACCTGGCGGCTGAAGGCGCGGCTGGCCTGCAGCTTCCAGACCGCCTCCTTGCGCTCGGTCACGTCCTGCGCGACGCCAAGCATCCGGAGCGGCCGGCCGTCGGCGTCGCGCTCCACGCGCCCGGTTTCCATCACCCACGTAATCCGCCCGTGGGCATCCTGCACCCGATGCTCGGACGTGTAAGTGTCGGTTGTTGCATCCAGCGCGCTCTGCACGTTGTGGCGGAAGATCTCTCGGTCCTCCGGATGCACGGCCTGGACGACGTCCTCGAAGCGCGCTGGCTGCTCTCGCGTTTCGGGGAGCGCGGCGTGCGCGCTCACCATGCGGCGCACGCGGTCTCGCACGATGTCCCATTCGAACACCACCGAGTGCGAGGCTTGGATCGCCATTCGCAACTGCGATTCCTGTTGACTCAGCGCGCCATGTGCCGACCGTAACGCCTCGAGTAGGTCTTCGCGTTCGAGGATCGCGGCCACCTGGTCGCAGATTCCCTGCATCAGCTGAAGCTGGGCATCGTCCAGGCGCCGGCGTGCCTGCGACACGTAGGCGAGCGTCCCCAGTACTTTGCCGCGTGCGATCAGCGGAAAGCCGGCATAGCTCATCGCGCCATGCGCGGCGAGAATGCGCGCATCGGCTGCGGAGCTTGCCTGCAGATCCTCGATGATCACCGGCGCACCCGAGTCGGCGACGCGACCGCACAGGTGAACGCCGACGCGTACGGTCGCGAAAAGCCGGCGCTCCTCGTCGGAGATGCCGCCGGCGCTGTTCAGGGTGAGGACGCCCGGTTCGTTCGAGACGCGGTAGTGGTAGAACGCCTCCATGCCGATCATCCGGGCGATCTCGGCGAACACCGGCTCCATGGATCGTCCGTCGGCAGGGCCCTCCAGGATGAGCAGCCGGGCGATGCGCGTCAGAAGGGTCAGCTCGCGGTTGTCAGCCTGCAGCGATGCCTCGGCCTCGCGGCGGGCGTCGATGTCCTGTGTCAGGTCCGCAATCCGGGTGTGCAGGTGCTCCTTGTGCTCGACCAGTTCGCTGCGACTGGGGCTCTCGGTGCGACGCTCGCCGATGTCGACGTCCACGCCGAACAGGCGGGTCGGCGTGCCGGCGGCATCGCGTTCCACGAATCCATGGGCGCGCACGCAACGCAGGGTTCCATCGCCGCGCCACATCCTGAACGTGCACTCGTACTCGTCGTCGGTGCCGGCAAACGCGCGCTCGAGCGCCTGCTTCACACGCCAGCGGTCCTCCTCGTGCACCATCGCCTCGAACGCTTCGAAGGTGCCGGAAAAACTTCCCGGGGCAATGCGCAGCACGGCCTCGAGCTTTTCCGACCACGCAACGTGGTTGTGCAGGATGTCCCAATCGAAGCTGTTGATCGCCGCGCCGTTCATGGCCAGCTGCAGGGTGCGCTGCTGGCGCGCCACCCATTCCTGGCTGCGCCGAAGCTGCATCGACTGGCGCTGCAGCCGCACCTCGGAGGCTACGGTCGCGCCGAGCGTCACGAGCGTCTGCACGTCGTCCTCGCTCCAGCTGCGTGGCTGATCGTCGATCACGCACACCGTGCCCAGGCATAGGTCGTCGACCATCACCGGCGCACCCGCATACGACCGAAACGGACCGTCGGCCACGCAGCGATAACCGGAAAATCGTGAATCGAGGCGGGTGTCGGTGACGAGCAGAGGCTGCTGACCGTCGACGACGTAGGCGCAGAACGACTCGCAAACGGGCGCGTGTGTAGAAATTTCCGGGACGCGCCGCCCGAACACGCTCTTGTAGTGGACCTTGCGTTCGTCGACGAAGGTGACGAACGCCCAGCTGGTGCGCAGGATGCGGCAAGCCAGGCGGGCAGTTCTGTCGAATCGCTCCTCGGATGCGGAATCGACGAGACCGTCCGAGCGGACCGCGGCCAACCTCACGGGGTCTCGCAAGACCGCGCCCGTGGGAGCGCCGGGTGAGGCGCTGGTCGGATCCATGTGGTTGTCGGGTCGCTTGCGTGGGGGACCCAACATACCAAATGTCAACGATCAGTGCATTCCCGACAGAGAATGCCTGATCCTTCAGCGCAACACGGCTCAGCTCAGCACTGGAACCTGCGCATCGCACCGCGCAGTTCGCCGGCCACCTGCTGCAGCGCCTGCGCTTCGGCGTGAGTGGATGCGCTGGCCGCATCGCTCGACTCTGACAGGCGCGCGATGCGCTCGATGCGCGAGGCGATGTCGTTGCTGGCGGTGCTCTGCTCGCGCACCGACACCGCGATGTCTTCGGTCACGGCGACGATCTGCTGGGTGTTGCTGGTGATCGCGCGCATCGCCTTGCCGGCTTCGTCGACGCGTTCGACCCCTTCCTTCACCAGCTGGCTGCCGGACTGCATGCTGTTCACAGCCGCACCGGTGTCGCGCTGGATGGAGTCGATCATGTGGCTGATCTCGGTGGTGGCATTGCCCGAGCGCTCGGCCAGTTTCCGCACTTCGTCGGCCACCACGGCGAAGCCGCGTCCCTGTTCGCCGGCGCGTGCCGCCTCGATGGCCGCGTTCAAGGCGAGCAGGTTGGTCTGGTCGGCGATGTCCTTGATGACCTTCACGATCGTGGTGATCTCGCCGGAGCGCTGACCGAGCGATTCGATGGTGGCGGAGGCGCGCGTCACGGTTTCGGTCAGGCGGGTCATGTGTGCGGCGACTTCCTGCATCTGCGTTTCGCCGCGCATCGACAGTTCGCCGGCACCACGCGCGGCGGTTGCCGCTTCCGCCGTCTTGTCGGCGATCTGCGCGACGCTGCTCGACAGTTCCTCGACGGCCACCGCGGCGTTGGAGGCGTCTTCGGCCTGCCGAGCGGCAGCGGCCCGCACGTCTCCGGTGCGGTTGCTCAGCTCCGTACCGGCCGCATCCAGCCGCATGGCGCAGAGGTTGACCTCCTGCATGCTCGAGCGCATGGCCTGGAGCAGCGCATTGAACGAGCGGCCGGTCTCGGCCACTTCGTCGTCGCCGGTGACCTTCACCTCACGCGCGAGATTGCCGTCAGTGCGGATCTCCTGCATGACCGCGTCGAGTTCGCGCAGCGCGTGCACCGGGCGCATGATGCTGCGCGCGAGGAATGCCATGATCGCGCCGACCGTGAGCAGGACGACGGCCAGCCACATCGCGGTCTCGCGCACGGACTGCCAGAACATTGCATCGACGTCGTCCAGATACAGACCGGTGCCGATGACCCAGCCCCAGGGCTCGAACAGGCTCACGTAGGACACCTTGGCGATCGGCTCGTCCGAGCCGCCGCGCGGCCAGTGGTAGTCCACGAAGCCGGCCCCTTCTGCGCGGGCGACCCGCACCATGTCCTGATAGACCTTCTTTCCGTTCGGGTCGGTCATGTCCGACTTGTCCTGGCCCTCGAACTCGGGCCGCATCGGGTGGGCCACCACGACGTGGTCGAGGTCGTTGATCCAGAAGTACTCGTTGCCGTTGTAGCGCAGGGCGCGCACTGCCGCCTTGGCCTGCTCCTTCGCCTCGTTCGCGCCGAGCCGCCCCTGTTCGGACAGCGCGTGGTAGTGCGCGAGCAGCGCGTGCGCCGATTCGGTCAGGCTGCGTACCTTCTCGGCGCGGTCCTGAAGCATGACGTGGCGCTTCTCCTGCAGGTCCATCCCGAGCAGTACGAGCAGGCCGATGGCCCCGGTGGCAAGCATCAGGACGATGCGGTTGCGGATGCTGATGGCGGCGAGAATGCGGGACATGAACAGGGAAACTCCGAATCGGCGTGAACGAGTTAATTACGGATTTTTCTCCCGTGAATTTAGTGAGCGCGCGCCAGGCAGCCTTATCGATGCCCGTGGGAGCCGCGAACCTCTCGGCAGTGTGTCGAAGGCAGATCGACACTCAGCGTTTCCCCGATCATCGGTAGTGGGCCGTGCGCATACAATGCCCCGCCAGCGGGCGAGAGTGACTGACGTCTCTTTACAGGTGAATGCCGGCATGCGCGCGTTCAGGTACGTGGGGGCACTTGGCTTCGTTGGGCTGGCGCTTCTGGTGCGCTGGATGCTGGACCCTGTCCTGGGCGGCGAATTGCCCCTGGCACTCATGTTTGGCGGCGTGGCGCTCGCCGCCTGGTACGGCGGCATCGGACCGGGGATCGTGGCCGCGGCGGCCGGCTACCTGGCGGCCGACTACCTGTTCTTCCCACCGCGCGGCCACATCGGCATCGAGGACGTGACGGAGGCGATTGGTCTTGCCTTCTATGTCGCGTCGTCGACCCTCATCATCGGCTTCGGCGAGAGCATGCGACGTGGCCGGCGCCGGGCGGAACGTGCGCTTGCGGAACTGGACCGCCAGCGCGAGCTGTTCCGGGTGTCCCTGACGAGCATCGGGGACGGCGTCATCGCGACCGACGGCAAGGGTGTGGTGACGTTCGTCAATCCAGTGGCGCAGGCACTCATCTGCCGGTCGGAGGTGCAGGCGCGCGGACGCCCGCTCGAGGAGGTGTTCCGGATCCTGCACGAGCGGTCGCGGGAGCCGGTCGACAATCCTGCCATGCGCGCCTTGCGCGAGGGTCGGCCGGTCGCACTCGCGAACCACACCATCCTCATCGATGCGCAGGGGAGGGAAGTCGCGATCGACGACTCCGCCGCGCCCATCCGCGACGAGCGGGGCGAGGTGTTCGGCGCGATCCTGGTGTTTCGGGACGTGAGCGAACGCAGGAGCCAGGAGATTGCGCGGGCCTCGCTGGCGGCCATCGTGGAGTCGTCGCACGATGCCATCATCGGTCACGCACTCGACGGCACCATCACCAGCTGGAACCGCGCCGCGCAGCGCTTGTACGGCTATAGCGAAGAGGAGATGGTGGGCAGGAAAAAGGACCTGCTCCTGCCGCCCGAACGCGCGGACGAACTCGGTACCGCGCTCGAGCGCCTGCGGCACGGTCTGTCCGTCGCGCCGTACGAGTCGCGCAGGCGCCGCAAGGACGGGACGCTGCTCGATGTGCTGATCACCGCCTCGCCGATCCTCGACGTTCACGGCGAAGTGATCGGCGCGGCGACGATCGGACGCGACATCACCCTGCGCAAGCAGGCCGAGGCGGCACTGCAGGAGGCGAATCGGCGCAAGGACCAGTTCCTCGCCATCCTCGCCCACGAGCTGCGCAATCCGCTTGCACCGCTGAGTAACAGTCTTTACATCGCCGGTCTGGAGTCGGCCGACGCGGCGGTTCGCAGCGACGCGCTGGACATGATGCGGCGTCAGCTGGGACAGCTCGTACGTCTGGTCGACGATCTGCTGGACGTTGCCAGGATCTCGCAGGGCAAGCTGCAGTTGCGTATGGAGCAGTTGGAACTGCGCCGCGTGATCGAAAGCGCGATCGAGACCACGCGGCCGCTGTTCCAGCGTGCCTCACACGACCTGACCGTTCGGCTGCCGGAGGCGCCGGTGCGCGTGGAAGGCGACGAGACCCGGCTTGCCCAGGTCTTTGCGAACCTGCTCAACAACGCTGCCAAGTTCACTCCTGCAGGCGGACATGTCTCGCTGGAGACGCGGCTGGTCGACGGCGAGGTGGTGGTCTCGGTAGCAGATAGCGGGGTGGGCATCGCACCGGAATCGCTGGCATCGATCTTCGACATCTTTACCCAGGTGGACGACTCGCTGTCCCGGCAGAGCGGCGGACTGGGAATCGGGCTGTGGCTGGTGCGCACGCTGGTGGAACTGCATCGCGGGCAGGTGCACGCGCGCAGCGACGGCCTCTCCCAGGGCAGCACGTTCACGGTGAAGCTGCCGCTCGCGGCTTTGGATGCGTCCGTGTCCGCGACGCCGGGACCCACCCTCACGCCGGCAGCGGTCACCCGCCGCATTCTGGTGGTCGATGACAACGAGGACTCTGCGCACAGCATGGCAGTCGTGCTGCGCCTCAAGGGGCACGAGGTCCACGTCGCACACGACGGCGAGAGCGCGGTGTCCGACGCGGTGAGACTACGTCCCGACGTTGCGTTGCTCGACATCGGGCTGCCCGGGATGGACGGGTTCCAGGCCGCCCAGCGCATCCGGGCGGCGCTGGGTCAGTCGATTCTGCTGATCGCCATGACCGGATGGGGCCGCCCGGAGGATCGCTCACGCGGCCGCGCAGCGGGCTTCGACGAGCACCTCACCAAGCCGATCGAACTCGCGCGACTGGACACGCTCTTGCAGCACTAGTCGCGCTTGGCAGGCCCGGCATCGGGACCGCGATTGGTTTCCGTGCGCGTTCCCGACGCCTGCTCGCGCTGGGCGTCGACGTGCGGCCGATCGGTCTTGGTTGTCTGCGGCGTTACCTTGTCGCCGGTGTGGCCGCCGGGGTCGGGACCCATGGCGTGGACCGAGGGCATGGCGAGAAGCATCGACAGCGCCGCCGAGGCGGCAAGGGACTGGATCTTGTACATGGCGGTCTCCCGGTTGAGTACCTGAACCGCCCTTGCATCCCGGATGCCCGCAGTCCTGGAGCCTATTCCAGCCGCTCCCGCTTCGTTTCCGTCCTGGCGCTGGCGAGAAGACGGGCGAGCGCACCCACATCGACCGGCTTGGACAGGTGATGATGGAAGCCAGCCTCCAGTGCCCGCTGCCTGTCCTCCGGTTGTCCGTAACCGGTCACGGCGATGAGGAACGGTGCCATCGCGTCCATGGCGGCGTGCACCTGGCGCGCAACCTCGTACCCGTCCAGCCTGGGCAGACCGATGTCGACGATGGCGAGTCGGGGGCGAAACTGGAGCACCTTGCTCACCCCCTCGCTGCCATCCGCAGCCGTCTCGACCCTGAAGCCCCACATCTGCAGCAGGGTCGTGAGCGTCTCCCTGGCGTCGTCGTTGTCCTCGATCACCACCACCTGCTCGCCGCCGCCGTGAACGTCGACGCCGAGCGTTGCCTTCGTCCCAACGGTCTGCGTGCACAGCGGAATGCTCACTTCGAAGGTCGCCCCGGCGTTGCGTCCGGCGCTGTGCACGGACACGGTGCCGCCATGTCGCTCGACGAGGCTCTTGACCAGCGCCAGACCTAGCCCCAGGCCACCCTTGGATCGGTCGAGATTCGGCGTGGCCTGCACGAACAGGTCGAAGATGCGGTTCGCCAGTTCCGCCTCGATGCCGATACCGTCGTCACGCACCCGCAGAACAGCACGATCGTCCGTCTTCTGCGTCGACACCTCGATGTGCCCGCCGGGCGGGGTGTAGCGCACCGCGTTGCCGATCAGATTGGAGGCCACCTGCTCGAGGCGTGTCGGATCGCCTTCCACGATCAGGGGCGCGGGCCAGCGCGTGAACGCCAGATCGTGTCCGGCGCTTTGCGCTGCGCACAGGTGATTCTGCACGCACCGTCCGACGATCTCCGACAGGTCGCACGGCACGCGCTGCACGTTGATCTTGCCCATCGTCACCCGCGAGACCTCGAGAAGGTCGTCCACGAGCCGGGCTAGGTGGCGTGACTGGCGCTGGATGATCTCGACCTGGCGCTCCACCAGACGCTCCTCCCTGGTGGCGTGCAGTACGGCCACGCCGGTCATGATGGCGGCCAGTGGATTGCGCAGTTCGTGGCCGAGCATGGCCAGGAACTCGTCCTTGCGCCTGTCCTGCTCCTCCATCCGCCGCAGTACGTCGCGCAGCTGATATTGCCGCTTGCGCGCCTTGAGCGCGGCACGCACGGCACTCACCAGCATGCCGGAACGGATCGGGCGTTCGAGTGCAGTCACGTTCCCGCCGAGGGACAGCAGGAGCTGGTCGACGGCCGACTGCGGGCGGCTGGCGAACAGGATGATCGGCAGGTCCGACCAGGGCGGCTGCTTCGACAATGCGGAGCGCAGCGGTCCGAGGACAGTGGCCGAGAGGGCTTCCTCGGCGATCAGGAGCGCGCCCAGCTCGCCCCTGGTCACGTCGCTCAGCAGCGCGTCGGGACGCTCGCAGATCGCCGTTGCGATGCCGGAGCGATCGAGGATGGCCCGAGTGAGCTGCCCGTCTCGCGGCAGGCCGCACAGCACCTGCACCTGCTCGCTTTCGCACGCAGCGGCGTTCACTGCCCGGGCCTTCCGTCGAGGAGCCGGTCTCCGCTGTAGACGAGGTTGCCAGACATGACCCCCTGGAACTGCGACAGCGCCGGCCCGACGCGAAGACCGAGGTGATCGATGCTCACTTCGCGGATCGAGCGTTCGTGCGGCCCGGTGCGCCGCTTGATGCAGGAAATTGCCTGGCGAATCTGGCCGCCTGCCTCGAAATAGCGCAGCAGCAGCACGGTATCGGCCAGATAGCTCAGGTCGAGCGGTGAGGCGACAGTGGTGCCGAGCAGGCCCGCCTGGGTCATGATGAGCACGCTGATGATCTCCCGCTGGTTCAGGTAGGACAGCAGCTCGTGCAGGTGCGCGTGGAGAAAATGCTCCTCGGGCATGGCGCTGGTGTACCCGTTCACGCTGTCGATGACGATCATGCTCGCCCCGAACTCTTCGACTGCCGCGCGCACCAGGTGGGCGAACTGCCCGGGCGCGAGCTCGGCAGGGTCGACCTGACGCACGGCCATCTGTCCGCTCTGGATGTGCTGGCGCACGTTCAGGCCGAGTTCCTCGCCGCGCAGGATCAGGGTGTTCGGCACCTCGTCGAAGACGAAGAACACCACCTTCTCGCCGCGCTCCACCGTCGCCTTCGCGTAGATCGCCGATAGCGTCGATTTGCCTGCGCCAGCAGGGCCGAGGATCAGCGTGCTCGTACCGCGGTCCAGGCCACCGCCGGTCAACGCGTCGAGTTCCGTCAGCCCGCTCGAACAGGTTTGCACGCCATGCGGGATGCCGCGCGCGTGCTCGGCGGCAACCAGGCGCGGGTAGACCTGCATGCCGCCCTGGGTGATGTTGAAGTCGTGATAGCCGTCGCGGAACGACGATTCGCGCAGCTTGGTCACGCGCAGTCTGCGCCGCTGGCCACCGTAGCTGGGCGCGAGCTGATCCAGGTGAATGATGCCGTGGCACAGACTCTCCAGCTGCCTGTCGTCCGACTTGGTCATGAAGTCGAGCAGCAGGGCCGTGACCTCCCGCTCGTCGAAGAAATGACGCAGGGTGAGGATCTGGCGGCGGTATCGCAGAGGATCCTGCGCCAGCAGTCGCACCTCGGAGAGCGAGTCGATCACGACACGCGCGGGTCGCAGCCTGTCGAGCTCGCCGAGGATGGTGTCGTTCGCCTGACCGAGTTCGATCTCGGCGGGGTGGAACAGGCTGTACTGGTCGTGGGCAGTCGCATTGTCGGAGGACTCGATGACGTGGACTCCCGCCATGCTCCAGCCGTGCGAGGCTGCCAGCCTGCGCAATGCCTTCTCGCTTTCGGCGAGGACGACGTACGCAACAGGCTCGCCCGCCTGCAAGCCGGCGAGAAGGAATTGCAGTCCCAGGGTGGTCTTGCCGGCGCCGGGGTTGCCCTCCACGAGGTACATCTGGTTGCGGGGGAAACCCGCTCCTCCCAGTACATCGTCCAGACCCGAGATACCGGAGGAGGCCCGCGCGCTCAATGTCATTTGTTCAAGGTTGAAGCCGTTTGGGCCGTGTCAGCCAGCGGCGTGCCCGGTTTGACGAACTAGCGAAGGGGCTTCCCTCCGGTGCCATTTCGAGCTCAACGGTGTCATGTCGAGCGCAGCGAGAAATCCTCGCTGTGGATGCAAGGATGTAATCTCTTCCTAGGGGAAACTCGGATCGGCTCCCCGCTCGAACGGTCGCTAATCCATCGACCCCGAGGCAGTGCGTGCAGCCGCTGCCGCCGGATCGGATTCGAAGGACGGCTCTTGAACTTCGCGGACAACTCCTGGTTGGCGATACCCATCCTCCTGGTAGCGCTGAGCGTCGTCACCGGCGTCGTCGCCGTGCTCTCCCTGCGTGCTCGACGCAGTGTGGAATCCGCACCCGTTACCGAAGCGCTATCCACCGCCAAAGCGATCGTTCTGCAGCGCTCACGCCGATCGGAGGAACTCGAACACGAGGTGAGGCTGGCGCAGCAGCAGTTCCGCTCCGCATTCGACCACGCGGCAATCGGCATGGCGCTGGTTTCCCCGCAGGGGCAATGGCTGAAGGTGAACGCCGCGCTGAGCTCGATGCTCGGCTACTCCGCAGACGAACTGGTCTCCATGACCTTCCAGGAGATCACCTTTCGCGAGGACCTGGACGCCGACGTCCACCATGTCGAGCAACTGCTTGCCGGACGGGCGGACACCTACCAGATGGAGAAGCGCTACGTGCACAGGAACGGCGCGCTCATCTGGGCGCTGCTGAGCGTATCGCTGGTGCGTGACGACTCCTGGCGTCCGTTGCACTTCATCGCACAGATCCAAGACATCTCGTCGAGCAAGCGCGTCGAGATCGAGCGCGCCCAGCGCGTGCGCGAGGCGGAGTCCGCCCGGGAGTTGCTCGACGCCGTGGTCGCCACCACGCCGAGCCCGCTGTGGGTGAAGGATGAAGCCGGCCGCTGGCTATTCATCAATGAAGCCGCGACCGCGCTCATCGGTTGCCGCGGCGAGGATGTGGTCGGCCACACGGCGCGGGACATCTTCCCCGCCGACGCCGCAGAGCGGATCGAGCGCGAGGATCTCGCCGCACTCCAGAGTTCGGGCATGCAGACGGTAGAGGGCAAACTGATCACGCTCGACGGACGGGAGCGCTGGGGCATCAAGCGGAAGTTCGCCCTGACGCTCGGAGACGGACGGCGCATCATCGTCGGCTCCGTGATCGATCTCACCGAGCAGCGGGCCGCGCAGCGCCGTTCGGAGGAGGCGTACGCGCTGCTCAACGCCGTGTTCGACAACATCCCGGTGGTGGTCTCGGTCAAGGACGAGGATGGACGGATCGTGCTCATCAACGCAGCCGGCGCCGCGCTGCACGGGCAGCCGGTCTCGCATTTCATCGGCAAGACGGATCGTGAGCTGTTCTCGGACGAGCAGGCCTGCGCGATCGAAGCCGAGGACCGCATCGTCCGGCAGTCGGGCGAGACGCTGACCTCGGAAGTCGAGTTCGTCACGGCCTCGGGAAGCCGGTTGCGTGTGCAAAAGCGCAAGCGTGCCGTGCGCCTTCCCGGCGACAAGAGCGCGTTGCTCGTCGTTCTGCACGACATCACGCCCCTGGTCAGAGCGCGGGAAGATGCCGAGTACAGCCGGAAGTTCCTCGACGAGATTCTCGATCTCGCGCCGCAGCCGCTGTTCGTCAAGGACGAGTGGCATCGATGGGTGGTGGTGAACAAGGCCTTCTGCGAACAGATCGGCCACCCGAAGGAGGCGCTTCTCGGGCGTACCGATGCCGACTGCGCGCCGGTGGAATGGGCGGCCAAGTCCTTCCGCACCGATGACGACGCGCTGCGCACGGCAGGCGTGCTGCAGTGGGAAGAGAACACGATCGGGCTGAACGGGCGCGATCGCTGGATCGTGCGCAGGAAGCAGCAGGCCAGGATCAACGGCGAGCGCTTCGTGGTGGGCATGAACAGCGACGTCACCGACCTCAAGGCGGCGCAGGAGGAACTGCGGCGCCATCGCGATCACCTGCAGGAGCTCGTCGAGCTTCGAACCGCCGAGTTGCGCGAGGTCGCGCAGCGTGCCGAGGCGGCCAGCCGCGCCAAATCGGAGTTCCTGGCGAACATGTCGCACGAGTTGAGAACGCCGATGCACGCGGTGCTCTCCTTCGCACAGCTCGCCGCGGCCAAACTTGAGCGTCCACCGATCTCCATCGAGAGACTTCAGTCCTACATGGCGAGGATCGATGCCAGCGGCGGGCGAATGCTGGCCCTCATCGACGATCTGCTCGACCTCGCGAAGGCGGAGGCGGGGCGGTTGGACTACTCGATGCGAAGCGTCGACCTGGCGGCGATGATCCGCACGGAGGTGCATGAACTGCATGCGATGGCGATGGCGCGGGCCATCTCGCTCGAACTGAGCGTGCCACAGCGCACCCGGCCGGTGCACGGCGACCCGAAGCGTCTTGCGCAGGTCATCCGCAACCTGCTCTCGAACGCCATCAAGTACACGCCGCAGGAAGGGCGCGTCCACGTACGGCTGGAAGCGACGCCGGGGCCAGCGAGCAAGATGCGCTGCGCGGTGGAGGACTCGGGCGTGGGCATTCCCCAGGCCGAACTGCAGAGCATCTTCGAGAAGTTCGAGCAGAGCTCTCGCACGCGCAGCGGCGCCGGAGGAACGGGGCTGGGACTGGCCATCGCGCGGGAGATCGTCACTGCGCATGGCGGGACGATCTGGGCGGAGCAGCGCGAGGAGGGTGGGGCGCGGGTGTGTTTCGAATTGCCAGTGGTGCCGGATGCTCAGCACGCCGTCGGTGCCACGAGGGCCGAGACGGATGCGTGAGTGCGGCGGGGATAGTCCCCGCCGACTATTCGAGGTAGAGCCTTACATTCCTTCTTTCTCGAACTCGAGCACGGTGCCGTCCTCGGCGACATCGAACTCGTACTTCGCATCCTGGTCGGTGACCTTGAGTTCGTACTTCATCCTGCCATCTTCCGTCTCGCGCTCCGCGGACTCGATCTTGGCCTGCGGAAACTGCTTCTTCACTGCATCGGACACGGCCTGCGGAAGTTGATCCGGCTGGACCCTTTCTCCGGCTATAGCGATGCTGCTGGCAAGGGAAAGCAAGGTTGCGACGATTGCTGCGCGCATGGTGTACCTCCTTCGAAATGTTCAATGACATGTACTGCGTACTGTAAGTCGACTCTGGGTTGTACCGGTCGTTCGCGGCCGCACCCGGGAATTACTCCCTATGTGCAGCTCAGCTCACTCCAGTCGCTCCATCCAGCACGCGTCGTACCCTGCGAATCAGCTCGATCCTCGTGTACGGTTTTCCGATGATCGGAAAATCATCGCCGTGCCCGGTGCCGTCCATGACGCCGTCCGCATACCCCGTGGTCAGCAGAATCTTTACGGCCGCGTTGATCCGCTGCACGAGCCGGGCGAGACGCACGCCGTTCATGCCGCCGGGCATGATGACGTCGGAGAACACCAGCCGGATGCTCCTGTCCGTAGACAGCAGGCGCAGGGCCTCGTGGCCGTCCGAGGCCACGGCCACGCTGTAGCCCGCGTCCTCCAGCATGAGCTTGGCCATGTCGGCGACATCCGAGCGATCGTCCACCACCAGGATGCGCTCGTTCCCGCCGCGCTCGAGCACGCTGTCGTGCGCGAGCTGCTCGTCGCGCTGGACGCCGTCGCGTGACTCGGGGAAGTAGAGCTTCACGGTGGTGCCGTGACCCTCTTCGCTGTAGATGCGCACTGCGCCGCCGCTTTGCTTGGCGAAGCCGTACACCATCGAAAGGCCCAGGCCGGTTCCCTTGCCTTCCTCCTTCGTGGTGAAGAACGGCTCCATCACGCGCGCCAGGATGGGCGCAGGAATGCCGCTCCCGTTGTCCGAAACCGAGATGACCACGTACCTGCCGGCGAGCAGCCCTTCGAATGCGCGTTCGTCGTCTAGGCCCACCTCGGTCGAGTCAGTCCGGATGACGATCTTGCCGCCGTCGGGCATGGCATCGC
>CAYLTE010000088.1:0-15393 GCA_964386195.1 uncultured Burkholderiales bacterium | reverse complement strand
GCGCCATTTCCCGAATACCCGGCAGGCGCAACGGGCAATCGACGCTGCATTGCAACAACGCAGGCGACCGAAAACCCCCGAGAAAACATGGAGAAAGGCGGCCGTTTCCAGCCCGATCACAGTTGCAAAGCATATCGATCAAGGATAAATTCCCAAGCGGATTTGCAGGGATCCGGCGCTCATTCCGGATGACGGAGAACTCGCCGGCCGACCCGAACGAATCTCTAAGTTCAACAAGAAACGTCCGCAAGGACAAGTTGGAACTAACACCCCGATTGGGAGAGACGTCATGAACCGATGGAAGACGCAACTCGCCGGTGTCGCCAAGGCAATGTCGGCCGCCGCCGTTCTCGGCTTCGCCGCACAGGCGACCGCAGCCGAGATCACCTGGGACCGGCTGCTCAACGCCGACAAGGATCCGAACAACTGGCTGATGTATCACGGCTCGTTCAAGGGCTGGCACTACAGCGCGCTCGATCAGATCAACAAGAGCAACGTCAAGGATTTGAGCATCGCCTGGATTCACACCCCGGCCGCCGCCAAGCGCGGAATCCAGTCGTTCCCGCTGGTTGCTGACGGCGTCCTGTACTACACCAGCTCGACCGGCCAGGTGTGGGCGCTCGACGCAGCCACCGGCGCGTTCATCTGGAAGTACAGCGCCAAGATCGACCAGGAGCGTGCCGAAGGCACCTTCTACAACCCCTACAACCGCGGCCTTGCACTGGGCTACGGCAAGGTGTACGTCGGCACCGTCGACGGGCGCATGATCGCGCTGGACCAGAAGACCGGCCAGGTCGTGTGGGATCAGATGATCATGACGGTCGAGAAGGGCAACAAGGGCTTCACCGGCGCCCCCGTCATCGTCAAGGACAAGGTGCTGATCGGCTCCAACGGCGGCGAATTGTCCGGCTGCTGCGGCCCGATCTTCGCAGTCAATGCACAGACGGGCGACGTCGAGTGGCAGTTCGACACCATCGGCGGCGACGAGCGCTCCCGCGCTTCCTGGGGCAACGACTCCTGGAAAGTGGGCGGCGGCGGCGGCTGGATGACGGGCACCTACGACCCGCAGACCAACAGCGTGTGGTGGGGCACCGCCAACCCGGCGCCTGACTACGACTGGGCTGGCGAGAACTGGATGACGGAAGGTCCGCGTCCCGGCCTGAACCTGTACAGCTCCTCGGTCGTGGTGCTCGATGCCGACACCGGCACGCTGAAGGCCTACTTCCAGGAAATGCCGCACGACGCGTGGGACTTCGACAGCGCCGTGGGCGAGTTCGTGCAGATCGACCGTGGCGGCAAGCGCTACATGATCCACCCCAACAAGGGCGGCATCATGTTCGTGTACAACGCCGACCCGAGCGTGACGCAGGGCGACCAGGTCCTGAAGGTCGAGAACGCGTACATGATCGGCAAGACCTACAACTACATCCAAGGCGTCAACGCCAAGACGGGTGAGTTGATCGGTCGTCGCGAACTGCCGCTCGGCAAGCACACTAACGTGTGCCCGGCCATCGATGGCGCGATCTCCTGGAACACCGGCAGCTACAACCCGAACACCGGGCTGTTCTACAAGGTGACGCAGGAGTGGTGCTTCGACATCGAAGTGCAGAAGGTGGATCGTCCGGCCGACTTCTCCGGCCAGGCGTACTTCGGCGCCTCGTGGACCGCGACGCATCCGGAAGGCCGTCAGGCGTTCGGCACGGTGCAGGCATTCGACCCCATCACCAGCAAGAAGAAGTGGGAAGTCGAGATGAAGTACCCGCCGCTCGCCTCGCTGCTCTCGACCAAGGGCGGCCTGGTGTTCGTTCCGGGTGCTGACGGCACGTTCTACGCGCTCGATGCCGACAACGGCAACAAGCTGTGGCAGCACAACAACGGCGTGGGCCACCACGGCGGCGTGATTTCCTACACCGCCAAGGGCAAGCAGTACGTCGCCGTCGTGACGGGCTGGGGTAGCCACGTGTCCGGCAACTACGCGCCGCTGTTCGGCGAGCCGTTTGCCAGCATGCCGACCGACAACGGTCAGTTGCTGGTCTTCTCGGTGAAGTAATCCGAAGACACAGTTCGACCGTTAGGAGGGGCGGGGGATTTCCCCCGCCCCTTTTTCTTGCGGTTGGTACCTAATACCGACACCAATCGCAGCACTTAACCGTTTTGGCAGTGTCGAAAAGCAGAATCAAAGTGTTGCCTGGAGGCTCCCCGATCATGTACCTGTCCCGATCCAGATTCGCCGCGTTTGCCTGTGCAGTGGCGATGAGCGCAGCCGTCGGCACGGCCGCAGCAAACGAAGACATCGTTGAAGCAGCCCGGGCAGAAGCCCAGGACAAGCACGGTGTGGACGTGAAGAAGATCTTCGGTTCGCAGTGCGGCTTGTGTCACGGCGGCTACGGCACGTCCATGGGTGGACGCGGCGGTGGACCGAAGCTGTCGGCCACCGCAATGACCGCCGAACAGGTGCACAGCCGCATCACGGACGGCAAGGAAGGCATGATGCCGTCGTTCAAGAAGATGCTCAAACCAGAAGAGATCGACGCGCTCACCACCTACATCATGGCGCTCAAGTCGCGGAGCAAGTAGGCCGGACGAGCGACCAGGTTCGGGCGCGCGCGGCGCATCTGATCGCCCGCATGGACGTCGTTGCAAGTCCCCACGCCGATGTAAACTTCGATCCTCGCCGCGCGTTCTAGGCAGTGCTGGTGCACCCGTCGCTGCCCGCCGCGGCGAAGACGGGCAGGAGCCCATGCCCACCATCCGAAGTGGAGTGAGGATAGATGAGAAAAATTTCGCAGAGCGTCGCGGTCTGTGCCGTCGCGGCAGCCGTGTTCGCCGCACCGCCGGTTGCGCGGAGTCAGGACATCGACGAGGCCATCGCACCGGCAGTGAAGCTGGTCAACGAGAAATACGCCGAGCACAGCCTGGACATCAAGAAGCTCTTTGCGCAGAAGTGCAGCTGGTGCCATCAAGGCTACGGCATGCGGCAGGCAGACGGACCGAAGCTCGGCGGCACGGAAAAGAGCCGCGAGCAGCTCATCAAGCAGATTGCCAACGGCAAGTCGCCGATGCCTGGCTTCAAGAAGCAGCTCAAGGAGTACGAACTCGAGGCACTGGCCGATTACATCAAGGCCTTGCCGGCCAACTGACCGGTGAAACCCTGTGCGAAGAGGGCGGCCACGAGCCGCCCTCTTCGCGTTCAGGGTTGTATGCGGCGCAACTCGAAACGCACGCCGAAACCTTCGTGCTTGCCCATGCCCTTCATCTGGTCCCCACGCTCGTTGAGCTGCAGCCTGGCCGACATCGGCCCACCACCGCCCGGCGCCTGGAAGGAGAAAGCCTTCCCGTCGAAGGAGACCTTCTCCAGAGGGTGTGCCCCGTCGCCGAACGACTCGGCGTTGGTCAGCTCCATCGAGCCACCGCCGTCACGGATCTCGAAGCGCGCCTTGCCGCTGCTCATGCCCCGGTACCAGGGTCCTTCCCAGACCCCGTCGATGACAGCGGTGTCTGCGGACTGCGAGAGCACTGGGGCAGCGACCCCGGCCAGCAGCAGGGCCAGGCCCGCGACGACGGATCTTCTTCTGTTCGACATGCAGTTCCTCGTCCGATGTGACAGGATGGACACAGTGTAATGCCTCACGGCTTCTGACCGGTCACCCCTCGATCCATGAAATTCTGCAGCAATTGCGCCGCGCCGCTCGCTCGTCGCGTACCGCCCGGCGATTCACTCCTGCGACACGTGTGCGACGCGTGCGGGATCATTCACTACGAGAACCCGAAGATGATCGTCGGCTGCGTCGCCGAGTGGCAAGGCAAGGTGCTGCTGTGCAGACGGGCGATCGAACCGCGCTACGGGCTGTGGACGGTGCCTGCGGGTTTTCTGGAGAACGGCGAGACCACCGCTGCGGGCGCACAGCGCGAGACGCTGGAGGAGGCGAATGCGCGCGTGGAGATCGACGACCTGTTCGCGCTCTACAACCTCCCGCACATCAATCAGGTCTACATGCTGTTCCGCGCTCGGCTCCTCGATCTCGACTTCGGTCCCGGTTCGGAGACGCTGGAGACCCGGCTGGTGGACGAGACCGAGGTACCGTGGAACGACCTGGCGTTCGTGACGGTGCGCAACACCCTGACCCACTACTTCAACGACCGGCGCGGGGGCAGCTTCACGCTGCACATGGGCACCATCGAACCGATGGGCCGCAGCGCGACGCACGCCGCCGACTGATCGCGCGTCAGTGGAACACGCGACCCGCGTCGATCACCAGCGTCTGCCCCGTGATCGTATCCGCACTGCATAGCGCGACCACCTGCCTGGCGATGTCGTCCTTGTCCGCCGCACGCTTGAGCAGCGCGCTGTCGCGGGAGCGTTGCCGGTAGGCCGGATCGAGGGTCTGCGTGGCACGCGTGTCCTCGAGATAGCCCGGCGCGATGCAGTTGACCAGGATCGAGGGCGCCAGCGCGACGGCCATGCACCGCGTGAGATGGATCAGCCCCGCCTTGGATACCGCGTATGGGATGGACGACCCGGAGGGCGCAAGCCCCGCGACGGAGGCGATGTTGACGATGCGTCCGCCGCCGCCCTGCCTCATCGCCTCCGCGACGGCCTTGATGCACAGCATCGGACCCGTCAGATTGATCGACAGGATCTTCTGCCACTCCTCGAGGGAGAGGGCATCGAGATCCGGAAACGGGATCCACTTGTTGTAGGCGGCGTCGTTCACCAGCACGTCGATGCGCCCGAACGTCGCCTGCACCTGCTGCGCCATGGCCGCCACCGACGCCGGGTCGGCCACATCGCAGCGTACCGCTTGCGCGCGCACACCGTGGCCGCGTACTTCCTCGGCCACCGCCTCCGCCGCCTCCGAGCTGCGTGCGTAGACCACGGCCACGTCGCTCCCGGCCTGCGCCAGCGCATGACAGATACGCTGCCCGAGGCCGCCATTGCCGCCTGTGACGATGCTGACCCTGCCCGTCATCTGCATCTGAACTCTCCTCCGTTTCGACCGTAATGTGGAACAATGTTCACATAGATCGGGGTATCGGAGTTGGCATGCAGTTCGGGATCAAGGACGTCCTCTTCACCATCGTGTCCGTGCTGCTGGTACTCGCCCTCGCCTTTGGCGCCGCGGCACTCGGCGCTCCGGTGCTCGACCGGATCCTCGGCCGCTACGCGCCGACCGTCACCGTCCTGCTCTTCATCGCCGGCGTCTTCCTCTTCACCGCGCTCTATGCGAAGGTGCTTCGGCTGTTTCAACCCTACCGCGAGGGCACGCACAAGGTCGACACCAGCACCTTCATGACGTTCTGGAAGTACTACCAGTTCAGCAACGACTGGACGCAGAGCGTCCTGGGCTACGTGCTTCCGGTCAGCCTGCGGCGCGCCTTCTACCGCCTGCTCGGCGCGCGCCTGGGCAATGGCGTGATGATCGCGGGCAAGCTGATCGAGCCGCCCATGATCGAGATCGGAGACTACTCCTTCATGGGCGAGAACAGCGTCATCACCGCGCATGCGATCGAAGCCGACAGCGTCACCCTGGACAGAGTGGTGATGGGAAAGCACGTCACGGTGGGGACGCTGGCGATCGTCATGCCGGGCGTTCGCATCGACGACTACGGCATGGTCGCGGCCGGCGCCGTGGTCCTGAAGGGCACGCACATCGGGCGTGGCGAGATCTGGGCCGGGGTTCCGGCACGCCGGGTCGGGGTCGCTCAACTCTAGTGCGCATTCCGCCGTAAAGACCCATCGTCCTCGTTCACGGCGGGTGCATCGGGATACAGCCGACGCACCAGTTCCCGTCCCAGTTCCCGCAGCCGTGCATGCAGATCCTCGCACAGCGCGGCTTCCCCGTCGGCATTACGCATCGCAAGTGACTTGCGCAAGCCATCTGCATGACGTTCGACCAGTTCGCGCACCACGTCGCGCCAGAACGCGGGGTACTCGGATTCGCGCCACTCTCCCCGGCCGCGGCCGAAGTGCGCGACTGCGAGATAGGTGAGCAGCTGCGTCGTCACCAGGTCCAGGAGAAAGGCTTCCGACCATGTGACCATGGTCTGATCCGCCTTGCGCACGAGGTTGAAGCCGTGCGCGAGGCCGGCCGCTCCCAGCGCGCCGAGCAAGCCGCCCGTGAGCAGGCCCGCACCGAAGGTCATCCCGCCGCTCGCCAGGTCCGCCGCCAGCCCGGACAGCGCACCGGAAACCAGGCCGCCCAGCACCGCTGCCTTGCCCTCGTGCATCGGCGCCTCGGATGCGACGTTCTCCGCGACGCGTGCCAGCACGGTTTCGGTCGCCCTGCCCTGCAGAGCGTGTAGCGCGATGAGCCGATCTGCGGTGGCACGTACCGCCTCGCGGAAGCGTCCGGCAAGTTTTTCTGACGCGCGCGCCTTCGCGCCGTCGCCCTTGTTGTTTGCACCGAATAGCGCACCCACGTCACGCAGGCGCTCGCCCAGACCCTGCTCCGGCAGCGGCTCGCGGTCACAGGCGATACGCGCGATCAGCGCAGCCAGCGCCAGCATCGACTCGTCGAACTGCGCGAGCCGGCGCGCGCGCCACGCCGCTGCCAGGCGCCCGAACGCCGGTCGCCGGTCCTCCGGCACTACCTCGGCCAGCGCCTCGATCAGGCGGAACTCCTGAATCCAGAAGCGCGCGAAGGCGTCCAGCGACAGCACCGCGCGTACGAAGGCGTGCCCGCTCACGTGCACACGCCAGCGCTCCAGCTCCGCCCGTTCCTCCTCGACAGGGCGCGGGGAACCGACCTGGTTGAGCAACAGGATCACCGGCTTGCCGATCCATGCCAGGATCCGCATCTCCGGCTCCACGTAGCCGGCCTGCGCCGGGTCCTCCGCCGCACTGACCAGGTAGAGCACGACGTCGGCTTCCTCGCGCACGTTGCGCACGGCCTGCTGACTCGACCAGAATGCGCGATCGCGCCACCGGTCCCAGACCTGGGTGAGGAACCAGCCGATCGGGTTGCTCGACTGCGCGAGCCGGCCGGCAAGCCGTGCGCTGTCGCCGAAGCCGGGCGTGTCCCACAATCGAAGCAGATCGCCCTGCGCTGTCTCGATCAGCGTGTACACCTCGGCGTGAGCGGTGACGTGCGGGGCGTCGCGCACCTCCCCGACCTCACGGCCCAGCAGACTGCGTGCGAGCGTGGTCTTGCCGACATTGGTGTGCGAGACCAGCGAAAGGTCGATGCGCTGCGGCGCTTCGCTCATGCCGCACCTCGCGCGCCACGCTCCACGGCGGCATTGGCGGCACTCTCCGCAGCCGGCAGATCGGGCGCTTCGAGATCGACGAACACGACGGGCAGTTCGTACTCGTCCATCAGCGCCTGCCACGCCACGCGCCGCTGGGTCAGCCGCGCGGGGATGTCGGCAAAGCGCTTGCGGAATGCCGATTCGTCCACCAGCGCGAGCAGCGGGACACCCCGCCCGAGACGGCCGCGCAGTGCCGAGATGAAGGTGCCGTGATTCTCGCGCTCTGGGGTGGCGGAGGCCGGGAACAGCACCCACAGCGCGGTTGCCCCCTCACCGATGGCGGCGCGTTCCATCCCCTCCTCCGCGCCCCACGCGATCGCCTCGCCCACCTCGACCACAGCTTTCGCGCCGTAGACACGCGCCATCAGGGCGGCCAGGTTGGCGCCTGCCACCGACGACAGCGACATCGCGTACGGGAGCAGCTGAACGCGCGAAGCCTCGCCGCGCAACTGGCGCTCGAGACGCTGCGCATACACGTCCGTGCCCGCATCGAAAAAACGCGCCGCGCGCCGCTGCGCGAGTACACCGGCGACGAGCGCCAGCACGGCACGCGGCAACAGCACGAACAGTCCCACCGTCACCGCGTACAGGTGCAGCCACGGCGCCGCCCGCTCGCCCTCCCCTTGCGGCAGACGCATCGCCTCGAGCCGCGCCACGTCCGGCAGGGCGATTCCGGTGAGCTGCGAGGCCGGTCCCAGCACCACATGCAGGATGCGGCTCACCGCGGGCGCGTCGAGAAAGGTGCTCTCCCAGCCAGCACGGTATTCCATCACCATGCCGCGCGCGTACATGCCCGCCAGGACGCCCATCGCGAACGCCAGCGCGGCAAGATGCAGGATGCGGCTCACGCGTGCCGCTGCGAGCGGCAGCGACGCCGAGGTCCAGTCCGCCGCGAAGCGTCCCAGCGCCCGTGCGATGAGCGGCTCGCGCTCGCGCAGGACAGGCAGCGTGGCGTGCCCGAGGCGTCCGATCAGTCCGCGCAGCGGTCCGGCGAGGTCGAAGCGCCCGGCTGCGGCGGTTGCGCTGCGGACGGCAACCAGCACGTAGGCCAACAGGTTCCAGGCGAGCAACCCCAGCAGCGGCAGCGCCAGCACGTTCACCCGCCTGCCCGCGCCGATCTGGTCCACGGCCACCCCGGCGATCAGCGCGAACGCCACGCTCGCCCAACCGATCCAGGGCCGCCAGGTGGCGATCCGCGCGGCGCGCAGGACGGAGGCATGTCGTCCGCCCAGACGTTCCAATGCCAGCTCGGCGCGCCGCGCCAGGAACGTCCCCGCCGGCGCCTCGCTACCGACGACTTCGGCGGCTGCGCGCGTTGCCCACGCGCGATCCTCGTCCGACCAGATGCGCCGCTCGGCGTCCGTGCTCTCGATGGCACGCACCAGCAGGAAGGCGCGCGCGTCGGTTTCGTTCATTGCATGCTGGCGATCGGAGATCTGCAACAGGGGCCGAGTGTACCCGAGCGCAATGCGCGGCCACGCCGGTGTCGACCTACACGCCGCATCGGCATCGCTACGCCGCACGCAAGGCGTCGACCACCTTGAGCCGCGCCGCCCGCACCGCCGGGAGAAAGCCGCCGAGCAGCCCCATCAGCACCGCGAACGACAGCGACCAGAGCGCGATGCGCGGCGTGAGCACGAACGAGAAGGCCAGCTCCGAGAAGGTCTGGAAGTTCATGGTGGAGAACGACACCCACTGCATGGTCGAGGCGAGCGCCAGGCCGAGCACCCCCCCCAGCAACCCCATGAATAGCGCCTCGAGCAGGAAGGCGATCAGGATGCTGCGGCTGCGGAAACCGATTGCGCGCAGTGTTCCGATCTCCGCGGTGCGGTTGGCCACCGCCGCGTACATCGTGATCATCGCTCCGATCACCGCGCCGGTCGAGAAGATGATCGACAGCGTAAGGCCGAGAATGCGGATGAAGTTCGCCAGCACTTCGGACTGCTCGGCGTAGAACACCGATTCGCGCTTGACCTCGACGGTCAGGCGCGGATCGGACTCGATCGCGCGCTCGAACGCCTCGAACTGCCCGGCATCCTTCAGGCGCAGCAGCACCGACGAGTACGCGCTGCGGCGGAACGCCTGCATGAGCTGGTCGGCATCGCCCCAGATCTCGGAATCGAAGCCGGTGCCGCCGGCGTCGAAGTGACCGACCACCGTCCAGTCGCGCATGCCGAAGCGCAGCGTCTCGCCGATGCCGGCGCCGACGAAGCGTCCGCCGATCGCGCGGCCCGCCACGATCTCCGACGAGCCTGGCCGGAACATGCGCCCGGCGACGAGCTGCACCTGCGGCCGCAGCTCCAGTCCCTGCGGACCGATGCCGCGGATCACGATGTTCGACGGCTTGTCCGAGCCGCGCTTGTCGAGCGAGATCAGCACCACGGTCTCGCGCGAGGCGATGCGCGCCCCGTTCGAATCCAGCGCGACCTCGGGTCGCATCTCCGCCACCGCGGCCTGCGCGCGGTCGACGGCGCTCTGCACCTCGGTCCCCGCCGAGCGACGCGTCACCAGCGCGTTGTCGGTGGATCCGGTGGCCACCAGCGTGCTGCGCAGCCCTTCTTCCAGCATCAGCACCGTGGCGAATACGAACACCACCAGCGCCATGCCGCCAACGGTCAGCGCCGTAGTGAGCCGACGCGTGGCGAGATTGCGCGCGCTGTACGAGATCGGTACCGGCATCGGTCAGCCCACCGCCCGCAGCCCTTCGGCGATACGCACGCGGCCCGCGCGGATGCCGGGCGCGATGGCGGCCACGATTCCGATCGCCACCCCGGCCGCCAGCTGGAGCGCGACCGTCTCCTGCGAGACCTGGAACACCGGGAACAGCGTTCCCATCTTCTGCGCGAACGCGCGCGCCACGGGGAAGGTCAGCAAGCAGCCGATCGCACTGCCCGCGACGGCGATGCAGATCGACTCGCCGAAGACGAGTCGCCGCACGAAGGCCGGACCGAAGCCGATCGCCTTGAGCGTGGCGTACTCGGCGAGGCGCTCGCGCGCGGACATGGCCATCGTGTTCGCCATCACCGCCAGGATGATCACGATCACCAGGAAGGACACCAGGCGGATCGCCACCACGATCGCCTCGGTCATGGACACGAACCCGAGCTGGAAGGCCTTCTCGGTCTCGGTCAGGGTCTCGGCCAGCGAGTTGCGGAAGGTGGCGTCGATGGTGCGCGAGATCTCCGCGGCGCGGTCGGCATCGTCGATGTCGATCACGAAGATGCCGGTCGTGTCCGCGCGTCGCGGTGCGCTCTGGCGCAGCGTCTCGTTCAGATACTCCCAGTGGAAGAAGAACTGCACCTCGTCCGTGCCTGCATCGCGTCCCTCGTAGATTCCACGTACGGTGAACTGCCAGGTGCCCGGGTAGATCGTGCCGCGCAGCGGCACCACGTCTCCCAGCTTCCAGCCCCAGGTCTGCGCGAGCTTGCGCCCGACCACGCAGCCCTTGCGATCGCGCAGGAAGCTCTCGAGCTGCTCCTGCGGCACGACCAGTTCCGGATAGATGCGGAAATAGCTGCGCGCATCGACGGCGAACTGCGGAAAGAAGTTGCGCTCGCTGATGTACACGCCGCCGAACCAGTTCGCATAGCTGATCTCGCTCACGCCGTCGACCTTGCGGATGCGGTCGCGATAGGTGATGGGAAGGGGAAACACGAGCGAGATCGCATTGCGCGTCACCAGCCGGGTGGCCGAGGCCGAGTCGGCGCCCGCGTACCACGCGTCGACCACGGTCTGCAGCAGGCCGAAGGCCAGCACCGCGATGACGATGCCCAGCGTCGTGAGCGCCGTACGCAGCTTGTGCCGCAGGCTGTTGCGCGCGATCAGCTTGAGCAGGTACACGTGCGCGCCGTCAGGACGAGCGCCCGCCGGCCGCGGCCGCCGGCTCGCGGCCGCCCTCGATCAACACGCCCTTGTCGAGGTGGATCAGGCGGTGCGCCGCATCGGCCGCCCGCTGGTCGTGCGTGACCATCACGATGGTCTTGCGCATCTGCGCGTTGAGCCGCTCCAGCAGACCGAGCACGTCGGCCGCGGAGACGCGGTCGAGGTCGCCGGTCGGTTCGTCGGCAACCAGGATGTGCGGATCGGTGATGATCGCGCGGGCGATGGCGACCCGCTGCTGCTGACCGCCCGACAGCTCCGAAGGGTAGTGCCGCATGCGATCCGCAAGTCCAACCATCTCCAGCGCCGCCTGCGCATGCTCGCGCCGCTCGCGCCGGGACAACTGAGTGAGCAGTAGCGGCAACTCGACGTTTTCGAAGGCCGTGAGCACGGGCAGCAGGTTGTAGAACTGGAAGATGAAACCGACCGCCTGGGCGCGCCAGTCGGCAAGCTGCGACTCGCCCAGCTCGGCGATGTCCAGTCCGTTCACGCGCAGCGCGCCGCCGCTCGGCTTGTCGATGCCGGCGATGAGATTGAGCAGCGTGCTCTTGCCCGATCCGGACGGCCCCATCAACGCCACGAACTCGCCCTCGTCGATGTCGAGGTTGATGTCGGCGAGGACCGGAACGACCTGCCCGCCGCGGCGATACGACTTCGACAGGTTTCGAGCCTGGATCATCATGGCCGTGGCCGCGACACCGCCAGGACTTCGATTCGCGAACGCGCGCGGCTCACTCGCTCGCGACCCTGACGCTGGTGCCGTCGGCGATGCGCTCGCCGGGCGCGAGGATCACCTTGGTGCCCACCTTCGGGCCCTCGAGCAGCTCGATGCTATCGCCGATGCGCTCGCCCGCGTGTATCGGCGTCGCCACCGCCTTGCCCTCGCGCACGACGTAGACCAGCGTCGTGCCGTCACGCTCGGCCAGAGCCTGGGCGTTCACCGCCGGGCGTGCCGCGCGCCGATCGTCCGGAACGTCCTCGGACAGGAACGCGACCTTGGCGCTCATGTCGGGGAGAATGCGCGGGTCGAGGCTGCGGAAGCGGATCTTCGCGGTGACGGTGGCCTTGGCCCGATCCACGGTCGGAACGGTACGATTCACGTATCCGCGGAAGCGCTCGTCGGGCAGCGCGTCCAGTTCGATCTCGCAGGGCTGGCCGACCTTCACTGCGCCGAGATTCGACTCGGACACGTCCGCCTCGACTTCCAGTGTGCTCATGTCGGCCACGGTCACCACCGCACCCTTGGTGTCGAGCGCCGACGAGAACGGCGTGATGGTGTCGCCCACATTCGCGTTCTTGGTCAGCACCACGCCGTCGAACGGCGCGCGGATCACGGTCTGCTCGAGTGCGACCTCGGCGGCGCGCAGGTTCGCCTCGGCGACGCGGACGTTGGCCACGGCGCCCGCGCGGGCAGCCTGAGCTTTGTCCACGCGGCCGACGACGACGTCGTGCGCCGCCTGCGACACGAACTTCTGATTCAGCAGATCGGCGGAGCGTTCCAGCGCTCGCTGTGCCTCGCGCAGCTCCGCGTCGGCCTGTTCTACGTTGGCGCGTGCCACGCGTACGTTGGCCGCAGCCTGGTCTCGCGCCGCAGCGACGTCCTCGCGCTCCAGGCGCGCGATCACCTCATCGCGCCGGACGCGGCTGCCTTCCTGCACGCCCAGCCACTCCAGGCGTCCGGTGGCCTTGGAGGCGACCGAGGCCTTGCGCTGCGCGACCACGTACCCCGTGGCATTGAGCACCGTCACGGCCTGGTACGGATAGACCAGCGCGACGCTGGTCTGCTGGACCTCGACCGCGGCACCGGCGACGCGGCGGTAGAGAAGCAGCGCAGCTCCCGCGGCCGCGAGGAGCAGCAGCGCGATCAGAAGCGGCCGCTGCCAGCGGCGGCGCGTGGCACGCGCACCGCTGCGCGAGATGCGAAGTCTGGAGAGGTCGGCGTCGGACAAGGGGGCTTCCTGCAAGGACCGAGCGACGGCCACGCTCGGAAACCCCGATTATGGGGGAAGTCGCCGGTTCAGACCCCCTTCGCGGCGCTCACCAGTGCGGCTCGCGGTCGGCGCTGGCGCTGATCTTGTGGATCGACAGGTCGGCGCCCTGGAATTCCTCCTCGGGATCCAGACGGATGCCCACCAGCAGCTTGAGCGTGCCGTAGATCGCCAGGCCGCCCGCCAGCGCGATGCCGGTGCCCAGCGCTGTGCCCACCGCCTGGGAGGCAAGGCTCACGCCGCCCAGGCCGCCCAGCGTCGTGGCACCGAAGATCCCGGCCGCGATCCCGCCCCACGCGCCGCACACGCCGTGTAGCGGCCAGACACCCAGCACGTCGTCGACCTTGAGGCGGTTCTGCGTGAAGGTGAACAGGAAGACGAAGGCCACGCCGGCGACCGCCCCGGTGGCCAGGGCACCCAGCGGGTGCATCAGATCGGAACCCGCGCACACGGCGACCAGTCCGGCGAGCGGACCGTTGTGGACGAAGCCCGGATCGTTCCGGCCCACGAACAGCGCCCCCAGCGTTCCGCCCGCCATGGCCATGAGCGAATTGACCGCCACCAGCCCGCTGATCTTGTCGAGCGTCTGCGCCGACATGACGTTGAATCCGAACCAGCCGACCGTGAGCACCCAGGCGCCCAGCGCCAGAAAAGGAATGCTCGACGGCGGATGCGCCGCGACCCCGCCATCGCGCGCATAACGGCCGCGACGAGCACCCAGCAGCACCACGGCGATCAGACCGATCCAGCCGCCCATCGCGTGCACGACCACCGAGCCGGCGAAGTCGTGGAACGGTTGTCCGAACCGCGTCTGCAGCCACTCCTGCACACCGTAGTGGCCGTTCCACGCGATCCCTTCGAAGAACGGGTAGATGAAACCGACCAGTGCGAAGGTTGCGGCGAGTTGCGGATGAAAGCGCGCACGCTCGGCGATGCCGCCGGAGACGATGGCAGGAATCGCAGCGGCGAAGGTGAGCAGGAAGAAGAACTTGGTCAGCTCGTAGCCGTTCTTCGCCGACAGCACGTCGGCACCGGTCATGAAACTGGTGCCGTAGGCCACGCCGTAGCCGATGAAGAAGTAGGCGATCGTGGACACGGCGAAGTCGGCCAGGATCTTCACCAGCGCGTTCACCTGGTTCTTCGAGCGGACGGTACCGAGTTCGAGGAACGCGAAGCCGGCGTGCATGGCCAACACCATGATTGCACCGAGCAGTACGAACAGGACGTCCCCGCCAGGGTTGTGCATTGTCTCCTCCCGTTGTGGTTGTGCGAATCGATCGGGGGGCGGAATCAAGCAATCTGCACACCACTTTCCATCTTATGTTTTCGATCAACCACTTGAATGCTGATGGCACCTCGGGTGGCGGCCATGAACGCACTCCTTCCGGGCATGATGCCGGCGCAGCGCACCGAATCGGTGCGACGTCGGTCACGACGTGCGGGCGTCTGGAATGGAACTCGCTTCAAGGCGTGCACCCCACCGCGCACCTCCATGTCCGCCTCCGCCCTCTCCCCTGTCCGTCCCGCTGCCTCGCCTGCGCAGCCGGATCGCCGTCTGACGCTCAAGGAAGTGCTCGAGTATCTGGCGCGCGACGGTCTCGTCGATCCCGCCACGGTCGAATCTCTCCTGGCCGCGCAGCACCTGCGCCGCGGCGATCAGCATCCGCTGACCTTCGTCGCCGAGCAGAAGCTCAAGGATCCCCGGCACAGCCGAAAGCTGCTGACGCTCGAGGCGCTGACGGAGTGGCTGGCCGGGAAGGTCGGCCTTCCCTATCTGCACATCGATCCGTTCAAGATCGACTTCGCCGCCGTCACCAAGGTGATGTCGAGCGCCTACGCGACGCGCTTCCGCATCCTGCCGCTGGAGGTCACCGCACGCGAGGTGACGATCGCGACCTGCGAACCGTTCGTGCGCGAATGGGAAGCGGAACTCGCCCAGATCCTGCGCCTGAACATCCGGCGCGTGCTGGCGAATCCCCAGGACATCGCGAGCTACCAGGCCGAGTTCTACAATCTCGCGCGCTCCGTGCGCAACGCCTCCGCGCAGAGCGGGCCGTCGCTGAGCGAGATCGCCAACTTCGAGCAGCTGGTCGAACTCGGCCGCAACGGCAAGCTCGACGCGAACGACCAGCACGTCGTCCACATCGTCGACTGGCTGCTCCAGTACGCCTTCCAGCAGCGCGCCAGCGACATCCACATGGAACCGCGGCGCGAGGCGGGAAACGTGCGCTTCCGCATCGACGGCGTGCTGCACCAGGTCTACCAGATCCCGACGCCG
>CAYLTE010000087.1:0-15603 GCA_964386195.1 uncultured Burkholderiales bacterium | reverse complement strand
GGCATCGTCCTCATCGACCAGGACAAGTGCCGCGGCTGGCGCATGTGCGTTTCAGCCTGTCCATACAAGAAGATCTACTACAACTGGCAGTCCGGCAAGGCGGAGAAGTGCATCTTCTGCTATCCGCGCATCGAGGCCGGTCAGCCCACCGTGTGCTCCGAGACCTGCGTGGGCCGCATCCGCTATCTGGGCGTGCTGCTCTACGACGCCGATCGCATCGAGCAGGCCGCATCGTCGGAGAGCCCGCAGGATCTGTATCAGGCACAGCTCGACGTGTTCCTCGACCCGCACCTGCCGCAGGTGCAGGAGCAGGCGCGCCGCGACGGCATCCCCGAGGCCTGGCTCCAGGCGGCGCAGCAGTCCCCCGTCTACAAGATGGCGATGGAGTGGAAGATCGCCTTCCCCCTGCACCCCGAGTACCGCACGCTGCCGATGGTCTGGTACGTCCCGCCGCTCTCGCCGATCCAGGCCGCCGCGAACGCCGGCGACGTGGGCAGCTTCGGTCAGCTGCCCGACGTGCGCAGCCTGCGCATCCCGGTGCGCTACCTCGCGAACCTGCTCACCGCAGGCGACGAGGCGCCGGTGGTCGCCGCTCTGGAGCGCATGCTCGCGATGCGAGCGTTCATGCGCGAGCGCCACGTCGACAACCGCGAGAACGCGCAGGTTCTGCAGCAGGTGGGGCTGAGCACGCGCGAAGTCGAGGAGATGTACCGCTACCTCGCCATCGCGAACTACGAGGACCGCTTCGTCATCCCGACTACTCATCGCGAGTACGCCGAGAACGCCTTCGATCTGAAAGGCGCGTGCGGCTTCTCCTTCGGCAACGGCTGCTCAGACGGCACCAGCGAAACCAGCCTGTTCGGCGGCAAGAAGCGCAAGACGATTCCGGTCAAGGCTGTTTAGTGCCTCGGAAGATTACAACCTCTCAACGCAAAGGACGCAAAGAGCGCAAAGGACTTCGAACAATGGACGCAGGATGCGATCGATCCCCTCAAGTGGCACCGTTCTCGTGCCGCAGGACGCAGACTGCTTTGCTTTTCCTTGGCGTCCTTTGCGTCCTTAGCGTTAAGCGCTTTCAATGATGAAGACCTTCAAAGCACTTGGCGCCCTGCTCGCCTATCCCACGCAGGAAATGATCGACGTCCTGCCCGACCTGTTCGGCGCGATCGTCGAGGAAGGCATCGTGCCGCGCGCACAGCGCGGCCCGCTCAAGGAACTGCTGCGCTGGATGAGCAGCCAGGACCTGATCGACCTCGAGGAGCAGTACGTCGAGTGGTTCGACCGCGGACGCGCCACCTCGCTTCACCTGTTCGAGCATGTGCACGGCGAATCGCGCGATCGCGGTCAGGCGATGGTGGACCTGAAGGCGCTGTACGAGGCCGAAGGGCTGCACCTGGCCGGCCACGAGCTGCCCGACTTCCTGCCGGCGATCCTCGAGTACCTCGGCCAACGCCCGCTCGCGGCCGCCAACGAGATGATCGGCGACTTCGCTCACATCCTGCGCGGTATCGGGGCGCAGCTCACGAAGCGGCGCAGTCCCTACGCCAGCGTGCTGGCCGCGCTGCTGGCGGCCGCGGGAGAGCCCGGCTTCGATCGCGACGCGCCGTCCGCTGTGATCCCGGAGAAGAGCATGGACGAGGAGTGGGCCGAGGAGCCGGTGATCTTCGGCCCGGCCGCCGCGCCTGGATGCACTACGACTGCCCGGTCCGCTGGATCCCGGCTTTCGCCGGGATGACGAAATACGAATCACGATTCACGAGGCCAAGTCATGAACCAGTTCCTTTTCGGCATCTACCCCTACATCTGCCTGGCCGTGTTCCTCGTCGGCAGCCTGCTGCGCTTCGACCGCGAGCAGTACACTTGGCGCAGCGGCTCGTCGCAGCTGCTGCGGGCGCGGCAACTGCGAATCGGTTCGAACCTGTTCCACGTCGGGGTTCTGTTCCTCCTGTTCGGGCACTTCTTCGGCATGCTCACGCCGCACTGGGCCTACGAGCACTTCCTCAGCGCCGGCAACAAGCAGCTGATGGCGATGATCACCGGCGGCATCGCCGGCGTGCTCGCCATTCTCGGCCTGACCGTCCTGCTCCACCGCCGCCTCGCCGATCCGCGCATCCGCGCGACCAGCAGCACGATGGACATCGCCCTGCTGTTCATCCTCTGGATCCAGCTCGCACTCGGGCTGGCCACCGTTCCGCTGTCGGGACAGCACCTGGACGGGAGCGTGATGCTGGTCCTGGCCGAATGGGCGCAGCGCATCGTGACCTTCCGCCCCGGCGCGGCCGAGCTCATCGCGGGCGTTTCGTGGGTATTCAAGCTGCACATTTTCCTGGGCCTGACGATATTCCTGATATTCCCGTTCGGCCGGCTCGTCCACATCTGGAGTGGCCTCGCGTCGGTCGGTTACCTGGCGCGCGCCTACCAGATCGTGCGCCAACGGGGATAGGGGAATCCCGGGGATAGACAGGCGCGAGGGAGAGGCATGGCAGACAGGGACGGCAGCGCGGCTGCCATCGGCAACGTCGTTCTCGTCAACGAGGACATCAAGCGGGTGGTGCGCTGCGCCTTCGGTATCAATCTCATGGCGCTCAATGCCATCCTCGTTGCGCGCCGCGCCGGCAGCGCCGCCGCCGGGTTCGGCATCGTGGCGGCAGAGATGCGCCAGCTGAGCGGCGCGCTGGAAGGCAGCATGGGCACGCTGCGCCGTCTCTCCGACGAACTGCTCGCGACCGTCACGCGCGCCATGCGTCACGCCCGGGTCGAAACGGTCCTGCTGCGCACGGCCAGCCAGGGCGAATCGGTCCGGCATCGGCTGGAACCGGTGCTGGAGCGATCGGCGCAGCGGCGTGCCGACATCGAACGGCGCATCAGTGCGCAGTGCCGAAACCTCCTGAACGATCTCGACGGGGCCGTGCGGGTCAGCCGCCTTGCCGACAGCCTCGCGCACATGGCGAAGATCGAAGCCTCCTGGTCCGCCGATCACCGCACCGGACTGGCAGCCGTATCGGACGAACTCGCGCAGTCGCTGCGCGGCATCCTGCCCCTGCTCAAGGGCCTGACCGGCAAACTGCAGGAGATCGGTCGATGAAGATCGCCAAGACCATCTTCCAGGACGGCCCTCACCGCTGGGTGGCGATCACACGCGATCCGGCCCGCCCCGACTACCTGATCGATACCAACGAGTACCTGATCACCGACGGCGAGCAGTCGCTGCTGTGCGACCCTGGCGGACTGGAGATCTTTCCGGCGGTGTTCGCCACCGTCAGCGGCGAATGCGATCCGCACGGCATCACCGCGCTGTTCTCCTCGCACCAGGATCCGGACATCATTTCCTCGCTCGCCCTGTGGCTGGAATTCAATCCGCAGATCCGCTGCTACACCAGCTGGCTGTGGGCGGGCTTCATCCCGCACTTCGGCGGCACCCGCGAGACCTTCGTCCCGATCGCCGACGAAGGCATGGCCTTCGGCCTCGGGCGCTTGTCGCTGCAGGCGGTGCCCGCCCACTACCTGCATTCGTCCGGCAACTTCCACCTCTACGATCCGGCCGCCCGCGTGCTCTTCTCCGGCGACGTGGGTGCAGCGCTGCTTGCGCCGGATGCCGGTTTGTACGTCACCGATTTCGACCGGCACATCGCGCACGCCGAAGGGTTCCACCGGCGCTGGATGGGGTCGAACGAGGCCAAGCGCGACTGGTGCGAACGCGCGGCCAAGCTCGACATCGACATGCTCTGCCCGCAGCACGGCGCCATCTACCAGGGCGAGGACGTGCAGCGGTTCATCAACTGGTTCGACGAACTCCAGGTTGGAGTCGTCGGCAGGCCACCCAAGGATCCGTCATGACGAGCCAGCAGCCGGTACAGCAATCCTCCGACATCCTGCGCGAGATGCTCGCGCGGCGCGCCATTTCGCTCGGCCTATGCGAGGAGACGGGCAGCGAGTGGGTGCCGGACGCCGTCATCGAGCGCCTCCTCGAACAGGAAGTGCGCACGCCCGATCCCACCGATGAGGAGTGCAGTCGCTACTACGCGCTGCATCCCGAGGAGTTCGTGGTCGGCGAGCTCGTCGCGGCCAGCCACATCCTGTTTGCGGTCACGCCCGGTGCACCTGCCACACTGATCCGCGCCAAGGCGGAGCAGGCGCTGTCGCAGCTGCGCGCGGACCCGGAGGCATTCGCCACGTGCGCAGCGACCATGAGCAACTGCCCTTCCGCGGCGCACGGTGGGCAGCTCGGACAGCTCTCGCGCGGTCAGTGCGTCCCGGAATTCGAACGCGCCCTGTTCGACGAGTCGCGCAACCCGGGAATCCTGCCGCGCCTGGTGAACACACGCTTCGGCTTCCACATCGTGCGCATCGACCAGCGCATCGCCGGCAACACCCTGCCCTACGATGAGGTGCGCGAGCGCATCGCGCAGCAGCTCTCGGCACGCGCCCAGGAGACAGCGCTCATGCAATACGTGCGGGTGGTGGCCGGCGAGGAAGGTGTGGTACTACCGGGCGTCGAGGCTGCCCGATCGCCGCTCGTGCAGTAGCAAGGCGGCACGTGGCGGACGACATCGTCGCGCGCCTGAAGCGATTCCGGCGCAGCTACTTTCCGCGCTATCGACGCGAGTTCCGGGCGCTGGTGGAGAACGGCCAGCGCCCGTCGACGCTGTTCATCGGCTGCTCCGACTCGCGGCTGGTGCCGCACCTGCTCACGGACAGCGGCCCCGGCGAACTGTTCGTGGTGCGCAACGTGGCGAACTTCGTGCCGCCGTGGGATGCCTCGCACGGCTATCACGGAACATGCGCGGCGATCGAGTTCGCCGTGCTCAATCTGCACGTGCACGACATCGTCGTGTGCGGTCACAGCCACTGCGGCGGCATCCGCGCGCTATACGACGATGCGCCCGAGCAGGCGCCGCATCTGGCCAGATGGCTGGAGCTGGGACGCGAGGCCTGCCTGCCCGTTCGACCCACGCCCGAAGCCCTGCGACGCACGGAGCAGCGCTCGGTCGTCCTGCAACTCGAGCGGCTGATGCAGTACCCGATCGTGTCATCGCGCGTCGAGCGCAGCGAGTTGTTCCTGCACGGCTGGCACTACCTGATCGAGGAAGGGGAAGTCGCGGTGCTCGATCTGGCGCAGGGCACGTTCGTCTCCACCGGAAAGGGTGGCAGCGACGCGCGCGGATTCGCGGTCGATCTCCTCCAGTGAACGAGTTCGCCTTCGCTCGCGCCCTGCACGTGCTGGCGGTCGTGCTGTGGATCGGCGGCGTGGCCTTCGTCACGGCGGTGCTGCTGCCGGCGGTGCGACGCCAGGTGCCTGCGCCGCAGCGACTGGCATTCTTCGATCGCATCGAACGGCGGTTTGCCTGGCAGGCGCGGGCGACTACGCTGCTCGCAGGGGCCAGCGGCTTCTGGATGACGCACCGCTTCGGATTGTGGGCACGCTTCGCCGACGCCAGCTTCTGGTGGATGCACGCGATGGTGCTGGTATGGGCCCTGTTCACCCTGATGCTGTTCGTGCTCGAACCCCTGGTGCTGCATCGCTGGCTGGAGGCGCGCCACGCACGCGATCCGGAGGGAACCTTCGCCCTGGTGCAGCGGCTTCATTGGCTGCTGCTGGCAGCGAGCCTGGTCACAGTGGTAGGTGCCACGGCTGGGAGTCACGGGGGACTGCTGTTGCGTTGATTCGCGCGTGCGACGTCGCGGATCAGCTGCGCACCGAGAACCGCGTGCCGAAGTGCAGCACGTCCTCAGCGCATACGTCGATGCAGCGCCCGCAGTTGGTACAGTCTCCGCTGCGCACCACCACCGATGATTCGGGCGTGGGCGGCTTGAGCGCCGGCACCAGTACATGCGGCTCGGGACAGACGCGATAGCAGTCGCCGCAATCGGTACAAGCCTGTCTCTTGCGGGCATTCACACGCAGCAGGGAAGCACGACCGACGACGCCATAGAACGCCCCGACCGGACACAGGTGGCTACACCATCCGCGGCGACTCACCAGCAGATCGAACAGGAATACCGCGAGCACGACCAGCCAGGCCAGCCCGAGGCCGAACACGAGACCCCGGTGCAGATAGGTGATGGGGTTGACCAGTTCCCATGCGATGGTGCCGGTGAGCGCGGACACCGCCAGGGTCGTCGCCAGGATCCAGTAGCGCAGCGTCCGGCGCGGCTGCCACCCCGGCCCGATGCGCAGCCGCTGCCGCATCCAGGCGGCCGCGTCGGCGGCCACGTTGATCGGGCACACCCATGAACAGTACACGCGCCCGCCGAGCACGACGTAGAAGACGAGCACGATCGCCGCACCGCTCAGCGCGGCAGCGAGCGGCGCGTGACCCGCCGCAAGGGATTGCAGCACGATCAGCGGATCGGTCAGGCCGACCGTATCGAGCAGTGTGCTGGAGGCAAGGTTGCCCTTCACCCACCAGATGCCATACCAGGGGCCGATCAGGAACAACGCGAGGACGCCGGCCTGCACCGCACGGCGCGCCAGCAGCCAGCGATTGCGCGCGAGCACGCCCGATGGAGAGACCGGTGGAGAGACCGGTGAAGCAATCGGCCTGCGAGACCCGAGCATCACGGCACCGACGACGGGTCGCGACGCGCCAGTGCGAGCGGCAGCACCTTGATCGAGGCCTGTTCGGTCACGCACGCCTGCTCGCACTTGCCGCAGCCGGTGCATGCATCGCTGTGCACCGTCGGTTCGAAGTAGCCGCGCTCGCCCGCGTGGCGACGTTCCATGGTGATCGCCTCCCCCTTGATCGGACAGGCGAGGTAACAGGCGCGGCATCCCGTCTGATGGGCCACCGCATAGCACGTGTCGCGACCGGTGAGCACCGCCACGCCCATGCGCGCCTCATCGATGTCGCGAAGCGCATGATCCAGCGCGCCCGTGGGACAGGCCACCACGCAGGGGATGTCCTCGCACATCTCGCACGCACCCCGGCGCGCCACGAAATACGGTGTGCCGACCGTGACGCCGTCGCCCGGCGTCGCAAGGTGGAGGATGTCGAACGGACAAGCGCGCACGCACAGGCCACAGCGCACGCATGCCGCCGAGAACGCGTCTTCGTCGAGCGCCCCGGGCGGTCGGACCGCCCAGGCAGGGAGCGCCTGCGCCTGACGGCCGTGCGCGGCGAGCAGCAGCCCGACCACGCCGGCGGAACTCGCCAGACCGACGCATTGGCGAAGAAACGCACGTCTGTCGCCCGGCTTCCCGTCCGGCATCCGGCCTCCTCGGGCGCTCGATCGCGCCGCCAGCATTCAGCCTAGCGCGGTATCGAGGGTCGGGCAAGTCGCCGCGATACGGCTTTCTCAGCCGGGCTTTCCGTCCGGGCGGGCGCTGGTAAGCAGCGGTGTATAGCGCACCAGGTAGAGGACGAAGGCAGCCGACCACAATGCGCCGGACAGTGCGAGCGCCGAGGGATACAGCGCGGGCACGACCAGCAGCGGAAGCACGCGCAGCAGTGCGGCGGCCTGAACCAGGACGTATGCCGAGGTCTCCATCGGCCCGGCGTGCAGCGGGCGTCCGGTGTGGCCGAGCGCCGTGCGCGTGATCATGCCGACGATCATGCCGCCAACGGCGCCTACACCGAGTGCATGCAGCGAGGCCAGTTCGGGCGCCCATCCGAATTCAGCCGCGGCGAGCAGCAGCAGTCCGGCGGGAATCCACAGGTAGGACAGGTGGAGGATCCACAGGATCGGCCGCGTACGGGTGCACCAGGGATCCCAGGTCCAGAGCCGCAGCGCGTGAAGCAGTGCCGCGACGAGTGCGAGCACGCCCACCGACGCACCGGACGATCCGAGCGCATGCGCGAGCAGCACGGCGGCCAGGCCGACCATGGCAGCACGATCGAGGCGGGGCGAGGTGCGAATGCGTGCAGCCGGCAGTGCATTGCGGGTGAAGCTGGGCACCACCCTGCCCGCCATGAGGGCAACGAGGAAGACAACCAGATAGATGCCGGCTCTGGTGAAGCTTCCGGGCGCAACGTCGAGCACCCCGTGCGCGGCGAGGTGGAACGCGAGATTGCACCCCGACAGCAGCACGAGGATGCCAACCATGAAGCGGTTGCGATTGCGCGCACGTTGAAGCGGAATCCACAGGCCGACGGCGGCGGCGGGCAGGAAGGCGACGTCCACCGCCGCGGCGAGCCAGCCGGGTCCGGTGAGCAGAAGGATGCGACCGCCAATCCACAGCGCCGCGAGCGCTGCGAGCACCGCACCGGAAGGCGTGGGCAGTCCGGTCCAGTTGCGCGCCGCGGTATAGAGAAAGCCCACGATCACCGCCGCGGCGAAGCCGAACAGCATCTCGTGACCGTGCCAGGTCATGCCCGGCAGGACCCCGCCGCCGAGCCCCAGGCGATGCTGCAGCAGCCACCAGGGCACGGACAAGGCGGCGAGCAGCGCTGCGAGAAGGTAGAAGGGCCGGAAGCCGAGATAGAAGAGCGGCACGCGCGCCAGAGGCAGCGCGGGCGAGGCTGGGGCGTTCATGTCGACAGTCTAGTCGAGCGCGATTATCCGGGGCATCGGTCGGAAGAACTACCATCGCGCAACAGGGTTGAATTCGATCCCGCGAAATGGAGGGTTTCATCCGGGGGTCGCCGGAGCCCGCTCTGCTGACGGACCAGCGTGCTTACCGACGTCTCGTATCCAGCGAGAACCATGAATACAGGTGAAGGCGAAGTCCGTGTTCGGCGCTATCATTCTTCTGCCATTTAGACGGCGGACGAGGGTCGACACCCCCGTCGTCCATCAGGGGCTGGCATGATGGGGTCGTGACACCGGTCACCCAGCTCGACAGGTTTTCAGGAGTCAAACCATGCGCCTAGTCCGCTGCCTGACATTCCTGGTCTTCATCCTCGGCTTGTGCACCACCGCCCGCGCGCAGTCGGACGTGGCCGAGGGAGAAAAGCTCTACATCGCCCACTGCAGGATGTGTCATGGGTTCAATGAGCCTCAGCAGGCGAGGTTGGAGCCGAACCGGCCAGTGGTGGTGCTGGTGGCGCACGCCCTTACCGCGTCGATGACCGCCGGCGACCTCAAGGGACAGCTGGCGTTCGCACCGCCTTTCGGTCCTAATTTACGAGGGATCATCGGCCGCGAAGCCGGCACCGCGCCGGACTTCGAGTATTCGCGCGCCTTCCTGGATGCGCTGAAGGGCATGGTGTGGACGGAGGGGACGCTCGACTGGTGGATCCGCGACACCCAGGCCTGGGTGCCAGGCGTGGTGATGTATTACCGGCAACCCGATCCCGAGGTGCGACGCAAGATCATTGCTTTCCTCAAGGCTAATCCCTGATTCGATCGGCGGACCAGGCGCGGACCACCTCCGCCACACGTGCCGGACCGCCCTCGACGAAGCCGCGATACATCTGCACTGCGGCAGCGCCGGCGTGCTTCAACGCCATTGCACGTTCGGCGCGATCGACGCCGCCCACCGCGATGAGCGGCAGCGCAGGACACTGCGCAACGATGGCTCGGCAGGCAGCTGGCACCCAAGTGTCCCACTGGCCCGACGAGGCGTCGGTGTCGAAGGCGGCAAGCAACCCGTCATAGCCGAGCGCGCGCACATCCGCGGCGATGTCCACGGCTTCCGGCACGTCGGACGCATTCACCGGCCACTTCACCAACACCGGCGTGCGACGTCCGCTCGATGCACGCAAAGCCGTGCAACACCGTTGCACCCGTCGAAGAAGATCGCGCAGTGCCCCGCGACGGTCTGGATCGCGCAACGCACCTGCGTTCTGCGCCGAGAAGTTGAGCACGACGTAGTCGGCGCAGGACCACAGCGCGATGACCGCGCAGGCGTAGTCGCGCCACGCACGCGCGGGTGGCACATCCATGCTCGCGCCCACGTTCACGCCTATCGCCAGTCGCCGTGCAGGCGCGGGGTGGGCATGCAGCACTGCCGCGGCGTGAGACACGCCCGGATTGTGTCCCGGTCGTGCCGCTGGCGTGAATGTCCCGATTTCGAGGAATCCAAACCCCCAGTCCGCCGCCTGCCGCAGGAACCTGCCGTCGCGATCGAACCCGGCCGCAAGACCCACGGGAGCGCACAGCCTCAGGCCGGATACCGGTCGTCCCAGGGCACGCTCCACGCAACGTGCATCGATCACTGGTAGCGCCGGCGGAAGTCGCGCATGAAATCGATCAGCACGTCGACATCCTCTCGCGACACGGCGTTGTACAGCCCCGCGCGCAAGCCCCCGACGCGGCCGTGTCCGGCGAGGCCTTCCAGGCCTTCCTCGTGCGCCGAGCTCAGGAACACCGACGTGAGCGCCGCGTCTGCAAGCTCGAAGCAGACGCTCACGCGCGAGCGCGACCCGGCCTGGGCACGACAGCGGAAGAAGCCGTCGCTGCCATCGATGGCAGCATACAGCGCATCGCTCTTGCGCTCAGACAGTGCCTCCATGGCGGGGAGACCACCCTGCTCGATCAGCCACTCGAACACCAGGCCCGCGACGTAGATAGCGAACGTCGGCGGGGTGTTGACCATCGAATCCGCAACGGCCTGGCGGCCGTAGTCGAACGGCGCCGGCACCCAGGTGTGTGGCCGACCGAGCAGATCGCGCCGCACCAGCACGACGGTCAACCCGGCCACGCCCAGGTTCTTCTGTGCACCGGCGTAGATGACGCCATACGCGGAGAGCGCCACGCGCCGGGTGAGGAAGCTGGAGGTCATATCCGACACCAGCGGCGCGTGGACCCCGTGCGATACGCGGTGGTGCTGGACGCCGTCGGCCGTCTCGTTGTCGGTCACGTGCAGGTAAGCCGCTCCCGGCGTGTGACGCCAGGAGGCGGGATCGGGCACGTGGTCGAACTGCCGATTCGAACTGGTCGCCGCCAGGGCAACACGGACGAAACCGGCTGCCTCGTCCATCGCCCGACTGGACCAATGGCCGGTCTGCACGTAGTCGGCCACGGCACCCGGCGATGCGAGGTTGAGCGGCACCAGTCCGAACTGCGCACTCGCTCCACCCTGCATGAACAGCACCTCCCACCCGTCCGGCATCTCGAGCAGGGTGCGCAGGCGATGCTCGGCGGCATCGCGCAAGCCACGGAAGCGGCCGTCGGTAAACGGCAGGGTCAGGACCGACCGGCTGTCGCACGTTGCACCGATCTCTTCGCGGATGCGCGCGTGCACCGGGCGGGGCAAGCGCGACTGCGACGCGGAGAAGCTGCACACTCCCGTCGGGCCAGCGCATCGCACCGCCTGCATGCCGGCTTCAGCCGACGACGAGTGCACTGTGGTGGCTGGAGGCCATGAACACCAGCAGCGGAATCGACAGCATGGTGTTGGTGCGCGAGGAAAGGAACGTGATGCGCGCACAGCGCAACCGCTCCTCGACCGGAGCAGGTCGGAAGCCGAGCACCTTCTTCTGATGGGGCCACAACACCAACCACAGATTGAGCACCATGATCGTGCCGATCCAGGTGCCCATGCCGATCCCTGCCAGCGGCCCCTCCAGCGTCAGCGCCGGCAGCAGCCAGTCCTTGCGCCACAGGAGCGCGATCCCGGCAAGCCAGGTCAGCACCGCGGCCCAGCGGAACACGCCGTGCTCGCGGGTCAACCGCGCCATGAAGCCGGGACTGGACGGATCGGTCAGTTCCTCGCGCGCGATCGGGCGCCAGTTCGGTCGTTGGGCCACGTTGGCGTAGTTGTGCCCGATCCAGACGATGCCCGCGGCGAAGTGCAGGGTTCGCAGCGCCCAATCGATCGCCTGTGCGTCCATGCCGTCTGCGCTCAGGCGCTCATCAGGCGCAGCAGCGCCAGCAGCAGGACGCTGAGCGCCACCCCGAGCGCGATGGTGCCTGCCGCGCTGTCGAACGGGTGACCGATGGGCCGCGTCCGCCGCGCCACGCGCGCCCGCCCGGCATCCGCGCGCGGCGTACCCGCCGATCCCGGGGCCGTCACAGCGAGGTGGACAGCGCATCGCGCTGCCTGCGGATGAGGGGGCGGCGCGGCCGCGCGGTCGAACGAGCCGCCTCGATCGCCTCGGCAATCACGTGATGGTGCGGCGAACGCGAACAGGCCGGATCGCAGCTGGCGGCATCGCCGGTGAGCAGGAACGCCTGGCAGCGGCACCCGCCGAAGTCCTTCTCCTTCTCGCTGCAGCTGCGGCACGGCTCCTTCATCCAGTCGTCGCCGCGGAATTTCCTGAACAGGGGCGAATCGTTCCAGATCCACGCCAGCGGCTGCTCGCGCACGGTCGGGAACTCCAGCCCTTCGATCACCCGCACCTCCTGGCAGGGCAGCGCCGCGCCGTCGGGGGCGATGGTCAGATGAATGGTGCCCCAGCCGTTCATGCATGCCTTCGGTCGTCCCTCGTAGTAGTCCGGGATGACGAAGTAGATGGTCATGCGCTGCCCCAGCCGCTCCCGCGCCGCGCGCACCACTGCCTCGGCATGCTCGATCTGCGCGCGCGTTGGGAGCAAGGCCTCGCGGTTGAGTAGCGCCCAGTTGTAGTACTGGATGTTGGCAAACTCCAGATAGTCCACACCGATCGACTCGGCAACGCCGAGGATGCGCTCCACCTGATCGATGTTCTGCCGCACCACCGGGACGTTGAGCACCATCGGGAAGCCGTGTGCCTTGATGCGCGCCGCCACGTCGAGCTTGATGTCGTGGGCACGGGCACCTGTCAGCTCGTCGGTGAGCCTTCGGTCGGCCGACTGCAGGGAGAGCTGGATCTGCTCGAGTCCGGCATCCTTCAACGCACGCAGGCGCGCCTCGGTCAGTCCGATCCCCGAGGTGATGAGGTTGGTGTAGAAGCCCAGTCCTTGGGCATAGGCCACCAGCTCCTCCAGATCCTCGCGCAGCATCGGCTCGCCGCCGGAGAATCCGAGCTGCAGCGACCCCAGGTCACGCGCCTGGCGCAGGACGTCCTTCCACTCGTCGGTCGACAATTCGTGCCTGGCATAGCGCTGGAAATCGAGCGGGTTGTTGCACCACACGCACTTGAGCGGGCAGCGATAGGTCAGCTCCAGCACCAGCCACAGCGGTCTGCCCTGTCCGTCAAGAGCGATCCCGGATCCATCCTTTGGCATACGACACCTCGAGAAATTTCTGCACTCCCTGCTCGACACGATCCCGGCTTTCCGCGAACAGGTCCTGGAGTTCTTCGGTCAGCTGGCCGACCGTATGCTGGCCATCGCACCTGCGCAGGATCTCCCCCGCAGTGGGATTGAGCTTCACGACACCTTCCGGGTACAGCAGCACGTAGGCAGCCTGCGTCTGCTCCCAGCGCAACCGGAACATCGGATTGAGTTCGGGAAGCCTGCTGCGCTCCACGACGGTGTCGGTCCGATCCATGACGAGTCTCCTTGCTGCACGCGGGGCGACCATGGGCCGCCCCGCCTGCGTCTCAGCGCACGTACACGTAGGCGGTGACTTCGAAGCCCAGGCGAATGTCGCAGAACGCGGGATCGACCCACTGCATGATGTTGCCTCCTTATCGTCGATTGGATTCGCAGCGGGCCGGTACTCGCTCCGCTGCACCAGGCCGTGCACGGGCACGTGCCGGAGCTCACTATGCCTGCCCGGGGGACGAGTCGTTAGGCCGCAACTGCGCGATACGAGCTAGTGAAGGCGCGTAATTCATGCTGCGCGGTTTCATGATTTTCCATCCAGCCGCCACCGCGCAGCACTTGTCTGAACGTGCATCAAAGACATCCGCTCCGCCGCACCGTGCGCGCACACGCCGCCCGCTGCGACAGCTCGCCCAGTGCAACAGCTGGCGCGGGAGCCTACGGCCACGGCTCGCGCCGGGACAGGCCGGTGAGCAGCGTACGCGCCTGAGTCTGCAGGGCAAGATAGGTCTGCTCGTGCGTTCCCTCACGGGGCGTGACGGTGGCCAGTCGGCGCACCAGTGCGAGCAAGCCATCGACTTCCCGACGCAGATCCTCGACCTCTGCCAGGGCGCGCGCGTGGACTTCCATCTCGACCAGTTCCACCTTGCGGTCCTGGCATACACCGATGCACTGCTGAGGACCTTCGATGCGGCCACAGCCGATGCAACGCCATACCTGCACCCGCCCTTCGTACTCGTCATCGTGTGTTAGAAGCGCCATCGTCCACCTCCGTCAGTCCAGCCGGCTCCCGTTCCATACCGCCGCGTTCGGCGCGTCGTGCGCGGTGCGGCTCACGCGAGCGCGATCAGCGGCTCGACAGCGGACGATGAGCAGAATCGGCGCGTGTCTGATTGATCCAGATTCAGGATTGCAGGTGCACTTGTGGTGCACCCTTGCGCAATTTCCAGTTGTCCCTGAAATCCCGACCTCCTCTCCTTGCCATGCGACTGCTTCTCGTCAATCCTCGCTTTCCCGACAGCTTCTGGAGCTTCCGCTTCGCCATGGACGAAATCGTACCGGGCAAGCGCAGCCTGAATCCGCCGCTGGGGCTCGCCACGCTCGCTGCGCTTTGCCCGTCTGGTTGGGACGTCTCGATCGTGGACGAGAACGTCGAATCCATCCCGCTCGACCCGGACGTCGACCTGATCGGAGTGTGCGGAATGGGCGTGCAGTTCCCGCGCCAGCGCGAGTTGCTCGAGTACTACCGGGGACGGGGCTACCGGGTCGTCGCGGGCGGCAGCTATGCCTCGCTGTGCCCCGAGAAGTACGAGTCCCTGGCGGACACGACCGTGGCCGGCGAAGCCGAGTACATATGGCCGGCGTTCTGCCGCGATCTCGACAACGGCACGCCGAAAGCCCTGTACCGCGAGACCGGCACGGTTGCCCTCACCGATTCGCCCACGCCCCGCTTCGACCTGCTCAAGCTGCACTTGTACAACACCGCCAGTATGCAATTCTCGCGGGGCTGTCCGTACATGTGCGATTTCTGCGACATCATCGTGATGTTCGGGCGGCGGCCGCGCACCAAGAGCGTCGAACAGATCGGACGGGAACTGGACGCGTTGCGGGCCCAGGGCGCACGCCAGGTGTTCTTCGTTGACGACAACCTCATCGGCAACCGCGCGCTGGCCAAGACGCTGCTGCGCTTCCTCGCGCAATACCAGGCGCGGCACCGGTACCGCTTCAGCTTCGGCACGGAAGCGTCACTGAACCTCGCCCAGGACGAGGAACTGATGCAACTCATGCGCGAGGCGAACTTCGGGTGGGTGTTCATCGGCATCGAGTCGCCGGACGAAGCGGCACTGAAGCTCACGCGCAAGACGCAGAACATGAGCACGGACATCCTGGGGTCGCTGCGCAGAATCTACTCGCACGGGATCGACGTACTCGCCGGGTTCATCGTGGGATTCGACACCGACACGCTCGAGACATTCGAGCGCCAGCGCCGATTCATCCTGGATTCCGGCATCCAAGCCGCCATGGTCGGTCTGCTCACGGCGCTCCCACGTACGCCGCTGTACGAGCGGCTGCAGCGCGAGGGGCGGCTGATCGAGCGCGCCGACGACACCGACAACACGCGCCCGGGGACCAACATCATTCCCCTCAACATGGACTATCACGCGATGGTCGACGCATACCAGGCGCTGTACCGGTCGTTGCTCACCGACGCCGGCATCGCGCGCCGTATCCGCAACAAGATGCGCTGGCTGCACGCACCGGTCTACCGGGGGGAGTACAGCCTTGGACAACGTCTGACGATCCTCTCGCACC
>CAYLTE010000086.1:0-15643 GCA_964386195.1 uncultured Burkholderiales bacterium | reverse complement strand
CAGTACGGCGCCCCGCCGCACGGCGGCATCGCCTTCGGCCTGGACCGCATCGTCACCTTGATGAGCGGCGCCACGTCGATCCGCGACGTGATCGCCTTCCCCAAGACCCAGCGCGGCCAGTGCCTGCTCACCCAGGCGCCCAGCGACGTCGACGAGAAGCAGTTGCGCGAACTGCACATCCGGGTGCGAACACCGGAGAAGGGGTGAATCTGTTTCACCACGAAGGGCACGAAGAGCACGAAGAAAAGCAAGAGCTCTGCATGGATCAATTGCTCCCGCACTCCTTCGTGTTCCTTCGTGACCTTCGTGGTTCACGCGGTTGACGTGGCGCCCGTGTTCCTTCGTGACCTTCGTGGTTCACGCGGTTGACGTGGCGGCTCCTTACAAGATCCCGCGCTCGGTCCTGGTGGTGATCCACACCCCCGCGCTGCAGGTGCTGCTGCTGGAGCGGGCGGATCATCCCGGATTCTGGCAGTCGGTGACCGGCAGCCAGGACGAGGGGGAGACGCTGGAGCAGACTGCCGTGCGCGAGGTGTTCGAGGAGACCGGCCTGGACGCGCGGCGCTATGCCCTCCGGGACTGGCATTTGCAAAACGAGTTCGAGATCTTCGCGCAGTGGCGGTGGCGCTACGCGCCGGGTGTCACGCACAATGCGGAGCACGTATTCGGACTGTGCCTCCCGCAGCCACTGCCGATCCGCCTCGAGCCGCGCGAACATCTGGCGTTCGAGTGGCTGCCATGGGAGGATGCGGCCAATCGATGTTTCTCGTGGAGCAACGCGGAAGCGATCCGCCGTCTGCCCGCCATGACGCAATCAGGGGTATGAAGTCAGACAACGAGCGGGCCGCGGAGCCGGAGGCGGAAGAATCGGCTGAGGGAGGTTCGAAGACCCGGCGCACGGGCCATCACAGCCTGCACGTGCTGACCTATAACATCCACAAGGGATTCCCCCAGTTCAACCGGCGGCTGTCGCTGCACGACCTGCGCGAGCGGCTGCAGGCGGTCGAGCCGGACCTGGTGTTCCTGCAGGAAGTGGTCGGATTCCACGCCCGGCACGCCGAGCGGCATGCCAACTGGCCCACTTCGCCCCAGTACGAATTCCTCGCGGATCAGGTCTGGGACGATTTCGCTTACGGGCGCAACGCCGTGGTGGACGACTCGCACCACGGCAATGCGATCCTGTCGAAATTTCCGATCGGCCGCTGGGACAACGAGGACGTGTCCGCCCACCAGCTCGAACGCCGCGGTCTGCTCCATTGCGAGATCGGCATCCCCGGCTGGCCGCAGCCGTTGCACGCGATCAACGTGCACCTGGGCCTGTTCCGGGCGTGGCGCGAGCGCCAATTGAGCGCACTGGTCAGCCGCATCGACCGCCTCGTGCCGCACGATGCGCCCCTCATCATCGCGGGCGACTTCAACGACTGGACGCGGCGTGCCAGTCACATGCTCGAACGCTCGCTGAACGTTTCGGAGGTGTTCGAGAGCTCCGGACGGGGTCCGGCGCGCAGCTTTCCTGCGATGCTGCCGGTGCTCCACCTGGATCGCATTTACGTGCGCGGCTTCCGCGTCAAGCTGGCGCACGTGCATCGCGGCATGCACTGGGCGCGCATCTCGGATCACGCACCGCTCTCGGCGCTGCTCACGCGGGCCGGCCAGGATCGCGCCGGCGCCTGAACGACGCTCACCCAGCCGCGCGCAACATGCCCTCGCTTCGGACCAGCACGCCGCCGCGCTGCAGATCTTGTACCAGCGTGTCGAACAGGCGCTCCGCTGGCAGACCAAGGAAGCGCTCGTTGTACTCGGCGTAGATCGGCGCGCTGCTGACCAGAGCACGCACCGCACCCTCCGGCATCGGTCCTCGCTCGAGCAGGCTGAACGACAGCATCGTCTTGAGGACGCTGCGGGCGAGCCGCCCCGGGTCGGACTCGAGTGCATCGAGGCGTGCGAAGCTGGCGGACAAGGCGCCGCGCACGTCCGTGAAAGGCGCGCCGTGACCTGGGATGACCAGACGCAGGTCGAGCCGCGAGATCGATTCGAGCGTCCGGCGCGCGGCCGATAGCGCATCCGGCGGGTCGGCGAGCACCACGCCGAAGCCGCGCGCCCACAAGGCGTCGCCGGAGACGAGAATGCCCTCGCGCTCGCAGAGGAACATCAGCGCGCCGTCGTCGTGTCCCGCCGCCGCGAGTGCCTGCCAGTCCAGTCCGCCCCAGCGCAGCGTCGTGCCCGCCACGACGGTCGTGTCGAAATCGAAGCGCTCGGCACGCTGGCCAGCGTAGTCGAGCCACAGCGCACGCGTATCCCAGGTCTGCACGCGTGCCGCCTCGCCCTCGGGAATTGCGATCTGGCAGGCGTGCTCTCGGCGCAGCGCGGCATTGCCGCCCATGTGATCGCTGTGGCAGTGCGTGTTGACCAGCAGGTCGAGCCTGCGGGTGCCGAGCAGACGCTGCACCTCGCCTCGGGTGGTCTCCAGCCCGCCGAGGTGCCCGCTGTCGATCAGGACGGCCTCCTCGCCGAGGAAGAGTACGTGATTGGCATTGAGCCAGTCCCGTTCGATCACGTGCATCGCGCTCGGCAGCTGCACGCTGCCGCTCACGTTGCGCGCGAGCGCTCGGTCACGCCTTGCACGCGGCCAGGCCCTTCCAGTCGAACTCGATGCCGTGGCCGGATCGATCAGGCGCGATGGCGAAGCCGTCGCGGATTTCCAGGGGATGGGCAATGTAGCGATCGAGGCCGAAGCCGTGCGCCTCCAGGTAGGAGCGGTTCGGTGCAGCCGCCAGGCAGTGGACGGTGACGTCGTGTGCGCCGTGCGAAGTGACCGGCAGGTTGAAAGCCTCCGCCAGCTTCGCCACCTTCATGAAGCCGGTGACTCCGCCGCAGACCGTCACGTCCGGTTCGGGAAAAGTGACCGCGCCCGCCGCGATCATCTGCTTGAACTCGTAGAGCGTGTGAAGATTCTCGCCGGTCGCCACCGGCACGCCGCCTTCGCGCACGACGCGCGCGTGGCCCTCGACGTCGTCGGGAATGGTGGGTTCCTCGAGCCAGTGGATGCCCGAGCCCTGCAGCGCGCGCGCGGCGCGTACCGCCTCGTCCGGCGTCCAGCGCATGTTGGCATCGACCATCAGCGGGAAGTCCTCGCCCAGGTGCTCGCGCATCGCCTTCACGCGCGCGACGTCCTCGGACAAACGGGGCCGCCCGACCTTCATCTTGATCGCCCGGAAGCCCTTGCGCAGATTCTCGTCGGTCTGCGCGAGCAGCTTGTCGAGAGGAAAGTACAGGTCGATGCCGCCCGCATAACAGGGCACGCGATCATCGTATCCTCCCAGCAGTGTCCACAGCGGCGCGCCGGACTTGCGCGCCTTCAGGTCCCACAGCGCGATATCGACGGCCGCGATGGCCATCGACGCGGCGCCACCGCGCCCGCCGTAGTGCGTTGCCCACCACATCTTCTGCCACAGCGATTCGATGAGATCGGCGCGTTGCCCCTGGATGCGGGGTGCGAGGTCGCGCGCGATGGTGGCGTGGATCGCCGCGCCGTTGCAGCCAACGGTGTAGGTGTAGCCCACGCCTTCCGCGCCTTCGCTGTCGCGCACGCGCGCCGTGATCAGCTCGAAGTGCGTCATGTCGCCGTGCGTGCTGTCTGAAAGCGTCACGGGCAGGGCGATGAGGTAGTGGTCCGTCTGGACCTGTGCGACAGTGCTCATTGATCTCCTCGGTTCACGTGTGTCGACTCAGCGCCCGCCGGAGGCGTCGTGCAGTGCGCCGTGGACGAACGAGGCCTCGTCGCACAGCAGCCACAGGATCGCCTGCGCGATCTCTTCCGGCGTGCCGAGCCGGCCCAGCGGGGTGGAAGCGGCTACGCGGGCCGCGAGTTCCTCGCCGCCAAGCGGGACGATGATGTCGGTGCGTGTCGTGCCCGGCCTCAGGCAGTTGACGCGGATGCCGTCGCGTCCCACCTCCTTTGCCAGTCCCAGCGTGAACCCGTCGACGGCCGCCTTGCTCGCCGCGTAGGCGACCATGCCCGGCATGCCGCCGTAGCGGCCGGCAATGGAGCCCACGTTCACGATCGCGCCGCCCTTGCCGCCGTGGCGGGTGGACATGCGACGCACCGCCTCTGCACAGCACCAGAACAGGCTGTAGACGTTGACGCCGAAGAGCGCGTGCAGCGGCGCTTCCTCCATCTGCTCGACCGGCGTGAGGGGGCCGGTGACACCCGCATTGTTGATCAGCGCGTCGAGCGTGCCCAGTTCCCGGTCGACGGTTTGGAACAGGTGCCGCGTCTCGTCGCGGTCCCCGACATCGGCCTGCACGCAGATCGCCTCGCCGCCCTCGTCGCGGATCTGGGCTGCCACCGCCTCGGCAGCCTCCCGGCTTCGAGAATAGTTGACGCACACGCGATACCCGGCGCGCGCGCCGAGCAGTGCGCAGGCAGCGCCGATGCCGCGGCCTGCCCCGGTGACGAGAAGCACCCTGCCTTCGACCGATTTCATCGTTCGTTCTTCTCCATGGATTCCGGCGCGCCGATCAAAGGAAGCGGGGCGGGCGCGCCGGGGGTCGGCACGCGTGCCTCCCCGGGGATCGGGATGGGTGCCTCGCCGCCCTCGATCACCTTGATCGACTTGACGAAATGCCGCGTCTCCCCGAAGCAGTTCGTGGGCAGAAGTATGTGCTCCTCGTAGTAGAGGGAGACACGCCTGCCCATCGCGGCATTGATCCGGGCGGCGGTCTCGTCGTCCCACACGGTGAAGAAGAACTTCTCGGGGACGGAGCCCGGCAGGGACACCATCGCCATCTCCCCCTCCCACGTCTTGCACAGGTATCCCTTGCGCGAGAGCTTCTGCACCCACCCTGCGCGCTCGCCATTGGAATAGCTCCAGCTGAACATGGCCCAGACCCAGACTGCGAGCGCGACACCCGCGACGGCCACGAGGCCTACCAGCCACCAGAGGAGCGCCCAGCCCCCCTGCCTGCACGACGCGCCATGGCGCACGGTTTCCCCCTGTGGTGAACGGTCCCGCATTATAGGAGGTCGTGGCCGCACGTTCGGGATGCCTGCGCAGGGCTAGAATGGAACTCCCGTCGCCTGTCGCTCCCCTGCGTGCATCCTGCTGCCGTCCTCCTGCCTGTCTGTTTCGTCTTGCCCGCGGCGCTCGCGCACGCCGACTATTCGGCCGGGCGTGCGGCCGAGGCGCGCGGAGACCGCGAGCGCGCGCTGATCGAGTACGTGCGCGCGGCGGATGCGGATCCGCGCGCAGCGATGGCGCTGGCGCGACTGCACGAGTCCGACGACGCGCAAGGCAGTGCGGAACAGGCCCTGCGCTGGCTCAGGCGTGCCGCCGACCTCGGCGATGCACAGGCCCAGTATCGCCTCGGGTTGCGTTACCTGGAAGGCAGGGGCGCGGCGCGTCGGGAACCGCGCGAGGCGGCGGTCTGGTTCGAGCGCGCGGCGCGCAGCGGACACGCGGGGGCGCAATTCGAACTCGGTCGACTGCTCTCGAGCGGGCCCGCCGCGCAGCCCGAGCGCGCCCAGGCGCTGATCGAGCAGGCCGCAGAGGCAGGCGAACCGGCCGCGCTGCGCTGGCTGGGACGCGAAGTCGCCCACGCGGAGCCGGCATACCCCGAGCCGGCGCACGTGGATCCGCGGCAGGAGGACTTCGATCCGGCGCAGCGAGCGTCACGCCGCGAGCTGCCGCGCTACTGGGACGAGGACCCTCCGCGGGTGACATTGCACTGGGGAATTTCCCAGGGCTACGGAAACTGGGGATGGTCGCTGTGGGACCCCTATCCCTGGAGTCCCTGGTATCCATGGGGTTCGCCGTACCACTGGAGCGGTTCGCCGTGGGCGTGGAACCCGTACTACTGTCCGGGTGCGTGGTGCGGCACGCACCCCCACCGGCACGGCGGCGTGTACTTCGGTTTCGGCATTGCGAACTAGAGGTGGTGCCCCCAGGTAACGCCACGATGACCTCTGCGCACGAATCGGGCGGCTCGGCAGCCGTCCGCGCCGACGGGCGCGCGAACGCCCGCAACGACTGGGTGGTGATCCGCTCGCTGCTTCCCTACCTGTGGGAGTTCAAGTGGCGCGTGGCACTCGCGCTGTCCTTCCTGGTGGCCGCCAAGCTCGCGAACGTCGCGGTGCCGCTGGTCATGAAGCAGATCGTGGACGCGCTCGACAGCCGGCAGGCGGTGCTCGTCCTGCCGCTCGCGCTGCTCGCCATCTATGGGCTGTTGCGCCTGTCGACCACGTTGTTCGCGGAACTGCGCGACGTGGTGTTCGTGCGGGTGGCCAAGCGGGCCATTCGTCGCGCGGCGCTGCAGGTGTTCCGTCACCTGCACGCGCTTTCGCTGCGCTTTCACCTCGACCGGCAGACCGGCGGTCTCACGCGCGACATCGAACGCGGCACCCGCGGCATCTCCACGCTGCTGAACTACATGCTGTTTTCGATCATCCCGGTGATCCTGGAATTCGGCCTGGTGGCGGCGGTCCTGCTCACGCGCTTCGACTGGCGCTTCGCCGCGGTGACCTTCACCGCGGTGGCAATTTACATCGGCTTCACCATCACCGTCACCGAGTGGCGCATGGATTTCCGGCGTCGGGCCAACGATCTGGATTCGAAGGCCAACACCCGCGCCATCGACAGCCTGTTGAACTACGAGACGGTCAAGTACTTCAACAACGAGGAGTGGGAGGCGCGACGCTACGACGACAACCTGCAGAAGTTCGAGACTGCGGAGGTGAGGAACGAAGCGTCGCTCGGCGTGCTCAACATCGGGCAGAGCCTGATCATCGCCGTGGCCCTGACGCTGCTGATGATCCTCGTGGCGCAGGGGGTGGTCCAGCGCGAACTGACCCTGGGCGATCTGGTGCTGGTCAATGGCTTGCTGATCCAGCTGTACATCCCGCTCAACTTTCTCGGCATGGTGTATCGCGAGGTGAAACAGTCGCTGACGGACATGGACCGCATGTTCCGCCTGCTCGACGTCAACCGCGAGGTGGCAGACCGCGCGGATGCATGCGACCTGCCTCCGGGCGAGGCCAGCGTGCGCTTCGAGCATGTCGGCTTCAGCTACGATCCGAGGCGCCAGATCCTGTTCGACGTGAGCTTCGAGATCCCTGCGGGGAAGACGGTCGCCGTCGTCGGGCACAGCGGTTCGGGCAAGTCCACCCTGGCGCGTCTGCTGTTCCGCTTCTACGACGTGAACGAGGGGAGCATCCGGATCAATGGCCATGACCTGCGCGAGCTCACCCAGCACAGCGTACGCGCCGCCATCGCCATCGTTCCGCAGGACACGGTGCTGTTCAACGACAGCATTCTCTACAACATCGCCTACGGCGATCCCGACCGACCGCGCGAAGCGGTGATCGCCGCTGCGCAGTCGGCGCACATCCACGATTTCATCGAGAGCCTGCCGCAGGGCTACGACACGCCCGTCGGGGAGCGCGGGCTCAAGCTCTCCGGCGGCGAGAAGCAGCGTGTGGCGATCGCACGCGCGATCCTGAAGAACCCCCGGATCTTCGTCTTCGACGAAGCCACCTCGGCTCTGGATTCGAAGTCCGAGAAGGCGATCCAGGCCGAACTCGACCGGATCGCCCGCGGGCGTACCACCCTGATCATCGCCCACCGCCTCTCCACCGTCGTGGATGCCGACCAGATCCTGGTGATGGACCACGGTCGAATCGCCGAGCGCGGCACTCACTTCGAACTGCTCGCCCGGGGCGGCGCCTATGCGCAGATGTGGGCCCTGCAACAGCGCGAGCGCGGATCGGCCGAGATGGAGGCCGCCGCGCCGTGAGGCGGCGACCGGCGCGCATGCCCACAGAAGCGTGCGTGCGGCTGCTATCCTGTCGCCGCCGGTCGGCCGCGATGCGTCGACGCGCTTTCTTCTTTTCTTCGGGGTCGCTCATGGTCCGTTCGTGGGGTAGTTTCCTGTCCCTCCTGCTCTGCGCGGCGGCGCTTCCCGCCACCGCGGCCGGCCTCAGTGCGGCGGAACTGGTCAAGGAAGTCGAGAACTGCTCGCTTCAGCTGACCGGTGACGTGCCTCCCATCGAGGCGGAGGCGCAGGCGATGATCGTCAAGGTCGGCCAGGCCGTGCTGGCCAAGGGCGTGACGGCGCACCTGTTCTATTTCGCGCCGGGGCGGGGCGGCAGGAAGGACGACTACGGACTCATCCTGGACGCGCCGCTGAACACGGTGGAGAAGGCGCTCCCCGCGTATGCCGAGGGGCGCGAGGTGAACGGTTACTGGCGCGATCTCGAGCCGATCGGGGATCCTGACGGAAGCGGCAACGGGCAGGACAAGAGCCTCCTCGTGTGCCGGGCGGGCCAGGCCTGAGCACGATCCTGCAACAGTTGTCGGCCTCACTTACAGCCCGTTCGCGGCCGCACCGCATCGGCGCGTCATGTCCTCATTAGAAGCCTTAGGATTGTTGCCCTAACATCTGATCTTTGGTACTTTTCAGTCCGTTGACGCCGGCTTGGAATAGTCTCTGCTTTTAAGTCCGCCTGCCGCCCGCCGTTATCTGGCACTTCGATGGGCGCCCCGCCACGTGCCGCGCGAGCGGGTCTCAGGGACGAATGAAAAGAATCACGAGGTTGTGATGCGCAGCAAACTGTTCCTCGTTATTGCCTCGCTGGCCCCGGCGCTTGCGCTCGCCCAGGTGTCCGACCCGGTGGTGATCACCGGAGCGCCGGTCACCGACATCCAGTCTGCCGCTGAGCGGCAGCAACAGCTGGAGTTCGCGACCTCTCCTGCCACTGTCTCCGACGACGCGCTGGACATCGTTGCGGCGTCCGCCGTGGTCATCGACCAGGAGGACGGCAGCCTGCTCTACGCGAAGAACACGCAGGCGGTCATGCCCATCGCCTCGATCACCAAGCTGATGACGGCGATGGTCGTGCTCGACGCCGGACTTCCGCTCGACGAGGTCATCTCCATCTCGCGCGAGGACGTGGATCGCCTCAAAGGCACGACTTCCCGGCTGCGGCCCGGAATCCGCCTCCCCCGCCGGGAAATGCTGCGCCTGGCGTTGATGTCGTCCGAGAACCGCGCCGCCTCCGCGCTCTCGCGCCATTACCCGGGAGGCTCCCGCGCTTTCGTCGCCGCGATGAATCGCAAGGCCCGCGAACTGGGGATGGGCGACACGCATTTGGTCGAGCCGACCGGGTTGAATCCCCAGAACGTCTCGACGGCGCTGGATCTGGCCCGCATGGTCAATGCGAGCTACAACTACACCCTGATCCGCGACTTCACCACCACCGATTCGATCCGGCTCGCCGTGCACGATCGCAGGCGTGCGCGGGCGCTGGCGTTCCAGAACTCCAATTCCCTGGTGCGCAGCGGCACCTGGGAGATCGGGTTGTCCAAGACCGGCTACATCAGCGAGGCCGGCCGCTGCCTGGTCATGCAGGCGCGCATCGCCGCGAAGCCGGTGATCATCGTCCTGCTCGATTCGCTGGGCAAGGTGACGCGCATCGCCGACGCCAATCGGATCAAGGCCTGGATGGAGACCCTCGATCTGCCCAGGCCGGTTCACGCGGCCCGCCCGCGTCTGATGTAGCCCCCGCCGCTTCCACCCGCATACAGGGCCCCGCACACGCGGGGCCTTTTCGTTTGGCAGGTCGCGTTTCCAACCGCGCTGTGCGGCGGGGCGGCCACGCCCGCATGCTATGATGCGCCGCCTCTGCGGCCCCCGATACTCTTCGCTTACGTTTCCACATGCGCGTCGGCCTGTTCGTCACCTGCCTGGTCGATCTGATGCGTCCGCGCATCGGATTCGCCGCCCTGAAGCTTCTCGAGAGTGCCGGCTGTGAGGTGATCGTCCCGGCCACGCAGACCTGTTGCGGCCAGCCAGGCTACAACTCCGGAGACCGCGCGGCGGCGCAGGCGCTCGCGCGCAAGGTGCTCGGCGAGTTCAGGGAGTGCGACTACGTGGTGATTCCCTCCGGCTCGTGCAGCGGCATGATCAAGGCCCACTATCCGGAACTGCTGTCCGACGTGCCGCAGGCGACGGCCGACGTCGAGTGGCTGATCGCGCGCACGTGGGAACTGACCGACTTCCTGGTCAACGTGCTCAAGATCGAACAGGTGCCCGGCGAGTTCCAGGGCACGGTTACCTACCACGATTCCTGTTCGGGCCTGCGCGAGATGGGCGTGAAGAGCCAGCCTCGCGCGCTGCTGGGCAAGGTCCGCGGCCTGGCGGTCAAGGAAATGAGCATGCCCGAGCAATGCTGCGGCTTCGGCGGCACCTTCTCGGTCAAGTTCGGCGACATCTCGGCGCGCATATGCGATCAGAAGTGCGACGACGTGCAGGCCACGGCAGCCGACGCGGTCGTACTCGGCGACCTCGGTTGCATGCTCAACATCGAGGGCCGCATGCGCCGGCGCGGCGACAACCGCACCAAGGTCTTGCACGTCGCCGAGGTGCTGGCCGGCGAGACGGGCGAGGAGGGCTGACATGGAACTGCGCTCTCAGAACTTCAAGGGGCGTGCTGCGGAGTCGCTCGCCAATCCTCATCTGCGCAAGGCGCTCTCCAACCTGCGCTCGCGCATGGTCGTGGGCCGCGTCTCCTCGGTGGCCGAACTCGACAACTTCGAGGACATCCGCGAGGCGGCGAAGCGGGTGCGCGACGATGCGCTCCAGCACCTGGACTTCCTGCTCGAGGAGTTCGAACGCAACGCCACGGCCCGCGGCGCGCGCGTGCACTGGGCCGAGACGTCCGAAGACATGAACCGCATCGTCCTGGAGATCGCCAAGGCGGCCAACGTGCGCAAGGTGATCAAGTCGAAGTCGATGCTGGGCGAGGAGTCCAACCTCAACAAGTATCTGCAGGCAGGCGGCGTCGAGGTGCGTGAGACCGACCTGGGCGAGTACATCATCGAGCAGTCCGGCGACGTGCCCTCGCACATCATCGCGCCGGCCATCCATCGCACCAAGGACGAAGTCGCCGACCTGTTCGAGCAGCGCCACGGGCGTGCGCGCAAGACCGACATCTCGGAACTGACGCGCGAGGCGCGCGAGATGCTGCGGCCCCACTTCCTGACGGCGGACATGGGCATCACCGGCGCGAACTTCCTGATCGCCGAGACCGGCACGACGATGATCGTGACCAACGAGGGCAACGGCCGGATGAGCACGACGATGCCGCGCGTGCACGTGGCCATCGCGGGGATCGAGAAGGTTCTGCCCACGCTGGAGGACGTGTCCTTCATCCTGCGCCTGCTGACGCGTTCGGCTACCGCGCAGTCGATCAGCAACTACCTGAGCTTCACGACCGGGCCGAAGCAGCCGGGAGACACCGACGGGCCGGAGGAATTCCACGTCGTCATCGTCGACTCCGGCCGCACGCGCGTGCTCGGATCGGAATTGCGCGAAGCGCTGCGTTGTATCCGCTGCGGCGCGTGCATGAACCACTGCCCGGTCTACCAGAACGTGGGCGGCCACCCCTACGGCTGGGTCTATCCCGGCCCCATCGGTTCGGTGCTCACGCCGGCCTACGCCGGCCTGGAGAACGCGCTGGACCTGCCCAATGCCGCGACCATGTGCAACCAGTGCGGGGTTGTCTGTCCGGTGAAGATTCCGCTGCCCGATCTCATGCGCAAGCTGCGCGAGCGCCAGTTCGAACGCAAGCTGCGTCCGTGGGGCGAACGGGTGGGTCTCGACTTGTGGGCGTGGGCGGCAGCGCGACCGAAGGTGTATGCGCTCCTCACCCGCATCGCGGCGCGCGTGGGCCGCTCGATGGGCGGGCGCGACGGGGCGATTCGCAGCCTGCCCGGCGCCGCCGGCGGATGGACCGCGCAGCGCGACCTGCCGGCTCCGTCGGGCAAGACGTTTCGAGAGCTGTACGCGCAGCGCAAGCGCACCTGAGGCGTTCACGGCGGCAGGCGCCGCCTGATCTCCCGACCCGGACTGCAAGGAGCACACCATGAGCGCACGAGACAACATCCTCGGCCGCATCCGCACGGCGCTGGGACGCAAAGAGGCTCTGAGCGAGCGACAGAGCGCCGACATGCGCGAAAAACTGCGCGCCCATCCTCGCGGACCGCAGCCATCCATGTCCTGGGATCCGGTCGAGCGGTTCAAGGAACGGTGCAAGATCCTGTCCACCACCGTCGACGAGGTCGCAGCCGTCGACGATGTGCCGGCCGCGCTCGCGCGCTATCTTTCCGAGCGACAACTGCCTGCTGCCGGGGTGTGCTGGCCGGAGTTCGGCACGCTGCCCTGGAATGCCGCCGGACTCGACGTCGAAGGCCGTGTGCCCAACGGCGACGACAAGGTGGGGATCACTGGAACGTTCTGCGCGGTGGCCGAGACCGGCACGCTCATGCTCCTGTCGGGTGCGCACACGCATCCCGCCACCAGCCTCCTGCCCGAGACGCACGTCGCCATCGTGCCGGTGTCACGGCTGGTGCGCAGCATGGAGGACGGATGGGATCTGCTGCGCCGCGAACGCGGGGAACTGCCGCGGCAGGTGGCGTTCGTGTCGGGTCCGTCCCGGACAGCAGACATCGAATTGACGCTCGTTCTCGGGATCCACGGTCCGACCCGGGTGCACGTCGTGCTCGTACGCGACTGACCGCTGAACTGTACGAAATCGCAGTTGTCGATTCGGGCCGGGGCGGTCATGATCGCCGCGCGCGAAGTTCGAGGTGACGCAGCCGGCGATCCGCACGGCCCTGTCGAGTGTTCGTCGCCCGCGTGCCTGTCACCGCGCCATCGCTGCAAGAACTACACATGCGACGCCGGCATCCGCCGCGCCGGTCTGCCATCCCAACTCGCACACGTAGAGGAGTCCGACCAGGATGCAAGCACTGGATTTCCTGCCGGCGTTCCCGTTCGCGTTGGGTGAACTCACCTGGGCGGGGGCCATTCTCCTCGTCGGTCTCGCATGCGGCGAACTGTTCCGGCGCGTGCTCTACCTGCCTCGCATCACCGGCTTCCTGCTCGCCGGCACGCTGCTCGGACCCGGCGCGCTGGGGATCCTCGATGCCGGCATGCGCGACAGTGCGCGCGTGGTCCTCGACATCGCCCTGGGGCTGGTGCTGTTCGAGCTGGGCTCGCGGCTGGACCTGGCATGGCTGCGCAAGAACCGCTGGCTCATCGTCACAAGCGTCGCAGAAAGCGCGCTCGCATTCCTTCTCGTCTACCTCGCGCTGCGCGCGCTCGCGGTGACACCGCTGCTGGCGGCGATGGCCGCCGCGATCGGCATGGGAACCGCGCCTTCGGTACTGCTGGCGGTGCTCCACGAGCAGCGTGCGGACGGTCCGCTGACCGAGCATGCCGTGAATCTGACCGCGCTCAACAGCATGTTCTCGGTCGTCGCCGTCACCATGCTGCTCGCCAACCTGCACATGGAGTACGCCGGCGGGCTGTACGTGATGCTGCTGCATCCGGCCTACCTGCTCGCCGGTGCCCTCGCGCTGGGCATCGCCGCGAGTGCGCTCACGCTCTCCTTCGCACGCTGGCTGGGCAAGCGCGAAGTGCTCCAGTTCATCCTCCTGGTATCGATGATCTTCCTGCTGGTGGGATTGGCAGGCGCGCTGCGCGTATCCGTCCTGCTGACTCTGCTCGCGTTCGGGATCGTGGCCAGGAATCGCGATCGCGGCAGGCACCTGATGCCGGTCGAGTTCGGCACCAATGCACAGTTCTTCATCGTCGGGCTGTTCGTCCTCACCGGTGCCCACCTGGAGTGGAGCGAAGTCGCGCTCGCCGGATTGCCGGCGCTCGCCTTCCTGGCGGGGCGCTTCGTGGGCAAGCTGCTCGGCGTGCTGGCCTTCGCGCCGCTGTCCGCGCTGCCACCCAGGAAAGCGGCCCTGCTCGCGCTGCTGCTCTCGCCCATGGCAGCAGTCGCCGTCGTCCTGGTCCACTTCACGAGCGAGCACTATCCTGCCTTCGGGGTGGAACTCGCGGGCATCGTGCTCGGCGGCGTGCTGGTGATGACGCTGGTGGGTCCGGCTCTGGTTCAGCTCGGACTGGTCCTGGGCGGCGAGGCGCGTCAGGAGGGATCCACATGAGCGAACTCGTCTTCAAGTCCTCTGCGCCGTTCACGTTCGGCGTCGAGCTGGAATTGCAGATCGTCAACCGCCGGGACTACGACCTCTCCGGCAGTGCCCCGGACCTGCTGCGTCTGCTCGGCAAGCAACCCCATGCCGGCGACATCAAACCCGAGATCACGCGCAGCATGCTCGAGATCAGCACCGGGGTGCACACCCTGCACGAGGAGTTGCTCGCCGAACTGGTGTCGCTGCGCGACATCGTGGTGGCGCAGGCCGAGCGCCTGAACCTCGGGATTGCCGGCGGTGGCGCGCATCCGTTCCAGCACTGGAGCGAGCGGCGCATCTACGATTCACCGCGCTTCCATCACCTGAGCGAGCTCTACGGCTACCTCGCCAAGCAGTTCACGGTGTTCGGGCAGCACATCCACATCGGCTGCGAAAGCGGCGACCGGGCCGTCGCCGTGGTGCACGCACTCGCGCGCTACATGCCTCACTTCATCGTGCTGTCGGCTGCCTCGCCGTTCCTGCAGGGCGTGGATACCGGCTTCGACTCGGCGCGCTTGAACAGCGTCAACGCCTTTCCGTTGTCCGGCTGCATGCCCACCGTGCGCAGCTGGGCCGAGTTCGAGACCTATTTCGACGACATGCGCAGCCTGAAGGTCGTCGAGAGCATGAAGGACTTCTACTGGGACATCCGTCCCAAGCCGGAATTCGGCACCATCGAGATCCGCGTGTGCGATACCCCGCTCACGGTGGAGCGGGCGGCGGCACTGGCGGCGTTCGCGCAGGCCCTGGTGCGTGCCCTCGTCGACGGCGGTCCTCCGCCTCTGGATCCGAACCAGTACCGTGTATACGGGTACAACCGCTTCCTTGCGTGCCGCTTCGGCATCGGTGCCGAGTTCATCGACGTGGCCACGCGCGAGAAGACGCCCCTGCGCGAAGACCTGCTGCGCACCCTGGATTTCGCCCGGCATTACGCCTCGGACGCTTCCGCCGCGCAGGCGCTGCAGGATCTGCGCGACGAGGTCGAAGCGGGACGCAACGACAGCGCGTGGTTGCGCGAGACGTACAAGCACACGCGCTCGCTCAACGACGTCGTCCGCGCCCAGTGCGATACCTGGAGCGCAGCGCGCGCGGCATGAGCGAGCTTCCGCCTCCCGCGGAGGCCGCGCAGTGGCACCGGCTGGAGGCGCAGGCGGTCGCGGCGCGATGGGGCAGCGATCTCGGCAAGGGGCTTTCGAGCGCGGATGTGAGCGAGCGGCGGGTCCGGCACGGCGCCAACGCCATCGCTGCCATTGGCGGAAGAGGCCCCTGGCGCCTGCTGCTCGACCAGTTCCGGGACCTCATGATCCTCATCCTGCTCGCGGCGGCAGTGGTGTCCGGCACGCTGGGAGACCTGACCGATGCCGTGGTCATTCTCGTCATCGTCGTCCTCAACGCCCTGATCGGCTTCGTGCAGGCGTGGCGGGCCGAGCGCGCCATCGCCGCGCTGCGGGCGATGGCGGCGCTGCATGCGCGCGTGGTGCGCGACGGATCGGTGCGCGAGGTGGCCGCTGCGGAGTTGGTGCCCGGCGATCTCGTCCTGCTCGAGGCCGGCAGCGCGGTGCCGGCCGACCTGCGCCTGTCGGAGACGGCGCAGCTGCGCGTTGAGG
>CAYLTE010000085.1:5260-15858 GCA_964386195.1 uncultured Burkholderiales bacterium | reverse complement strand
CCTCACTCTGCATGTTCCACGCCACGAAGGCCACGGCCACGAGTGCCATCACTAGGCCGATGACCCACGTTGTCGATCCATGATTCCTCATACGGCCTCCTCGCTGTCTCGCAGCCTGTGTACGGCTCGCGGTGGCTCCCTTGGGTCAAGAATCCGTCGACGCCCGCGCGAGACGAGCCTCAGCAACCAATGTATAGATCACGGGGATCACGATCAGCGTAAGCACCGTCGCCGACACCATTCCGCCTACCATCGGCGCTGCAATACGCCGCATGACTTCCGAGCCCGTGCCGGTGCCCCACATGATTGGCAGAAGTCCGGCCATGATCGCGACCACCGTCATCATCTTCGGCCGCACGCGCAGCACGGCCCCCTCCATCACGGCCTCGCGCAGGTCCTCCCGTGTCAGTGGCCGGCCTTCCTGTTTGCATCTTGTGCGATGCTCCTCGAGAGCCTTGTTCAGATAGATCAGCATCACTACACCGGTCTCCGCCGCGACGCCGACCAGCGCGATGAAGCCAACGGCCACCGCAACGCTCAGGTTGTAGTCGAGTGCGTATAGCAGCCAGACGCCGCCCACCAGTGAGAATGGAACCGAGAGCAGCACGATCAACGTCTCCCCAATGCGGCTGAAGTTCAGGTACAGAAGCACGAAGACAATCAACAGCGTCAGTGGAATTACAACCTTCAGCTTCTGGACGGCCCGCTGCATGTACTCAAACTGGCCGCTCCACGCCAGGTAGTACCCCGGCTCCAGCTTGACCTGCTCGCGCACCACGCGCTGCGCATCGGCAACGTAGCCGCCAATGTCACGACCGCGGATATCCACAAAGACATAAACTGAGAGGAGCGCGTTCTCGGTGCGAATCGCCGGCGGTCCCTTGCGCAGCACCAGCTTGGCGAGCTGGCCGAGCGGCACCATCCCGCCGTCCATGATGGGCACCAGGACACTGCGGGCAATGGTGTCTGGATCCGCACGCAGCTCGCGCGGATAGCGGACGCCGACGCCGAAGCGTTCCCGTCCCTCCACCGTCGTGGTAACCATATCACCGCCGAGCGCAGTCGCGACCACTTCCTGCACGTCGCCCACTGTGATGCCGTAACGGGCGAGCGCGAGCGGGTTGGATTCAATGTCAAGGTAGTAGCCGCCAGTGATGCGCTCGGCATAGGCGCTGGTTGTGCCCGGAACGGTCTTGATCACCCGCTCGATATCCTTTGCCACCCGTTCCATCTCCGCGAGGTCGGTGCCGAAGATCTTGATTCCAATCGGCGTTCGGATGCCGGTCGATAGCATGTCAGTGCGGGCCTTGATGGGCATTGTCCACGCATTGCTGACGCCGGGAATCTGCATTGCCTGGTCCATTTCAGCGATCAACTTGTCGGTCGTCATGCCAGGCCGCCACTCCTTTTCGGGCTTGAGGTTGATGACGGTCTCTGCCATTTCGAGCGGTGCCGGATCCGTCGCGCTGTTGGCCCGGCCGGCCTTGCCAAAAACCGAATCTACCTCCGGAAAGGTCTTGAGAATCCGATCCTGAATTTGCAGCAGTTCGGCTGCCTTGGTCACCGAGATACTTGGTAGGGTCGACGGCATGTAAAGGAACGTCCCTTCATTCAGCACCGGCATGAATTCACTGCCGAGCCGCATTGCCGGGTACGCGCTCACCACCAGTACGATGACGGCCAGTGCGATGGTCAGCTTCTTCCAGCGCAGGACCCACTCGATGATGGGGTGATAGACCCAGATGAGGACGCGCACGATAGGATTCTTCATTTCCGACGGGATGTTCCCGCGGATGAACAGCAGCATCAGTACCGGCACGAGCGTGATCGAGAGTATTGCCGCGCCCGCCATCGCGAATGTCTTGGTAAAGGCAAGCGGCTGGAACATCCGCCCTTCCTGCGACTCAAGCGTGAATACCGGCAGGAACGACACCGTGATGATCAGCAGGCTGAAAAACAGTGCCGGTCCGACCTCGCGGCACGAGGCAATGATGGCGCCGAGCCGCGGCTCTTCGGGCTTGAGCCGCTCAAGATGCTTGTGCGCGTTCTCGATCATCACGATCGCGGCATCGACCATGGCGCCAATCGCAATCGCGATGCCACCCAAGCTCATGATATTGGAGTTCAGCCCGAGCACCCGCATCGAGATGAATGCGATCATGACGCCAATCGGCAGCATGATGATGGCCACGAGTGCACTGCGGGCATGCAACAGGAAGACGATGCAAACGAGCGCAACAATGACACTCTCTTCGATCAACGTGCGGCGCAGGGTCTCGATCGCCCGATGGATGAGGTCGGAACGGTCGTAGACAGCCTTCAGGCTCACACCCTCCGGCAGACCCGACGAGATCTCGTCGATCTTGAGCTGGAGGTTGTGAATGACGTCGAGCGCGTTCTGTCCGTATCGCGCCACCACGATACCGCCGACGACTTCACCCTCTCCGTTTAGTTCGGCGATGCCTCGGCGCTCATCCGGAACCAGCTCGACCCGGGCGATATCGCGCAGGAACACCGGCGTACCGGCAGCGGCCTTGATGACGAGACTCTCGAGATCGTCGGTTCCTTGCAGATAGCCCCGTCCCCGGATGATGTACTCCGTTTCGGCCATCTCGACGACACGCCCGCCAACGTCCTGGTTGCTCATTCGGACGACGTCACTCACCTGCCGCAGGGGAACCCCATACGCTTGCAGCTTCTGCGGGTCGACGGTGACTTGGTAGGTCTTGACGAAGCCGCCGATGCTTGCGACCTCGGAGACGCCCGGCGCCTTGGTGAGCTGATAGCGCACAAACCAGTCTTGGATGGCGCGCAGGTCCGCAAGGGAACGCTGCGCTCCCAGTAGGACATACTGGTAGACCCATCCGACACCGGTGGCGTCCGGGCCGAGAGAAGGCGTGACCCCACGCGGCAGGCGGCTTGCGGCGAAGTTCAGATACTCGAGCACACGAGATCTGGCCCAGTAGATATCGGTGCCGTCCTCGAAGATCACATACACGAATGACACGCCGAAATTCGAGAAGCCTCGCACTACCTTGGACCGGGGCACGGCCAGCATCGCCGTCGTCAATGGGTAGGTGACCTGGTCTTCGACGACCTGCGGACCCTGTCCGGGGTACTCCGTGTAGACGATGACCTGCACATCGGACAAATCCGGTAGCGCGTCGATCGGCGTGTGCACGATCGCATAAACACCCGCCGCAACGATGAACCCAGTCGCAAGCAACACGAGGAAGACGTGCCGCAGGGACCACTCGATGATACGAGCGAGCATGTCAGTGCCCCGCGTGTTCGTTGGCGGCTGGGACCGTGGAGCCGGGCGCGGGCGACTCGGGTACAGAGCTCTCACTGGCCGGCGACGCTGTCCCGCCGTGTGTGGCGTGCCCGCCCAGGGTTCCCAGTGCGGCCTTAAGGTTGCTCTCGGCGTCGATCAGGAAATTTCCATTGACGACGACCCGCTCCCCGTCGGACAGGCCCTTCACCACCTCGACGTAACCGTCTCCACGCGAGCCAAGTTCGACCTCCCGGGGTTCGAATGCGCCGCCGCCGAGTTCGATCAGCACGATCTGTCGCGTTCCGGAGTCCAGTACGGCGGATTCCGGAATCGACACCGCAGCCACCGTCGCGCCAGCCGCGATTTCGACGGTGCCATACAGGTCAGGCTTCAGCAGTCCATGCTCGTTGGGCAACTCGATACGGATACGCGCGGTTCGTGTTTCGGGCTCGACCGTTGGATAGACGAAAGTGACCTTGCCCGTAAACGTGCGCCCGGGATATGCCGCAAGCGACACAGCCGCGATCTGGCCGGTGCTGACCCGTGACAGATCCTGCTCGAAGACGTTTGCGACGACCCAGACGCTCGACAGGTCCGCAATTTGGAACAGCGGTTCGCCGGGCATGAAACGCATACCGGCGCGGGCCATCATCTCGATAACGACGCCGTCGGCCTGTGAGCGCAGCAGAAGCGAGCGCTTAGAGCCTGTGCCGGCCTTAAGCTCTCGCAAGTCAGTCTCAGCGATATCCCAATTGCGCAACCGCTCGACGGCACCGTCCACTAGCGACTGCATGTTGGCCCGGGCCTTCGGAGACGCATCCTGCATCGAATGCACGGTCTGTACTGCGACGCGGTACTCCTCCTGTGCTGTAACAAGTTCAGGGCTGTAAACGGCGAGCAGCGGTTGACCGCGCGTGACGGTGGCACCGGTTGTGTTCACGAACAACGTCGTGATCCAGCCCTCGAACTTCGGACTGACGGTGTATAGACCGCGCTCGCTGGCCTCGACAGTGCCGACGGCACGGATCGTGCGCGACATCGTGCGGCTGGCCGCCGTCTCGGTTCGCACGCCAAGCGTCTGAAGGCGGTTTAGGCTGATTTTGATCTGTGGACCGTCCGGTGCGTCGCCTTCGTATACCGGAATGTAGTCCATGCCCATGGAATCCTTCTTCGGCACCGGGGACGTGTCGTTGAGCCCCATGGGGTTGCGGTAGTAGAGGATTCGCCGCGGCTGCCCAGCGGCGACACCGCCGTCAACCGCCACCGCGGTGCCGTCCGCACCGGTTGATGCGAGCTCGGGACCAACTGTCGCCCTCGAGTGCCCCCACCAATAGCCGGCGGCAAGTGCGAGGCCCGTCGACAATACAATGCTGATGATCTGTTTACGGTTCACGACTGACTCCACCGGCGATTCGTTGCTCGATCAAGGCACGCCGTGCCCGACCAGCAGGTCGACCTCGGCAAGCGCTTTGTTGTGGTTGGCGATGGCCTCGGCGAGATCGATCGAGACATCGAACTCCCGTAGCTGAGCCTGCCGCAATGTCAGAAAGTCGACGCGGCCGACGCGGTAGGCCGCGAGGGCGGACGTCACTGACGCACGCACCTGTGGTAGCAGCGTCCTTTGATACAGCTCGGTGGTTGAGCGCCACTGCCTTACCAGCGCCAGCTGCGCATCGAGCGCAGCCCGCGTCTCGAGCTGCTCCGCCGCCAGCATGCTTTGCGCCTGGTTGCGCATCGCGCGAGCCTCCGCAACTTGCGGCTCAAGCCGACTCTTGCGCCAGATCGGCAGATTGATCCCCACGATCAGACTCACCATGTCGTCCCGTGGCATACCATCGGGCGAGCGATCGCGCTGGCCGTATTGCAGCTTCAAATCGAAGTCCGGGTAGTACTCCCGCTGCGCGAGATCGAGGGCCTTGTGGTTGCGGTCCACCCGCGCCTGAAGCGCCTGAAGTTGTGGCCGGCTGTCCATCGCGAGGGCGACGAGACCGGGTTCCAGTTCCGGCCCTGCCGCCAGCTGCCGGGCCATGACGTTGATTGGCACCGTGGCATCGGTGCGACCCAGCAGACGTCGCATTTCGCTCTGCAGGACCGCGTCATCGCGCGCCAGCCGTAGTAACCGCACCCCTAGTTGCTCGATCTCTGTCTGAGCATCCAGCACGTCGTTCTGCACGGCTTGGCCTACCTCGTACCGCGACCTCGCGATCGCTGCGAGCTGCTCGAGTTCCGCGCGGGTACGCAGGATGATTCGCTGTGCCTCTGCGTTGAACGCGAGTTCCTCGAAGGTAAACCGTACATCGCGCTCCACGCGATTGACGGTCTCCTGAACCGCCCAGTCCATACTCTTCGCGTCGGCCGTGGCGACCGCGCGGCGCAGGTCGCGCTTGCCCGGGAACGGCAGCTTCTGCCCGACCCCGAGCATCTTCATGGTCATCTCTTCACGCCGCAGGCTCAACGAAGGGAGCGGGGCGGTGATGATGCCGACCTCGAGCATCGGATCCTCGAGGGCACCCGCCGGGGCCACCCGCTGGCGCGCCGCATCGAGCTCGCTCCGGGCCGCGGCGATTTCCGGATTGTTGGCCAGCGCCTCGCTGACGAGTGCGGCAAGTTGCGGTGGGCCCGCGACCGAGTGGTCGGCCGCGTTGGTATATGCAGCCCCGAACATCAGCGCGACACCTAATGCCACGCAGACAGCCCACCGACCGGTCGTTCGCGTCTCATGAATCACGCGGTACTCCTCCAGTCCGCGCCGAGCCCGAGCCGCCCCAATGCGCGGAGTAACGTTGCGGATGACGGTCAAAGCAGTCACGACAGTTCACGGAACAGAAGTAATACGTCACCCCATCGCGTTCGAGGCGCGCGCGCGCGCGACCGGGACTGATGACCATCCGACAGACCGGGTCGATGTTCGGCGCAAAGCGGAAGGGGGGGGCTGCAGAGGGAACACTGCCGCGGCAATTGCAGCACGAATCCGCGGCAGCGCCGCCCGCGACGCGAGGCGGCCGATCTCGACGATCTCGTCGAGACGATGGAAGTCACCGATAGCGACATCGCCCAGGTCGACGTCGATCAGGACCTCGGGGCCGGTCATCGCCACCGCGAGCACCCTCTGCCGGTCGAGCGCGACCTCCACGGCACGCATGGCGACTTCGTAGGCCAGGTGCGCGGTCAGCGGATTCGGCAGAATCCTGCCGAGACCGTTCGTCATGCGCGCATAGCGCGAGTCGAGATGCACCGACTGGCGCAGCGAGGACATGATGTTCACGGCGATTACGACATCCGGCTCCCACGACCATGCCAGGTCGACCGGCAGCACGTTCATCACGCCACCGTCGACGAGGTAGCGACCGTCGAGTCGTTCAGGCGCCAGAACACCAGGCACTGCGCAGGTCGCCCGGATCGCCGGGAGCAGTGGACCGGAGTGCAGCACGACCTCCACGCCCTCGATCAGGTCGACGGCGGAGACTGCCAGCGGAATCTCGAGATCCTCGAATGTTCGACCGCGCAATATCGGGACGGCCGTCGGAAAGATTTCGTCCCACGCCAGGATCCGGCCGGGTATTAGCCGTCGCGGGAATCTGAAGCCGCGCGCAATGGACACGATCGCCTTGGCTGGCATACCAGTGGCGCTCAGTGCGCCGACCAAACCGCCGATGCTCGTACCAGCCAGCAGTGTCGGGCGTATCCCCTCCGCCTCAAGAAACTCCAGCACTCCGAGATGCGCGAGTCCGCGTGCGCCGCCTCCAACCAGGGCGAGAGCCGTCCTCGGCACACCTTCATTCGCTGGCGGGCCATCGTGGCTGCGGAGGCGGTGTGTCTGCTCAATCATCCGTGCATCTGGCCGAACGGTCGATGAGCGACAGACCATAGCGCCGTCCGGCTGCCCAGTGATTACCTATCGCAGGCGCCACGCTTGATAGTTTGTGCAGCCGCCTCATCGAAGCCCCCATCTGCACGCCGGCGCACCAGCGATTGTGTGACGAACTCGGCGGCCCAGCCGAACCAGCTACCGGCGGCAGCGCAGCTGGCGCCGCGATTCGCCCAAATGGGAAAACGGTACTTGGATCGTCCCCCGGATGTCGTGCGGGCGCAGGCCAAGGAGGGTCGCTGGACCACAAGCCGACGTGCAGGACGACAACCCCGGTCTATACTCCGACAACAAACGTCAATGCGCGCAGCAATCCTTGGCCATTTGCCGGTGTGCAGCCGCGAGCTGACGATTCTCATCGGCCACCGCGCGGTACTGTGTCACGAGCCTCTCGCAGTGCCCGGCCATGGACGTATGGCTGCCCTTCGGCGCACCACCGGTCCGATATGTCGCCGCCATAGACTCGTGCGAAGCTGCCTTGGCTTCAGCGGCGGTCGCCTCCGCGTCATACGACTTCGCCATCGCCTCGTGATCCGCCGGCGTCTTTGCAGCCGCGATCTGCGCTGGGGTCACCGCCGCCGCGTCGGCCGCCCATGCGCCACCCGACAACATGACTGCCGCAACGCCGACGCTCAACATCGTGACTAAACGATTCATCATGACTCTCCTATCAACGTGTGTTCCTTGCCGGATTGCCTCCGGGCGCCTGGCGCCAAGCCGCATCCGCATGAGAGACATGATCGGATCAAGTTATCTCGCAACTATCGCAGAACGCCGGACTACGTATATGTCACGAGCGCGACAGCTCAGTCGGCCGGTTCGACCGGCAATTCGAAGCGGAAAGTGGTGCCCTCACCCGGTCGTGTGTCGACCGATATGGTCGCGTCGTGCAACGCGAGGATGCTCCTCACGATTGCCAGGCCGAGCCCCGCCTGACCAGAGGCAGTCGATCGGCCGAGGTCTCCCCGATAGAAGCGGTCAAATACGCGAGCTGCTTCCTCCGGTGTCATGCCGGACCCGGAGTCCGCGACCGCCAGGCGCACCCGCCCTGCATTCAATGTTGCGCTGACCACCACGCGACCCCCTTGCGGCGTATGCCGGAGTGCATTGTCGATCAGGTTGTCGAACACTCGTTCCAGCAGGGCAATGTCCGCAAAGACACGCGTGTTCGCAGGCGTCACTTCCAATGCAAGTGCTGCACCTCGCTCACGGGCCGCCAGAGAAAACTTCTGAACGACGTCCTGCAGGAGCTCGCCTATCGGGAAGGACTCTGGACTTGGAGTGACCTGTTGGGCGTCGAGCTTGGCAGCCTCCAGCAGCTGTTCGACGAGCCGCGCGACTCGCTTGCTCTGGCGCATTGCGACGGCGACATACTCCCGACGCTCCTCTTCGCTCAGCGGCTGGTCGTCCATCTGCAGGGACTCCAGGTGCGCAAGCAACGTCGTAATCGGGGTGCGCAGGTCGTGCGACAGGTTGGCGAGCATCTCTCGCCGAGCTGAGTCGACCGACTGGAGTTGGGCCATCTGCGCCTCGATTCTTGCCGCGAGGTCGCGGAAGAGCGCCTCCAGCCGGTCTATTTCGTCTCCGCCGCGACGCTCGGGGGTGGCCCTGGCCGGTCCCGGGCTCAGGACTTCGAAGAGGGACATCGTCTGTTCCAGGACGCTCAACCTCCGCGTCAGAAGCCGTAGAAAGAAGAGACTCAGCGCGACGGACAGGATCTCAGCCAGCAGGATGAAAGCCGCGCCTTCGCGGATGGCGAAGGAACTGCGCAATCGGGATGCGCCCGGTGCATCGTCGCTTCGGCCGAGAACGAGGTACAGGAAGTCCGCAGGGCACTCGGCGACGTGAAACGGCGCTGCAGAGAACACATCCGTGCCACTCTCGAGGCGTGGGTTGTCCGCAAGGATCGGCGCTTCGCCGTCCGCAATGAATTCCTCGATCGGCTGCAGATCGACACGGGTCCGGCGCCTGTCGGTCTCCGGCACCGAAGCCGCGACGATGCCGCCTTCATGGTCGAGCAGGTAGATGTCGATCTCGGGGTTCGCGGCTGCGAGCTTCTCGATGCCCTGGTGCAAGGTGTCGACCGTGAGCGGGCGGTCCGTGAGCAGGAAGTTCGCCGCCACATACTTTTGCGCCAGGTCTCGGTTGATGGTCTGGTCGAACTCTAGGTGGAACTGCCGGTGGGATATCTGCATCACGTAGAGCAACGCCACCGTCATGACGGTGCTGAACAGCAGGAAGACGAGCAGCAGGCGCCCAAACAGTGTCCGCGGTAGATTCATTTAGCTGTGGCGTCAGGCGAAAACCTGTAACCGACACCCCAGACAGTCAGCAATAGCTTCGGCTCGCTGGAATTCTCTTCGATCTTGGCGCGTAACCGGTTTATATGGCAGTTCACGGCGTGTTCGTAACCCTCGTGATCGTAGCCCCACACGGCATCGAGCAGTTGTGCGCGCGAGTAGACCCGGCCTGGGTTGCGGGCGAAGTGCATCAGCAGCTCGAACTCCTTCAGTGTCAAGTCAACCAGCTGCCCCCGAATCCGGACCTCACGTGTCCCCGGCTCGATGTGTATCTGATCCCCGACCTCGATCGGGCGCTCACGCGCTACTTCGGGTGAGGACATCGCCTCCATGCGGCGGAAGATCGCCTTGATGCGGGCGAGGAGCTCCTGGACGCTGAAAGGCTTTGTCAGGTAGTCGTCGGCGCCGCTCTCGAGGCCCATAACCTTATCGATGTCACTCGACCGGGCTGTCAGCATGAGGACCGGCACATATCGGTTGAGTGAACGGACGCGACGACAGACCTCCATGCCATCGATGCCCGGCAGCATCACATCGAGCAGTACCAAGTCAAATTTCTCTTGTGCGAGAGCCACCGCCTCCTCACCGGTTGCGGCTAACTGGACCTCGCATCCTATGCCCTCGACATGTCGCTTCAGTACGCGTGCGAGATCGATTTCGTCCTCGACGATCATGACCCGGCGACGGGCTGCTAGCGTGGTGTCAGGCGCTCCACTCATGGCCTGGATCTCTACTCTCCGGAGTCAGGGCTGTTCTCATGGTCATGGTGGTCGACGTCATGATCGTGATCGGCTGCGTCCGACGCGCCGGTGAGCACAGCGTATTCCCCTGGATCGAGCGTCGGCAACTGCTGCAGGAATGCGACGATCGCCCAGATGGTCTGATCGTCATGCGTGGGTCCCCAGGCAGGCATGGCAGACATCTTGATGCCATGTTTGATGACCCAGAAGGCCTCGGCTGGCTGAAGTGACGTACCCGCGGTGAAGTCGGGAGGCACCGGATACAGTCCTTGCCGAAGTTCGGAGTTCGTCATGCCTGGCGCAAGGTGGCAGCCGGTGCACATCTCGGAATAGTGCTCGGCCCCGGTCGCAATGAGACCCCGATCCTCGAGATCGGGTGCGGTCTGTCCGTCCGCCCGGACTGAGATGGACCGGTC
>CAYLTE010000085.1:4983-5250 GCA_964386195.1 uncultured Burkholderiales bacterium | reverse complement strand
CGCGGGATGCTGCGTTCCAATGAGGTGAGTCAGCTGCGACATTGAATACTCCGGAGTAGACGATGACACCTGCGGCCAGTACCGCCGCACCCGCGACGGCCACAGTCCACGACAGTCTGTTCATAACATCATTGACTGGGCGTCATGGGACACGTTGCAGCGCGACGATCGTGAATGCCCCACCGATGTTCTCCACCGTCATCCTGATCTTGTCACCCGGCCTGGCCGCAGAGAGCATCTCGGGATCCTTGACCTGGTACGGCATCG
>CAYLTE010000085.1:2350-4973 GCA_964386195.1 uncultured Burkholderiales bacterium | reverse complement strand
CAGACTCTCAATTGGGCCGTGTTGCACGGTGATCGTCCCTGCGGCGGGGTCGATCTTCCGGATGACTCCGTCGGTCGCGGGTCTTGTCGCCACCGGTTTGGCTGAAGTCGCGGCCGTCTCGTGCTGCTGGTGAGTGGAATCCTGGGTATTCCCGGCGATCACCGTGCCTGAGGCCAGGCCCATCACCAAAGTCGACATCAGTAGCTTCTTCACGTTGCACTCCAATCGGGTTGCGCTAGGCACCTACACTCGCAGAGGAGGTTCGCGAAAGTATCTTGACGGTGGCGGAACCCGGGAACTGGCGCTGGACCTGGCCTTGGACCAGTCCTGCGCCCGTGTCGGTGCGCGACGTCCCGCAAAGGTCCGGCGAGACCGACTGCACTGGGTCGGCCTCAGTCGGACCATGTGAACGTTAAGGCGCCCCTGACCGGAGGACACCGGCGGCGAGCCTGGAAAGTGGTCGATCCCTCCCGGTCCCATGGGGTGCCCGGTTCGACCGCAGTTCGGTCCGCCTCGCTCCGACTCCTTGACCCGCATGCCCTTCGGCGCCAGTTCGGTCCGAAGTTCGGTCGGCGGGGTCCGGTCGCGCAGGGCAGTTGTGCCCGGCCTTGGGACACTCCTTCCCGGTCTTTGGCTATGCGGGGCCACTGGGGTCCTTCCGGGTACTGCGCGAAAGCGAAGTCGCCGTGAGTCAGTTGCCGGGCTTGAATACCTCGACGGAGAGGCTCACGGTGCGCTGCTCGCCCGGCGTGAGCGAGCCGACGCCGACGACCTTCCGGGCGATTTCCACGCCCTGCCCGTCGCGCAGTACGACGACGACCGAATACTCCCAGGGTTCGCCGACTGGCGGATGGTTGAACGTGCCCTCGATGCCCAGGGCGACCTCGCCCGGCTGTGCGCGCTCGCCCGGCTTGCGCGGGTCGAAGCGCAGGTGATGGCGGCAGGCCGGGCACACCGCCGCGCTTTCCAGGATGGTTGCGCGGCAGTGGGGGCAGGCGCGGGTCCTGCCGGCGGTAGCGGTCCGCACGCTCATGGCGCGCCCGCCCGGGCCTTACTTCCGGTCTGCGGCGCGAGGGCTGCCGGTCTCGTTCCAGCCGAACTCCGCGCGTCCGCGCATGCGGGCGCCGGCCGCGACGGTCAGCGACCCCGATGTCACGTCACCGTTGATGACGCCGGATTGCTGCAGTTCGACCCGCTGGGCGGACTCGATGTTGCCCTCGAGCTCGCCGGCCACGATGACGGCGCCGGCCCGCACCGACCCACCGAGGTGGGCTCCGGCGTCGATGGTCAGCGTGCCGTCCACCTGGACGTCGCCCTTGAATCGGCCGGAGATCCGGACATGCCCCGAACCCTCGATCTTGCCTTCGAAGGTCAGCCCGGTCGCGATGACGGACTCCTTCAGGTCCTGCCTCGGCCGCGGTGACGGTTCGACCGGGGCCGGCACCGGCTCGGGACGGCTCCGTGCCGCCGGCGCAGGGTCCGGGATCTCCGGGGTGGTCGGTTCCTTCGCAGCGACGTCCTTCCACAGCGCCATGACACGATCCTCCGCTGGTTTGGTTGCCTAGACTAGCCGCCCGAGCCTGCCGGGACCAGAGGAGCGGCGCACACCGCGGCTGTCTCCGATCGGCGACAGGACCAGCGGGCCCGGCGCGATCAGGAGCCCTTGAAGCGCGGCGCCCGCCGCTCGATGAAGGCGTGCACGGCCTCCTCGAGGTCGGCGGAATGCAGGAACGCGGAGTTCCAGAGCGCCACGTAGTCGAGGCTCTCTCGCGTGCTGCTGCGATGCGCCGCATTGAGCACGTGCTTCGCGCCCTGGGTCGCGAGCGGCGAGTGGGCGGCGATCGCCCCCGCCAGTTCGCGAACGCGCGTGAACAGGGCGCCGGCATCCGGCAGGACCTCGCTCACGAGCCCGATCCTTTCGGCCCGGGCGGCGTCGATGTCCCGGCCCGTCAGGACCAGGTCGCGCGCTGCGCCCTCGCCGACGATGCGGGGCAGGCGCTGCAGGACACCGATGTCGGCCACCAGCGCGATGCGCGTCTCGCGTACGGAGAAGGTCGCCTCGGCGCTCGCGATGCGGATATCGCAGGCGGTGACCAGGTCGACGCCGGCGCCGAGGCAGGCGCCGTGGATGGCCGCGATGACGGGCTTGTCGGTGTCCTCGAAGCAGCTGGCCGTCCGCTGGTAGCGGCGGATGTCGTCGTAAAGCGCGCGACGGCGTGCAACGGGCGTGTCGCCGCGCCCGGAGATCGAGCCCCCGCCCGCCAGCGCCGGTGCGTGGTCAACGAGGTCGATGCCGGCGCAGAAACCCTTGCCCCGCCCGGCCAGCACGATGACTCGCGTGGACTCGTCCGCGTCGAGTTCCGCCACCGCCGCCGGGATGTCGTCCCACAGCGGCCGGTGCAGCGCGTTGAGCTTGTCGGGCCGGTTGAGCCAGAGGACGGCGACGCCGTCGCCGGCCTTCTCGATTTCGAGGTGTTCCCAGGACATGAACGTCCTCCTGCCGCCTGCGGCGCGGGAAACTGCTCCCGCCCTCAGGCAGGGACGGCGCGCGGCGCCATGATCTGCTCGGTCAGCAGCCGCATGCGGCGGCGCTGCATGCGCAGACGGTACTCGATCTCGCGCA
>CAYLTE010000085.1:0-2340 GCA_964386195.1 uncultured Burkholderiales bacterium | reverse complement strand
TGTTCGTCGAGGAACATGGCCCCTGCGCCCCCTCGATGTGCTGGCGCGTGGTCGCGTACCACTCCTCGCGCAGCCGTGACCATTCGGCGAGCGTTGCCTGGAACGACTCGTACTCGCGCGACACGCGCTCGCGCAGCGCTTCGAGATCGGGCAGCTGCGGACCGCGCGGGCCCTGTTCGAGCGCCGCCTGCGCCCGCCTGAACTGCATCGCGATCCGTGCCCGCTCGATGGTGACGTCGGGCACCTTCTGCAGCTTGCGCGTCAGGCCGACCCACGAGAGGGAGGCGATCAGCCACTTGGTCGGGTCCCACTGCCACCAGCGCACCGCGTTGCGATAGTCGCGATCGAAGATGTGGTGGAAGTTGTGGTAGCCCTCGCCATAGGTCAGGAACGCCAGCACCGGGTTGTCCCGTGCCGTGTTGTTGTCGTTGTAGGGCTGCGTGCCCCAGATGTGGGCCAGCGAGTTGATGAAGAAGGTGAAATGGTGGTTCAGCACCAGGCGCAGCACGCCGGCCAGCAGGAACACGCCCCACAGGTCGCCTGCGATCCAGCCGATGGCCAGCGGCAGCCCTACGTTGGTGGCCAGCACCAGCGGGAGGTAGAAGCGGTGCTGGAAGCGGACCAGCGGGTCGGCCTCGAGGTCGCGGCCGTTGCTGAAATCGTTCCGGCCCGACTGCCAGTAACGGAGCATCCAGCCGATGTGCGAGTACCAGAAACCGCGCTTGGCCGAGTAGGGATCCGCGTCGTTCTGGTCCACGAAGCGGTGGTGGCGGCGGTGGTCCGTCGCCCAGATCAGGATGCTGTTCTGCAGCGCCATCGCGCCGAAGACCATGAACACCAGGCGGACCGACCAGTGGGCCTCGTAGGTCCGGTGTGCCCAAAGGCGGTGGTAGCCGGCGGTGATCGAGAAGCCATTGGCAGCCAGGAAGAGCAGGGCGGCGACCCAGGCCGTGGTGCTGTAGCCGTGGGTGATGCCGTACCAGGGCACCACGGTCACGGCGACCAGGAAGGTCGTCGCGAACATGATGGTCGTCACCCAGTTGATCGGCGGCAGGGTCTCGGTGGTCTTGTCCGTCATCGCTCCAGGTACCTCGGCGGATGGGCAAAAGCCCTTTATTGTGGCGGAACGGGCTCTCCCTTGGGGATTAATTGCCCGGACGTTAATCTTTCTTTTATTACAGACAGTTAGGGAAACTCTGATTTACCTGTAGTGTCTTACTGAGCATTCGAGGTCATGTGAGCGCGACGATGAAGCAGCAGACGCTGACGGGGTTTGAGAAGTACGGGAAGACCACGCGGCGGGCGCGGTTTCTGGCGGACATGGACGAGATCATTCCGTGGCCGGAGCTGACAGCAGCGGTGCGGACGGTGTACCCGAAGATCAGCGAGAACGGCGGGCGTCCGCCGATTCCGCTGGAGCGGATGCTGCGGATCTACTTTCTGCAGTTGTGGTTCAACCTGTCGGACCCGGCGGTTGAGGAAGCGCTGTACGACTCGGTGGCGATGCGCGGCTTTGTCGGTATTGATCTGGGGGTTGAAGGCGCGCCGGACGAGACCACGGTCTGCAAGTTCCGGCATCTGCTGGAGCGGAACAAGCTTGGCAAGACGTTGCTGACGGCAGTCAACGACCACTTGCGTCGCAGCGGCATCAAGATTACGAAGGGGACCATCGTCGACGCCACGATCATCGGCGCGCCGAGCTCGACCAAGAACCGGGACGGCCAGCGCGATCCGGAGATGCATCAGACGGCGAAGGGGCAGCAGTGGTACTTCGGCATGAAGGCGCACGTCGGCGTGGACAGCCGCACGAAGCTGGTTCACACGGTGCTGGCCTCGGCGGCCAACGTACACGATCGCGAGGCACTGCCGTATTTGCTGCATGGCAACGAGACGCGGGTCTGGGGCGACCAGGGGTATCAGGGCCAAACCGCTGTCATTCACGCGCGTGCCCCGAATGCCAGGGACTTCACTAATCGCCGCTACCGTTACCACGGCCGGATCAATGAGGTCGAGAAGGCGAAGAACCGCAACAAGTCGCGGGTCCGTGCCAAGGTCGAGCACGTGTTCGGCGTGATCAAGAATATCTTTGGCTTCCGCAAAGTCCGTTATCGGGGTCTGGCGAAGAACCTGCACCGGCTGGAAGTGACCGCCGCGCTTGCCAACCTGTACATCGTCCGACGACGATTGCTGAAAGCATAGGAGAGGTGTCGGTGGAGATTGGGAAATACGCGAATTTGAAGCGAAAAATGTCGAGCTCGGGCAAAGCCCCGGGCCGTTCGGCGCGTTCAACCCAAAATCCGTGCCGCGGTCTTCTGTCATGACCAGTTCTTCAGAGCTTCC
>CAYLTE010000084.1:0-16273 GCA_964386195.1 uncultured Burkholderiales bacterium | reverse complement strand
GGCCGGCAAGCCGCTCGACGGCATCCCGTTCCATCCCTACTACACGGTCAAGGACATGGTCGGCGTGGTGGTCTTCCTGGCCGTGTTCAGCTTCATCATCTTCTTCGCCCCCGAGATGGGCGGGTACTTCCTCGAGTACAACAACTTCATCCCCGCCGATCCGCTGAAGACCCCCGCGCACATCGCGCCGGTGTGGTACTTCACGCCCTTCTACGCGATGCTGCGGGCGGTGCCGGCATTCGCAGGCACCCAGTTCTGGGGCGTGCTGGTGATGGGGGCGGCGGTGGTCATCCTGTTCTTCCTGCCCTGGCTCGATCGCAGCCCTGTGAAGTCGATCCGCTACCGCGGACCGATCTACAAGTTCGCGCTGGCGCTGTTCGTGGTGAGCTTCGTGGTGCTCGGCTACCTGGGCGTGAAGCCCACCGACTTCCTGGGCAAGGTGGGCGGCATGGACACCGCAGTGATCCTGGCGCGCCTGTTCACCGCGGTGTACTTCCTGTTCTTCCTGCTGATGCCCTGGTACACCCGCATCGACAGCACCAAACCGGAACCCAAGCGGTTGACCCATTGAACCGAGCATCCGTGGAGCGCGCCGTGCGCATCGAAACCATGACCAGGCTTCTCCTCCTCATCCTGCTGCTGCCGCTGGGTGTCCATGCGGCCAGCACTGAACTGCCGCTGGACCGGGCGCCGATCGATATCAAGGACGCGGCGTCGATCCAGCGCGGGGCGCAGGTCTTCGTGAACTACTGCCTCAACTGCCACAGCGCGCAGTACATGCGCTACAACCGTCTGACCGATGTCGGGCTGACCGAGCAGCAGATCCAGGACAACCTGATGTTCGCCACCGACAAGGTGGGGGACACGATGAAGGTTGCCCTGCCCGCGAAGACCGCCGCCCAGTGGTTCGGCGCGGCGCCGCCGGACCTGTCCGTGATCGCGCGCTCGCGCGGCGCGGACTGGCTCTACACCTACATGCGCGGCTTCTATCGCGACCCGTCGCGGCCCACGGGCTGGAACAACGTCGTGTTCCCCAGCGTGGGGATGCCGCACGTGCTGTGGGAGCAGCAGGGCCAGCAGGTGCTGAAGGTGACCGAGCACGAAGGCGCGCACGGCACCGAGCACGTCCAGACGCTCGAGCTCGCCACCCCGGGCACGATGACGCCCGCGGAGTACGACCGGCTCGTGGCGGACCTCGTGAACTACCTGGTGTTCATGGGCGAGCCGGTGCGCACCCAGCGCATGCAGATGGGATACGGCGTGTTGCTCGGACTGGGTGTGCTGTTCGTGCTGGTGTACCTGCTCAAGAAAGAATACTGGAAGGACGTCCACTGACCCGACGGGGGGAGTACCAACAACACCATGATGACACTCTACTCGGGCACGACCTGCCCGTTCAGCCAGCGTTGCCGGATCGTCCTCTACGAGAAGGGAATGGATTTCCAGATCGTGGACGTCGATCTGTACAACAAGCCGGAAGACCTCGCGGTGATGAATCCGTACAACCGCGTTCCGGTGCTGGTCGAGCGCGACCTGATCCTGTACGAGTCGAACATCATCAACGAGTACATCGACGACCGCTTTCCCCATCCCCAGCTGATGCCTGCGGACCCAGTGATGCGCGCGCGCGCGCGCCTGTTCCTGTTCCGCTTCGAGCAGGAACTGTTCTGCCACATCGACACGATCGAAAAGGGGCAGCAGAAGGCGGCCGACAAGGCGCGCGGACTGATCCGCGACAGCCTCACCCAGATCGCACCGGTATTCGTGAAGCAGAAGTACATGCTGGGCGACGAGTTCTCCATGCTCGACGTGGCCATCGCGCCGCTGCTGTGGCGCCTGGACTACTACGGCATCCAGCTGCCCAAACCCGCGGCATCGTTGCTCAAGTACGCGGAGCGCATCTTCAGCCGTCCGGCCTACATCGAAGCGCTCACGCCTTCCGAGAAGGTGATGCGTAAGTGAAGGATGTCTCCACCACTCCCTATCTGATCCGGGGCATCTGGGAGTGGTGCGTCGACTGCGGCTTCACGCCGTATGTCGCGGTGAAGGTGGACAGCGCCACGCGGGTACCGATGGAGTACGTGCGCAACGGCGAGATCGTGCTCAACGTCAGTCCCGACGCCACGCGCAACCTCAAGATCGGCAACGACCTCATCCAGTTCTCGGCGCGCTTCAACGGGGTGTCGCACGAGGTGTCGGTGCCCATCGCTGCGGTGGCCGGCATCTTCGCCAAGGAGAACGGCCAGGGCATCGCCTTTCAGACCGGTCCGGGCAACGGCGGCGCCACCGTCGTGCCGCCCGGCAGCGACGATCCGAACGGCGGCGACAAGCCCAAGCCTCCCGGCAACGGGCGGCCCAAGCTTCAGGTCGTCAAGTAGGCACTCCGGGGCGTTCCCCGCGCCCCCGCTATAATTTTCCCGCGTGCCGGATTAGCTCAGTCGGTAGAGCAGCGCACTTGTAATGCGAAGGTCGGGGGTTCGATTCCTCTATCCGGCACCATTTCCTTCGTCCTCAGCGTCTTACGCCAGCTTGGAGCCCAAGGTGATCCATAAAGGTGCTCCACAATGGCTTCATACCTCGTTCGTTCCCGGCACGGGACCCAGTATTACTTTCGCTTCGTAGTGCCGCTACTGTATCAGGCGGTTCTGGGCGTTAAGGAAACTCGCCGGAGCCTCCGTACATCCGACAAAAAGCTTGCACGAGCATTAGCTGCAGAGCTCGTTGCCAGGCTCACAGTGCAATAGCGACGATGAAGAAGAAAACGCCCTACTTTGCGGATATCGCAACTGTGCTCATGCGCCCTGACGGGACATTGCAGTTGGAAGGAGTCCGGACGGACCCACTACACCATGATGCAGAAACTGCAGCGCTTAACGCGCGTCGGTGGTATGACAGGACTACGTCGGCTGGAAGCAACCTACTTCATTGGTACAGGTAGCGTCAGTGCGTAGCGGCTGTCCTTTGCCTCAACAGCAAACAGCAGCTTGTCCGGCTGCAATCCTGCGCCGTTCTCGCCTTCAGGCAGTGAGAGCCTTGCACTCACGGGCTCTGCTTTGCAGCCCATGCTTGCCCACGGGATCTGGATCATTTCTTCAGCGGTAACCACGTAATTCAATGTGCCAGCAACCTTCTGGCACTCGTCGCTGCTCTTGATCGTCACAGCGATCCACTCCTTCCCGTTACGAGTGCTGGTGCCCCGCTTAACTTCCCCGCCTTCGAGCCGCACATCGCCAGGCACAATGTCCCCATTTCCCTTCCATAGCGCTTTGATAGGTGCTGCGGCTGTGTGACCGGCTTTCAGGATATATCGTGCTTTGCTGCCATCGGCGGAGTCATGCCCTTCGACATCAATCCAGATGTAGCCAACTTGGTAGGGCCTCATGTCGTAGTTGTACGCAGCATCGGATACGAGATTAATGCCCCCGGTTCGCTCTGGTGTGATTCTTAGCCCTGCAGGGAGGAGCTTAACGGCCTCCCCGTTCCACACGACTCCAACTATGTAGTGATGGCCGCCCGAGACCAAATAGGGTGGTGAGAGCTTTGTCGCTTGCTCCTGTGCGATGCTCGCAACGCTTGCGCAGGTCAAGACTATGGCAAGAATGGCGTTCTTCATGTCGCTCCTCCTTATTGCCGCACGCACTGCCAAAGCCAAGGTCGGCTGGACTTCTCACACGAATGATTCACCGGTAGCTGAACAAAGAGAATTGGTTCGGCTGGAGCATCCCTGCAAGTAGATCCCGACGGACGAGCAGCGATTAATGCTGCACCCGGATTTGGGCTGAGGGCAAGGGTCTATAACCTGCCTGTCCTTTCCGTAGCGTGCCTTAATGCTCTTTCTCGCGAGCCACAAGATGCGATAGCCTCATGTGTACGTAGCCCGTATGGATTAGTCTCTGCGCTAAAGCTCGGCAGAGGAAGCCCTGATACCAGGAAGCCAGCGAAGGATGTAGCGACTTTATGATAGTACCGTCCCAGTGGATACGCGTGGCGCGCCACGCGCCGAGCGCCACGAGCTCGAAGGCTCTGGTCCCGTATTGCGTCGCCTCTGTGAGCAGCGCGACGAACTGCGGCGGCATCCCGTGCTCGCCGAGCCACGTGCTCCGTCCAGGCAGCACTGCGTCTGCCTTGTTGTCGGTACACTCTCAGGCGCACTTCGCAGTATCGTCAATGCAGATGGCTTCGTGACTATGCGATTATCTTGCGTATACCTCGGAGGTCGCCCATGCTGAACGGCACGTTGATGGAGCGGGTGAAGAGCCATGAAGGTATGTTGGATAGCTTGCTGCAAGGCGACTGCGTCGCCCTAACCGGTCGTGTCGCTGTCTTGCTGCCCGATGAACCGGGTGTGTATCGTATCAGCGAGGTTGGAAGTGCCTCGGAAGATTCAGTTTATGTCGGGGAATCTCGCAGCATTCGGAAGCGCGTGTGTCGCAACCATTTGATGGGTTACCCAGACAGGTCCGGCCTGAGAAGAAGGATGCTCAGCGAGGGAGCTTTTGAGGATGAGGCTGAAATAGATCGCTATTTGCGCAGTCAGTGCCATGTACAGTTCGTTGTATTGCCGGACGTTGGGAAGCGGTTGCTTTTCGAGCATTTCGCGGTTTCGGTATTGAGTCCACTATGGAACAGTTAGTCGCGTGCACCTCACCGAACGCTTGACTTGTAAGAGCCGGCAGCTAAGCTCGTAGACGCTTAAAGATCCAAAGCTTTCTACTGTCCGCTATCGCGCGGGGGGATACAACCGGTCGATGCACACTGACCACCGCCAGCTGCTGGCGCCCCGTGCTTCCGGAAACCAGTCATCGAACGACCGGGCATCCGAAAGATGTCTGATGGGTTCCTCCCGGCCGAACAACAGTCCACCCTGCGTTACAAGGGAAAATGATCGTTCGTGAATTGTGGTGGATTCGCTCGCGTTCATCGGACGCCGGAACGGCGACCGCATTTCCGGAAACGAGGTAACCGGGTGTCACGCGCAATCAAGATATTTCAGGGGCGGTTCGGACGTGTCGCGCTGCTCGACATGGATAGGCCTTTGGTCCCCCACGCGCACCATCACTGCCATGCGCTGATCAAGGTAAGTGGTCCCGATACTTTCTTTTCGGTGCGCGGCAATCTGCAGCCATTGACGGCGGAAACAGTGGTGCTTGTCAATGCTTGGGAGCCGCATGCCTATGCTTGCCATCGTCCAGAAATAGGCAACACGGTCCTGCTCGCCCTCTACATCGAGCCGGGTTGGTTAGCCGAAATCCAGTGCCAACTCACGGTGAGCGCGCATCCGCATTTCTTTCCGCATCCGTGCGTGGCCCTTTCGCGCGAAGCGCGCAAACTCGCCGCCGAGCTCGCCAGCGAGATGCTCGTATCGGACAGCATCCCGACGGCACGGCTCGAGTCGCAGCTGTTCGAACTGATGATCAGCATCATCGACCGGAACTCGGAGTGGCGAAACTTTGGCGAGTTGCTGCGCGCGACGCGCGGACAGACGATCGACCCGCGGATCCGGCGGGCGATGGCACTGATGCGTGAGAATATCGGAAGCACCCTCGATATGGATCAGTTCGCGGCGCAGTGCGGCTTGTCGCGCGCGCACTTCTTCGCCCTGTTCCGTAACGGTACGAAACTCACGCCGAATGTGTACGCGAACGTGCTGCGCATGGAGAGTGCCATCCGCAACCTGACGGCCAGCAATGTCTCGCTCGCCCAGATCTCGCTCGACATCGGCTTTTTGGCACAGGCGCATTTCACGCGCTTCTTCCGTCAACACCTGGGCACGACGCCGAGCGAATACCGCCGGGTCGTGGACGTCCTCGATCCGGTCGTCGAAACCCGCGCCTGACCGCCGGCGTCGCATCGTCGCGGCAGCCGCTTCAGCGACAAAATAATCAGACTCCAAGGTAAATCCTGAGACTGCGCGGTATGGATCTCCGCGCGCTCCTCCCCTATTGTTCGGCCACGCCCCGGCACTGCCCGGGGAAACGGCAAAGCGCCCGTCGAGGCGCGGGACATGGAGGAGGATCATGAACAGGCAACGCCTTTGTCCGCGGCGCATCGGTGCGCCCCGGATCTGTCCGATCCACCGCGCGCAGTGTGCACGATGAAGCTCGAAGCTCGAGCGGTGGAGGCGGGGCAGGACGCCCCGTTTGTGGGGCGTCCGCTCGAGCGCGTCGAGGATGCGGCCCTCCTCACCGGACGCGGCCGCTACGGCGACGACCTCGGCGTCAAGCGGGGCACCCTGCATGCCGCAGTGCTGCGGTCGCCGCACGGGCACGCGATTCTGAAAGGTATCGACATCGCGGCCGCCGAAGCGGCGCGGGGCGTGCGCGCAGTGCTTACCGGCGAGGATGTGCGCCGTTGGTCGCAGCCTTTCGTCGTCGGCGTCAAGCAGCCGATGGAGCACTGGTCGCTCGCGGTGGATCGCGTGCGCTACGTCGGCGAGCCGGTCGCCGTGGTGATCGCCGAGGACCGCTATCTCGCCGAGGATGCGATCGACCTGATCCGTGTCGACTACCAGCCGCTGCCGGCCGTCGTCGAGATTACCTCGGCGATCGCCGAGGATGCGCCGGTGCTGCATCCGGCGGTCGGAACGAACATCGTCAGCGACCGCAGTTTCCGCTATGGCGATCCCGAGGCCGCATTCCAGTCCGCGCTGCATCACGTCGCGCTGACCGTACATTACCCCCGCAACTCCTGTACCCCGATGGAGGGCGGAGTGGTCATCGCGGAACACCTGCTGGGCGACGAGGGCTACGAGGTCACGTCGAACTTCATGGGACCGTTCTCGCTGCACGCGGTGATTGCGCTGGCGCTGAAAGTGCCGGGTGCGCGCCTGCGCCACAAGGTGCCGCGCGACTCGGGTGGCAGCTTCGGCGTGAAGCAGAGCGTGTTTCCCTACATCGTGCTGATGTGCCTCGCGTCGCGCAAGGCCGGCGCACCGGTAAAGTGGGTCGAAGACCGCCTGGAGCATCTGGCGGGTGCGACCTCGGCGACCGGCCGCATGGCGACGATCGAGGCCGCGGTCGAGGCTGACGGACGCATTACGGCGCTTTCCCTCGACCAGTTCGACGACGTCGGCGGCTATCTGCGCGCGCCGGAGCCGGCGACCTTCTATCGCATGCATGGCTGCCTGACCGGCGCCTACGCGGTGCGTAATCTCAAGGTGCGCAACCGCGTCGTGCTGACGAACAAGACGCCGGCCGGTCTCGTGCGCGGTTTCGGCGGTCCGCAGGTGTATTTCGCGCTCGAACGCCTCGTGCAGCGCATCTCGGTCGAGCTCGGCATCGATCCGCTCGACATCTACCGGCGCAACTTCGTGTCGCCTGAGGCGTTTCCGTATCGTGCGGCGGCCGGTGCGTTGCTCGACTCCGGCGACTATCCGGCGGCGCTCGAACTGGCGGTACGCGAAGGGGGGCTCGCCGAGATGCAGCGCCGGCGCCACGCGGCGCGGGCCGACGGGCGGCTCTACGGCATCGGCTTCGCAGCGATCGTCGAGCCCTCGATTTCGAACATGGGCTACATCTCGACAGTGCTCACGGCAGAGCAGCGCGCGAAAGCGGGGCCCAAGAACGGCGCGATCGCGAGCGCGACGGTGAGCATCGACCTTCTGGGGAGCGTCAATGTCGTCGTCGCTTCCGCGCCGGCGGGGCAGGGACACATGACGGTGTGTGCGCAGGTCGTCGCCGACGCCCTTGGTCTGCGCCCGGAGCAGATCGTCACCAATGTCGATTTCGACACGCAGAAGGACGCATGGTCGGTTGCGGCGGGCAACTATTCCAGCCGCTTCGCCGGCGCAGTTGCGGGGACGGTGCATCTGGCGGCGGTGAAGCTGCGCGACAAGCTTGCGCGGATCGCGGCGCACCAGTTCGGTGTCGCGGTCGATGAGATCGCGTTCGCCGGCGGCAAGGTTTTTCCGCGCAGCGCGCCGGAGCGCGCGATACCGTTCGCACGTGCCGCGAGCAGCGCGCACTGGGCGCCCGCGCTGCTCCCCGGGGGTGAGACGCTGGGCCTGCGCGAGACCGTGTTCTGGTCGCCGGAGCCGCTCGATGCACCCGACGCCGAGGACCATATCAACACGTCGGCAGCCTACGGCTTTGTCTTCGATATCTGCGCCGTCGAGGTCGACCGTCATACCGGACGCGTGCGCATCGACCGTTACGTCACCACGCACGATGCCGGCAAGATCCTCAACCCCGCGCTCGCCGACGGTCAGATCCGTGGTGCTTTCGCACAGGGGCTCGGTGCGGCGCTGATGGAGGAGCTCCGCTACGCCGACGACGGCGGCTTCCTGTCCGGCACCTTTGCGGACTACCTGGTGCCGACGACCTGCGAGGTGCCCGACCCGGTGATCCTGCACAGGGAAACGCCGTCGCCCTTCACGCCGCTGGGTGCCAAGGGTCTGGGCGAGGGCAACAACATGAGCACGCCGGTCTGCCTCGCCAATGCGGTAGCCGATGCGCTGGCGGCAGTCGGCGACATTTCCGACCTGCGTCTGCCGCTCACGCCCGCGAAGGTCATGGCCCTGATCGGCTTCGACGACCCAGCGCCGTCGAAACCGCGCGCCCAGGCGCCCCCTTCCGCAGCGGGAGGCGGTGGCGGACGTGCGCTGACGGCGACGGGGACGACCGAGATCGGTGCTTCGCCCGAGGCCGTGTTCGGTGTGCTGCTCGACCCCGACGCGCTGGCGAAGGTGATCCCCGGCTGCCACGCACTCCAGGCGATCGGCGAGAACCGCTATCGCGCCGACGTGACGGTCGGCGTCGGTCTGGTGAAGGCGCGCTACGAGGCCGAGATCTCGCTCTCGGAACTCGATCCGCCGCGGTCGCTGCGCCTCACCGGCGCGGGGCTGTCGGCGCTCGGCAGCGCGCGCGGCAGCGGCCGCGTGACGCTGGAGGGGATCGCGGCCGGCACGCGCCTCTCCTATGACTACCGCGCGGAGGTGAGCGGCAAGGTCGCTGCCGTCGGCAGCCGCATGCTGGAAGGCGCGGCGCGCGTCGTCCTCGGCCAGCTCTTCGAACAACTCGGGCGGCAGGCGGGCGGTGCGGCAGTGCGGCCCGTCTCGTGGTGGGGCCGCCTGCTGCGACTCCTGGGGTGGGAAAGATGAAGCCGGCTTCCTTCGAATACGTCCGCGTCGACTCCGCCGAGGAAGCCTGCGCGCTGCTCGCCGAGCACGGCGATGAGGCACGCATCCTCGCGGGCGGGCAATCGCTCGTCACGGTCCTCAACATGCGCCTCGCGCAGCCGAAGCGGCTGCTCGACATCTCGCGCACCAAGCCGCTCGACTACGTGCGGATAGCTGGCGGCAAGCTGGCAGTCGGTGCCGCCGCCACGCAGGCGAGCGTCGAATGGCGCGAGCACCTCGCCCGCGAAGTACCGGTGCTGGCGCTGGCGTTCCCGCACATCTCGCATTTCCAGATCCGCAACCGCGGCACCGTGTGCGGCTCGGTCGCGCACGCCGATCCGAGCGCCGAGCTGCCGCTGTGCCTCGCGCTGCTCGGTGGCGAGGTCGTGCTGCGCTCCCGCCGCGGGGCACGTGTGCTGAATGCCGGCGAGTTTTTCCAGGGAATGCTGATGACGGCGCGGAAGCCTGACGAGCTCGTCGAGGAGGTGCGCTATCCGCTTGCCAGCGCCGGCACCAGCTACGCGTTCGAGGAGTTCTCGTCGCGCCACGGCGACTTCGCGATCGTCGCGTGCGCCGCAGCGGTGAATGGCGAGAGCATCCGCCTTGCTGTCGGCGGCGTTGCCGACCGGCCGCGCGTGCTCGCACTGCCGCCTCTGGCTGGCGATGCGCTTGACGAGGCTCTCAACGATTTTGCGTGGGAGCTGGAAGCCCGCGACGACCCACATGCGAGTGCCGGCTATCGGCGCCATCTCGTGCGCCAGATCGGCCGCCGCGTGATCGAGCAGGCCGTCCGCGCCATTCCCTCCGCAGGAGGACATTGACCATGTATCGCCTCGAACAAGCAAAGCAGCACCTCGTGAGCATGACCCTGAACGGCGTGACCCGCAGTGGCCATGCCGAGTCGCGGACGCTCCTGTCGGACTTCCTGCGCCACGAGCTCGGCGCAACCGGCACCCAAGTCGGCTGCGAGCACGGGGTGTGCGGCGCCTGCACGGTGCGCATCGACGGCATTGCGGCGCGCGCCTGCCTGACGCTTGCGGTGCAAGTGGAAGGCCGGCGCGTCGACACCGTCGAAGGGCTCGCGGATCGGGACGGGATGCTGAACGACCTGCAGCAGGCCTTCCGCCGCAACCACGCTTTGCAATGCGGCTTCTGCACTGCCGGAATCCTCAATTCATGCATGGATTTCCTTCAGCGAGTGCCGCTGCCGACCGAACAACAGGTCCGGGACCTTCTGTCCGGCCATCTCTGCCGGTGCACCGGCTACACGCCCATCGTCGCGGCCGTTCTCGAAGTCGCCACGGCACGGCAGACCCAAGCAAAGGAGACAATCGATGCTTGATCTAGGGCGTACTTTCCTGCAGAGCGTGGAGCGCAGCCCCGAGGCGATCGCGGTCGTGGATGGCCCGCTGCGGCTCACCTACGCGCAGTGGCACCGACGCGTTCAAACGTTGGCCGGCGGGCTGCGAGCGCTCGGCCTGGGCCACGGCGACCATCTGCTGGTGATCCTGCAGAACCGCTGGGAGATGGCGACGCTGCATTGGGCCTGCCAGTTCCTCGGCGTCATCGTCACGCCGCTGAACTGGCGTGCGAAGCCCGAAGAGGTCGATTATTGCCTCGCCGACTCGGGGGCGAAGGCGCTGGTGTTCGAGCCCGTCTGCGCCGAGGCCGTGGCGGCCTCGGTGGGCGCGGAGGCGGTGCTGCGTGTCGGCGTGCACCAAGCCGAGGGCGCGTCGGTCGCGTTCGAATCGCTGCTCGATGCGCCCGCGCTCGCCGACGGACCGCAGGCGAGTGCCGACGACGTCTCGCTGATGCTCTACACCTCGGGTACGACCGGCAAGCCCAAGGGCGTGCCGCGCCGTCACCGTCACGAACGCGCTGCCGCGCTCGCTCATGTCGCGCAGAACCTCTATCGCCGCGGCGAGCGCACGCTCGGCGTGATGCCGCTGTATCACACGATGGGCGTGCGCTCGCTGCTGGCAATGGCGTTGATCGACGGGCGCTTCGTGTGCATGCCGAAGTTCGATGCCGGTCCGGCACTGGAGCTGATCGAGCGCGAGCGGGTCAGCAACCTCTACCTGGTGCCGACGCTGTACCACGACATGCTCGCGCACTCGGATTTCCCGCGGCGCGACATCTCCACGGTGAGGAAGCTCGGCTTCGCCGGTGCGCCGATGCACGACGCTCTGCTGATGCGGCTCGACGCGGCGTTCCGCCCCGAGCTGTTCGTCAATCACTACGGCAGCTCGGAGGTCTATACGTTCACGATTGACCAGGATGCCCGCGCCAAGCCGGGCAGCGCGGGGCGGGCTGCGCTCAACGCGCGCATTCGCGTCGTGACGCTTGGCGCAGATGATCCGGACGTGCTCGCGGCGCCGCTGGAGGAGGGCCAGATCATCGCAGACCTCGCCGGAGACGAAGCCTTCGAGGGCTACTGGAATCGCCCCGATGCTGATGCCAAAGCGCTACGGAACGGTTGGTACTTCACCGGCGATACCGGTTACTTCGACGCCGATGGCGACCTCTTCGTGAGCGGTCGCGTCGATGACATGATCATTAGTGGCGGGGAGAACATCTCGCCCGTCGATATCGAGTCCGTCCTCTCGCTGCATCCGGGCGTCGACGAGGTCGCCGTCGCGGGTTTGAAGGACGAACGTTGGGGGCAGCGGGTCGTGGCCTTCATCAAGCGCAAGCAGGACGTTGCCGCCGACGACCTCGACCAGCACTGCCGCGCGACCGACCTCGCGAACTTCAAGCGTCCGCGCGACTACGTCTTCGTGCGCGAAATCCCCAAATCACCGGTCGGCAAGATCTTGCGCCGCAAGTTGGTTTCCGGCGACTACGAGGTCGACGCTGCGCCCGCGACCGACTGACTGCGGACGGTGTATCCAGCTACACCTTTTCAACTAGGAGCACACCATGACCATTCTGCAGCATTCAGCCACCGAACTGCTTTCCGGGCTCGACGGCTTCCGCGTCGAGATCGACGTCGAGCGCAAGCGCGCCGATATCATTCTCGACCGTCCTCCGTTCAACATCATCACGATGCCCCAGCGCGACCAGTTGCGGGCGGTGTTCGAGGCGCTCGACGAGGATCCGCGGGTGCGCGTCATCGTGCTGCGTTCGCTGGGCGAACACTTCTCGAGCGGCGGGGACATCAAGGGCTTTCTTGAAGCGTCCCCCGAGCATGTCTCGAAGCTCGCGTGGAACATCGCCGCGCCCGCGCGCTGTACCAAGCCTGTGATCGCCGCCAACCGCGGCTACTGCTTCGGCGTCGGTTTCGAGATCTCGCTCGCCTGCGATTTCCGCATCGCCAGCGAGACGACGCTATATGCGTTGCCCGAGCAGAAACTCGGCCAGATTCCCGGTTCGGGCGGCTCAGCGCGTCTGCAGAAGATGGTCGGAGTGGGCCGCACCAAGGACATCGTGATGCGCTCACGCCGTATCCCCGGCAAGCAGGCCTATGACTGGGGCGTCGCCGTCTCCTGCGTGGTCGACGCCGAGCTCGAGGCCGCGACCGATGCCCTCGTCGCCGAACTCGTCGAGTTCTCGCCGCTCGCGCAGCGCACCGCGAAGAAGCTCCTCAACGACACCGAGGACGCACCGCTCTCAATCGCGATCGAGCTCGAAGGCCATTGCTACAGCCGCTTGCGTAACTCCGAGGACTTCCGCGAGGGCGTCGAAGCCTTCCACGCCAAGCGCAAGCCGAACTTCATCGGGCGCTGAAAACGAGCGACGCGAAACGAATCTGGCAAGGACCTTATGAAAACTAACAAGTCCTTACCATCCTTAGGAGGAGACCAACATGGCTGAACGAGACAAGAGCGGCATCATCGAGCGCGGACCGGGTTTCCGCGAAGGTCTGCGCGATCTGCCGGCCGCGATCACCCTGAATTCCGTCAGCGCCGGCGCAGTTGCCGCAATCTTCGGCTGCTCCGGCCCCGCGCTGATCGTCATTGGCGCAGCGGCGGCCGGAAAGCTCACGAGCGGCCAGACGGTCGCGTGGCTGCTCGCGATCTACGGTCTGGGCGGGCTCATCAGCCTGCTGCTCGCGCTGCGCTACAAGATGCCAATCAACGGGGCCTATTCGATTCCCGGTGCGGCGATCATGACTGCGGCTTTCGCGTCATTCAGTTTTCCGGAGATCGTGGGCGCCTTCGTCATGTCCGGTGCGATTGTGCTGCTGCTCGGGGTGACCGGCGTTATAGGGCGCATCATGCGCTGGCTTCCGATGCCCATTGTGATGGCGATGATCGCGGGGGCGATGATTCGCTTCGGTGTTGGTGCGGTCGATTCGGTGAAGGCGGCACCGTACATTGCGGGTAGCGCAGCGCTCGCATTCTTTCTGACGATGCGCTTCGCAAGGAGCTTTCCGCCGGTGCTTGCGGCGCTCATCATCGGCCTCGTCTCCGCAGCTGCGACTGGCTCGATCCAGGCGGCAGCGGTTGATATCGCGTTCGTCGCTCCAGAGTTGACGACGCCTGTATTCACTATGGCGGCCTTCTTCGGCGTTGCCGTGCCGTTAGCTGCGCTTGTCATCGGCGCCGAGAACGCTCAGGCGACAGGCGTACTAATGGCCGAGGGCTACCAGCCTCCCGTCAACGCGATGACGATTGTGAGCGGCATCGGCGGGATACTCGCCGGCTTCATGGGCGGCCACAACGCGAACATCGCCGGGCCGATGACCGCGATCTGTTCGTCGGAGCAGGCGGGTGAGGATCGCTCGAAACGCTACGGCGCCACAGTCGTGAACGGGGTGCTGTTTGGTGTCTTCGGTCTCCTTGCAGGGGTTGCCGTGCCCTTCGTGCTCGCGCTGCCGCGCCCCCTAATTGCGGTCGTCGCCGGGCTGGCAATGATCGGCGTGCTGCTGAGCGCGCTGCAGCATGGCTTCACGAAGCAGCAGGGCCATCAGGTCGGAGCATTTGTCGCGCTAGTGGTTGCGATGAGCTCTCTCAATTTGTTCGGCATTAGCGCCCCATTCTGGGCTCTTGTGTGCGGCGTGATCGTCTCGCTGCTCGCCGACCCGGCCGCAACGCCGCTGCTCACTCGCCAGGGCGAGTCCGCCAGCTGCACCAATGCTTGATAGCGTAATCCCGGGGAGTGGGAGTGTGATTGGGCACCGCCCATGCCGCCGCTTCGTGGGCCACCTTGTCGGAGGTCGATGATCGGTACATCCGTTGCCGCCACCGTGCTTCCCCGCGCTGCGCGGTTGCGGCGCGGACGACCAGCAGGAGGCAAGCGATGGCACACAGACTCGAACAGCAGTCGAGGAAGGACGGCGACCAGGGCAGCAGCGGCACGATCATCACACCCGACAACCCGGGCGCAACGCAGTCGTCGGGCGCGCGTTCGCAGGACCGGGGCAGCGACGCCGGCGAACGCCAATCCTCGGCCGGAGAACGCCAAACCCCGGGCAGAAGCGCACAGACTGGTGCGGCGGTGGCAGAAGGGCAGTCCGATCGGGAACTCGAACAGCAGCGCTCCGGCCTGCCAATGGCTTGGCCCGTTTCCCCGTTCGGAATGATGAACCGGATGTTCGAGGAGATGGATCGCTTCTTCGAGGACTTCGGATTCGGCCGCAACCGGCTCATGCCCCGCATGCGCGACATCGTCGGCGAGGGTCAGCGCGGGCTGGGCGGCATGTGGTCGCCGCAGATCGAGGTCTCGGAACGCGAGGGCAGGCTGGTGATCTGCGCCGACTTGCCGGGATTGCGCAAAGACGACGTCAGAGTCGAACTGGGCGAGGACGCGCTGACGATCCGTGGCGAGCGCCGCGAGGAACAGAGCCGTGCCGGCTACAGCGAGCGCTTCTACGGCAACTTCTACCGACGGATCCCGTTGCCGGAAGGCGTCGACGCCGGCGATGCCCAGGCGCGTTTCCAGGATGGCGTGCTGGAGGTGTCGGTCCCGCTGCCCAAGCGCGAGAGCGGCGGCCGGCGGCAGCTCGAGATCCGCTGATTGCCGCGGCAAAGCAGGCAAAAAAAAAGAGCAGGGGGAGGACCTCTGCTCTCTAAATCCCCAAACAGGGGAGGAGACCTGCCCCCTATAGCGACGCAGTCACGCCGCATCTTTAGGCCGGATTCACGGGAGCGCGCAAAAAAAAACGGGCAGACGGGGGAGGAGAGCCGCTGCCCATAACCCCAACCGGGGGAGGAGACCAATTACCGAGTGGCAAGGATGCGGACGCATCCGGCCACATGCGGTAAAAAGCAATGGGTATGCCACCGGCGCCAGGGCGCGCGGCCCGGCCACAGAGGAAGGGAGGCAGGCGCTTGCGATATACTCGACGCGCTGCACAAGTCCCCTAGAACGAGCTCGAACGGCTCACGCCGTCACCACGCTTCGCTTCCCATGAAAATCCACGAATATCAGGCTAAGGAAATATTGCGGCGCTACGGCGTCACCACGCCGCGCGGCATCCCCTGCTTCAGCGTCGACGAGGCCATCGCCGCCGGGTCACAGCTTGGCGGCAAGGTGTGGGTGGTCAAGGCGCAGATCCACGCGGGCGGCCGCGGCAAGGGCGGCGGCGTCAAGCTTGCCCGCTCGCCCGAGGAGCTGCGCGAGCACGCCTCGAACATCCTGGGCATGCAGCTGGTCACCCACCAGACCGGGCCCGAAGGTCAGAAGGTCCGGCGGCTGCTGATCGAGGAGGGCGCCGACATCCGCAAGGAGCTCTACGTCGGCATGGTGGTCGACCGCGGTTCGCAGCGCGTGGTGCTGATGGCATCCAGCGAAGGCGGCATGGACATCGAGGAAGTCGCTGCGCACACGCCGGAGAAGATCCACAAGGTGGCCATCGACCCCGCTTCCGGCCTGCGCGAGGCCGATGCGGCCGAGGTTGCCCGCAAGATCGGCATCCCCGATGGCTCCGTGGCACAGGCCGTGAGCCTGCTGCAGGCGCTGTACAAGGCCTTCGACGAGACCGACGCCTCGCTGGTCGAGATCAATCCGCTGATCCTCACTGGCGATGGCAAGGTGATCGCGCTGGACGCGAAGATCAACTTCGACGACAACGCGCTGTTCCGCCATCCCGACATCGTCGCCCTGCGCGACCTCGACGAGGAGGACCCGGCAGAGATCGAGGCGTCCAAGCACGGCCTGTCCTACATTTCGCTCGACGGCAACATCGGCTGCCTGGTCAACGGCGCGGGCCTGGCC
>CAYLTE010000083.1:0-16544 GCA_964386195.1 uncultured Burkholderiales bacterium | reverse complement strand
CCGAATCCGTCTCGCGGTAGCGTCGTTGCAGGTTGGGGACGATGCCCTCGAAGGAGTGCTCGCGCTGCTGTCTGCTGCCGCGCTCGCCGGCATAGCTGAAGCGGATCTTGTCGCGACCGGACCCGTTGAGCACGACGTTCTGCACCGTCTCCGGCAACGAGGCGAACGGCGCATCGACGTCGAAACCATAGTGCTGCGCCAGGCTCTGCAGCATCTGGAAATAGAACTGGTTGCGCCGATCCCACCCGTGGATCGCGCCGGAGGCGAGCGAGAGGTCGGGAAAGGCCACGATGCGCTTGGGATCGAAGAACGTGATTTCGCCCAGGCCTTCGCAACGCGGGCACGCGCCGACGGGATTGTTGAACGAGAACAGGCGCGGTTCGAGCTCCGGCAGCGAGTATCCGCACACCGGGCAGGCGAAGCGCGCAGAGAACACGTGCTCGCGGCCGCTGTCCACCTCCACCGCGATGGCACGTCCGTCGGCGTGACGCAGTGCCGTCTCGAAGGACTCGGCGAGCCGCTGGCGTGCGTCCGCGCGCACCTTGAGGCGATCGACCACCACCTCGATCGTGTGCTTTTTGTTCCTGGCGAGCTTCGGTCCGCTGTCGAGCTCGTAGACCTCCCCATCGATGCGCACGCGCACGAATCCCTGGGCGCGCAGGTCCTCGATGAGGTCGTGCTGCTCGCCCTTACGCCCCACCACGAGCGGCGACAGGATCATCAGCCGCGTGTCCTCGGGCAACTCGAGGACGTGGTCGACCATCTGCGACACGCTCTGCGCCGCGAGCGCGTTGCCATGCTCGGGGCAGCGCGGTTCGCCTACGCGCGCAAACAGCAGGCGCAGGTAGTCGTGGATCTCGGTGACGGTGCCCACGGTCGAGCGCGGGTTGTGGCTGCCTGACTTCTGCTCGATGGCGATGGCCGGAGACAGCCCCTCGATCAGATCCACGTCCGGCTTTTCCATGAGTTGCAGGAACTGCCGGGCATAGGCCGAAAGCGATTCGACGTAGCGGCGCTGCCCCTCCGCGTACAGGGTATCGAAGGCCAGCGAGGACTTTCCCGATCCGGACAGACCGGTGATCACGACCAGGCGATTGCGCGGCAGGTCGACGTCGATGTTCTTGAGGTTGTGCGTGCGCGCACCGCGGATGCGGATGAACTCCATAGGCGGCAGGGGCAAACTGCTAATATAACGCACCGCGCAAGCGATCCCAATTCACGCTCTCCCCATCCAGGATGTCCGACGCCCAACGCATGACCCCGCTCGAATTGCGCGCAAGCTTCGGGCTCGCCAGCATTTTCGGGCTGCGCATGCTGGGCATGTTCATCATCCTTCCGGTGTTTGCCCTCTACGCCGAGCGGCTGCCCGGAGGCCACGACCACACGCTGGTCGGCATCGCCCTGGGCGCGTACGGGCTCACGCAGGCCCTTCTGCAGGTGCCGTTCGGCTCCCTGTCGGATCGCTGGGGCCGCAAGCGCACGATCTATCTCGGGCTGGCCATTTTCGCCTGCGGCAGCTTCATCGCGGCGTTCGCCCAGGATATCTACCTCGTCATCCTGGGCCGCATCGTTCAGGGAGCAGGTGCCGTCTCGGCAGCGGTGATCGCGCTGACTGCCGACCTCACGCGCGAGAGTCAGCGCACGAAGGCGATGGCCGTCATCGGCATCACCATCGGCGTCACGTTCGGGCTGTCGATGATCGCCGGACCGGTGCTCGGACGTTCCATCGGCGTTCCGGGCATTTTCGCGATGACCGGGGTGCTGGCACTGGCCGCCGTCGCCGTGGTCAGGTGGTTGGTGCCCGATCCGGTCGCAACGCTTCCGCATGCCGCCACCGACCGCCTGCGCTTCGCCGAGATCCTGCGACACCCTGAACTGGTGCGCCTGAACCTGGGCATCTTCATTCTTCACGGGGTGCTGATGGCGCTGTTCGTGGTGGTGCCCTTCTCGCTGCGCGACGCCGGGCTGGACAGCGCCGCACACTGGAAGGTCTACCTCCCGGTGATGGTCGGTTCCGTGCTCCTCATGCTGCCCCCCATGGTGGCCTCGGAGCGTCGCGGTCAGCACAAGCCGATGTTCCTGCTCGCCGTGGCCGTGTTGCTCGTGGCGCAGGTGCTGCTCGGACTGCTGTCCGATTCGCTGACCGGGCTGGCGGTAGCGCTGCTGGTCTTCTTCACCGCCTTCAACTACCTGGAGGCGAGTCTGCCGGCCCTCGTGTCGCGGCTCGCGCCGCCTCAGGCCAAGGGCGCTGCGGCCGGGGTCTACAGCAGCGTGCAGTTCTTCGGCGCCTTCGTCGGCGCGACCGCGGGGGGCGCGATCTCCCAGCACCTCGGCGCGCCGGCGGTGTTCGTGGTCTGTGGTATCTTGACATTGTCATGGCTGGCCGCGGCGCGTGGGATGCGGTCGCCGGACCGCCTGGGGACGCGCACCTATCCGCTGCCGCAGATGGACGAGCGGCACGCGCAGGGGTTGTCGCGCGAACTCGCCCAGGCGCCCGGGGTGCGCGAGGCACGCGTGCTGGCCGGGGAGCGGGTGGCGCGCCTGATCGTGGATATCGCGCGCTTCGACGAGCAACACGTGCTTCGGCTCATTTCCGGGGAGATTCGCTAAATGGCATCGGTAAACAAGGTCATCCTCATCGGCAACCTCGGTCGAGACCCCGAGGTGCGGTATCTACCCAGCGGCGAAGCGGTCGCCAACTTCAGCATCGCCACCACCGAGAAGTGGAAGGACAAGTCCGGCGAGACGCAGGAGCAGACCGAATGGCACCGCATCTCCTTCTTCGGGCGGCAGGCGGAAATCTGCGGCGAGTACCTGCGCAAGGGCAGCGCGGTCTACGTCGAAGGGCGTCTGCAGACGCGCAAGTACACCGACAAGGACGGCGTCGAGCGCCAGGTGACCGAGATCAAGGGCGATCGCATGCAGATGCTGGGCTCGCGCGGTGGAGGCGGTGCCAGCGCCGAGATGCGCGAGGCGGACTACTCCTCCGGCGAGGCCTCTGCCCCCGCGGCTCGCCGGTCCGCACCGGCGAGCGCGTCGAAGAAGCCGAGCAACTTCGACGACCTCGACGACGACATTCCGTTCTAGTTTCCTCGGCCTGCGCGCGATCGCGCACGCGCGGAGCCCTTCGCGCCAACGAGGCGTCCGAACGCCTGGTCGGTCGTCTCGCTGAACGCGGGAACGGTGGTGAGCGCGTGCGCAAGCGAATCGACGAGGCTGCGCACCTTGGCCGGCTGTTGCAGCCCCGGCATGTAGAGCGCGTGGATGGCGAGGGGCGCGGGCTCGAACCCGCTGAGAATGCGGCGCACGCGGCCCCGCCGGATGTCCTCGAAGTAGATCCACAGCGGGCCGACGGCGATGCCATTGCCCGCGAGCACCGCATCGCGGATGGAATGCAGGTTGTTGGCGCGGAAGTTTCCCGATACCTGCACACGCAGTTCGCCGCCGGGCTCGGCGAAACGCCAATGTCCGTGCGGGGAGAGCAGATTGTTCACGATGCAGCGATGCCCGACCAGTTCTTGTGGCGTGTGCGGCTCGCCGTGCGCGTTCAGATAGTCGGGCGAAGCGAGGCAGATTTGGCGGCTCACGCCGATCTGGCGCGCCACCAGCCGCGAATCGGGCAGCGGGCCGAAGCGCACCGCCACGTCGATGCCTTCCTCGACCAGGTCCACCCAGCGGTCGTTCAGCAGCAGGTCGATGGTCAGGCCCTCGTGCTCTCGGGCCAACGACAACAGGATGGGCGCCAGGTACGCCTGGCCGAAGGCAACCGGAGCGCTCACCCGCAGTATTCCCCTCGGCGCTTCGCGCTGGGTCACGATCTCGTTGCGCAGATCGTCGATCTGTCCGACCAGGGCTCTGGCGCGCTCGTACAGCGCCTGGCCCGCATCCGATAGGCGCAATCCGGTCGTGCCGCGCCCGAACAGGCGTGCGCCGAGATGTTCCTCCAGCTGCGCAATCTGCTTGCTCACCGTCGGTTGCGTCACCCCGTTCTCACGCGCTGCGGCCGAGAAGCTGCCGGTTTCGGCCACGCGCACGAACAGGCGAAGATGATTGAGGAGGTCCATTGGCGATAGGCCGTAGTGAATGTCTACCCAGGATTCCACTGTAGAAGTGCCAGGCGGCCAGGGTACATGCTATAGACGCCGATGAATGGCGGTCATGCGGTGAAGAGGCGTTCCGCCATCGCGCACGGGTGGCTATCCTGCCTCCATCGTTTTCGTTCCACAACGACGCACGATCGATGGAGACGCCAATGACCGCGAAGCTCACTCTGTTTGCCCTTGCCCTATCATTCGGAACAGCGGCCTCGGCCTCCACCTACCGCCTGGTGGACGCGAACGCCGAGCAGATGCTGTTCGTGGAAGACCTGCACGACGCGAGCGCCGATGCACGCTGGGTGCTCAGGGATCACCAGATTCCGCAATCGCTCGGTGGGAGTTACGCGCACCGCTCGCAGCGCCTGCGCTACCGCTTCGATTGCGCCGCGGGCGAACTGGCGGTGACCGACTGGACCTTCTACGCCGGGAATCTCGGCCATGGCGAAGTCGTCTGGGCGGACAAGATGAATGACGTGGCGTTCTACCGGCCCTCGGCCAATACGCCAGAGGCGCGTTTGGTTGCGCAGGTCTGCAGCTGATCGTGCCAAGGAGCCGATGCTCCCCGCGCAGGGTATCGGCATGAATCGGAGGAGCATCGACATGAAGCTTTACGAACTGCAGCACAAGGCCGGTCTGGACAGCATCACGCGCGTCGAGCGCCCCGACCCGAAACCGGGACCGGGTCAGGTGCTCATCGCGGTGAAGGCCTGTTCGCTCAACTACCGGGATCTGCTGGTCGCGAAAGGGTCGTATGGCGCACCGCCGCCCCTGGGGCGCATCCCGCTGTCGGACGGTGCCGGCGAAGTCGTCGAGGTCGGTACGGGCGTGACGCGAGTGAAGGTCGGCGACCGGGTCGCTGGTATCTTCATGCAGGGTTGGCTCGGCGGCGACGTGAACGCCGAGGTGGCGGCCACTGCACTGGGAGGCGCCATCGACGGCATGCTCGCGCAGTACGTGGTGCTGAGTGAGCAGGGGGTGGTCAAGGTACCGGCGCACCTCAACTGGGAGGAGGCCGCGACGCTGCCCTGCGCGGCGGTCACCGCGTGGAACGCGCTGGTGTGCCACGGACGCGTGAAAGCAGGCGACGTGGTCGCCCTGCAGGGCACGGGCGGTGTGTCTCTGTTCGCACTGCAGTTCGCGAAGATGCACGGCGCCCGCTGCATCATCACCTCGAGCAGCGACGAGAAGCTCGAACTGGCGCGCGGCATGGGGGCCGACGAGACCATCAACTACAAGCGCGATCCAGGTTGGGACAAGGCGGTGATGGCGCGCACGGGCGGTCGCGGGGCCGACATCGTGGTGGAGGTCGGCGGCGCCGGCACGCTGGAGAAATCGCTGAGCGCGGTGCGATTCGGCGGCAGCGTGCAGCTGATTGGCGTGCTCACGGGAGTTGCCGGGCCGATCCCGACCGCCGCGATCCTGCGCCGCTCGATCACAGTGCAGGGCATCTACGTCGGCTCGCGCGAGATGTTCGAGGAGATGAACCGGGCGATCGAACTGCATGGACTGCGTCCGCACATCGACCGCAGCTTCGGCTTCGCGGACGCGCGTGCCGCCTACGAGCACCTTGCCGGCGCCGGCCACGCGGGCAAGGTGGTCATCGGTTTCTAGCCCATGCCCTTCGTTTTGCCATTTTTCCCTTTTGCGCCGCGGGTTTAAGCCGCAAGGGATTTATGGCAAGATGAATGGTCCAAGGTAGAGATAGCCATGCGCGATGCGCAGGGCTGAAGACGCAGGGCGCTGCGGTGGCCGCGCCCCGACCTGAACTTTGCGAGCACGCCGAGTTTCACGAGTCGGCCGAACTTCACGAGAACGCCGCATTTCAAGAGAACGCCGCATTTCAAGAGAATCCTATGGCGCTTCGTAACGTATCCCTCGAAGACAAGTACACCCTTCAATCCGGGCGCATCTACATCACCGGCACGCAGGCGCTGGTGCGCCTTCCGCTCGTGCAGCACCTGCGCGACAAGGCCGACGGGTTCCGCACGGGCGGTTACATCAGCGGCTACCGCGGCTCGCCCCTGGGCGGTTACGACCAGCAGCTGTGGGCGGCGAAGAAGCTGCTCAAGGAACATCACGTCGTGTTCAATCCGGGCGTGAACGAGGACCTCGCCGCCACCGCGTGTTGGGGCACGCAGCAGCTCGGGTTCCACGGCGAGGCCAGCTACGACGGCGTGTTCGCGATCTGGTACGGAAAGGGGCCCGGGGTGGACCGGACCGGCGATGCCTTCCGGCACGCGAACCTCGCCGGGTCCCATCCGCGTGGAGGTGTGCTCGCCCTGATGGGCGACGATCACACGTGCGAATCCTCGACCACCGCACACCAGAGCGAGTACGCGATGGTGGACGCGATGATTCCGGTGCTCAATCCGGCCGGGGTGCAGGAGCTGCTCGACTACGGCATCTATGGCTGGGCGCTGTCGCGCTACGCCGGAACGTGGGTGGGTCTGAAGTGCATGAAGGACGTGATCGACGCGTCCGGTTCCGTCGACGTGAGTCCCGAGCGGGTGCGCATCGTCACGCCGGCCGATTACACGCCCCCCCAGGGCGGATTGAACATCCGCTGGCCGGATGCGCCGCTCGACCAGGAGGCGCGCCTGCATCGCTACAAGCTCGACGCAGCGCGCGCATTCGCCCGCGAGAACCGCCTCGATCGCATCGTCATCGACACGCCCGATGCCCGGCTGGGCATCGTCACTTGCGGCAAGTCCTACATGGACGTGCGCCAGGCCCTCCAGTACCTCGGACTGGACGAGGCCGAAGCGCGGCGCCTGGGCCTGCGCGTGTACAAGATCGGTATGACCTTTCCGCTGGAGCCGGAGGGAATCCGCGGCTTCGCACAGGGACTCGAGAAGATCGTCGTGGTGGAGGAAAAGCGCGGCCTGGTCGAATCGCAGCTCAAGGAGATCCTCTACGGCATGGCCAACGCGCCTGTCGTCGTAGGCAAGGCAGACGAGCGCGGCGCGCTGCTATTCCAGAGCAACGGCGCACTCGATCCCAATCACGTCGCCATCGAGATCGGCCGGCGCATCCTGGAACGGGTGCCCGACGAACGGCTTGCCATGCGGGTCGCGGAGCAGCAGAAGCTGGAGACGCGCACGCCGGAGAAGCCGGCGATGGACCGCACGCCGTATTTCTGCTCGGGCTGTCCGCACAACACCGGCACCCGCGTGCCGGAGGGCAGCATTGCGCTCGCCGGCATCGGCTGCCACTTCATGTCCCAGTGGATGGACCGCAACACGGCCGGCTACACACAGATGGGCGGAGAAGGCGCGAGCTGGATGGGCGAGGCGCCGTTCGTGAAGACTAGGCACGTGTTCCAGAACATCGGCGACGGCACGTACTTCCATTCGGGTTTCCTCGCCGTGCGCGCCACCGTCGCCGCCGACGTCAACGTGACGTACAAGATCCTCTACAACGACGCCGTGGCGATGACCGGTGGTCAGCACATCGACGGCAACCTCACGCCGCCGCAGATCGCCGCCGAGTTGCTTGCCGAGGGCGTGAAGCGGGTGGCGGTGGTCACCGACGAACCGGAGAAATACGAGCCGGGATCGTTCCCGGCATCCGTGTCGATCCACCATCGCGACGACTACGACCGGGTGCAGCGGGAGTTCCGCGAGATCGAGGGCACCAGCGCGATCATCTACGATCAGACCTGTGCCTCCGAGAAGCGCCGCCGGCGCAAGCGCAACGCCTACCCCGACCCGGCCAAGCGCGCCTTCATCAACGATCTGGTGTGCGAGGGTTGCGGCGACTGCGGCGTGCAGTCGAACTGCGTATCGGTCACCCCACTGGAGACGGACTTCGGCCGCAAGCGCCGGATCGACCAGTCGTCCTGCAACAAGGACTATTCCTGCGTGAAGGGCTTCTGCCCCAGCTTCGTCACGGTACATGGGGGTGGCGTGCGCAAGGGAACGGGAGCGGCCCGGGATGCGGACGCCGGCAGGGAGCGCGATCTGTTCCCCGTCCTGCCCGATCCGGTGCTGCCTGCACTGGACGAGCCATACGGCATCCTGGTCACGGGTGTCGGCGGCACCGGGGTGGTCACCATCGGTGCCATCGTCGGGATGGCTGCGCACCTCGAGGAGCGTGGCTTTTCCAGTCTGGACATGGCCGGGCTGGCCCAGAAGGGCGGCGCGGTGTGGAGCCACCTGCAGATCGCCAGGCAGCCCGACGACATCAAGACCGTGCGTCTGGGGTCGGGCGGCGCGCGTGCCGTGCTTGGCTGCGACCTGGTCGTCTCGGCAAGCCAGAAGACGATGGATACCGCGCGCCCGGGAACCCGGATGGTGGTCAACACGCATCAGCAGATGACCGGCGACTTCACCCGCAATGCCAACATCGTGTTCCCGGCCCAGTCGCTGCGGCGGACGATCGGCAAGGGAGTGGGAGAAGAGAACGCGACGTTCGTGGATGCCACCCGCGTGGCCACCGCCCTGATGGGCGACTCGATCGCCACGAACATGTTCATGCTCGGCTTTGCGTATCAGAGCGGCCTGATACCGGTCTCTGCCGTGGCCATCGAGAAGGCCATCGAGCTCAACGGGGCGGCGGTGAAGATGAATCAGGCGGCCTTCCTCTGGGGACGCCGCATGGCGGTCGATCCCGCCGCGGTGGAGCGTCTGGTGGCGCCGAAGGCGCCTGCTGCGCCGCAGCCCGCGACGCTCTCGCAGTCGCTCGACGAGTTGGTCCAGCGGCGTGTGGAATTTCTCACCGCGTATCAGGACGCTGCCTACGCGCGACGCTATGCCGATCTCGTGGAGCGCACGCGCCGCGAGGAGCAGGCGAAAGCCAGGGGATTGACCGGGTTGAGCGAGGCAGTCGCGCGCTACTACTTCAAGCTGATGGCTTACAAGGACGAATACGAGGTCGCGCGCCTGTACACCGACCCCGCGTTCATGGAGAAGGTCAGGGCCCAGTTCGACGGCGATTACCGCCTGCACTTCCATCTTGCGCCACCGCTGCTTGCCAAGCGCAACGAGAAGGGTGAACTGGTGAAGAGGGAGTACGGACCGTGGATGTTCAGCGCATTCAAGCTGCTGGCCAGGTTCCGGTTTCTGCGCGGCACCCCGCTCGACGTGTTCGGCCGCACTGCCGAGCGCCGCACCGAGCGGCGTCTGATCGAGGACTATGCCAGGCAGATCGGCGAGATCCTCGACCGGCTCACGCCGGATAACCACGCCCTCGCCGTGCAGATCGCTTCGATTCCCGAGGAGATCCGTGGTTTCGGCCACGTGAAGGAGCGGCACCTGGAGGCGGCGAAGGCCAAGGAAGCGAAGCTGCTCGAGGCGTTCCGCACCCCGCAGGCCGCGCGCGTGGCAGCGTAATCCCCGTTGCACGTCCAGGTTCTACTGCATGGATCCCGGCTTCCGCCGGGATGACGGCGCGTCGCACCGGCGCAAGCCGGTGCCCAGCTCTTCACACCGGCCTCACGCCAGGTGCATCTTTTTCCACGGCCGACTACACTGCGTGCGTCCAAGACGAAGGAGACGCAATGAATCTCGAGAAGGTCGTGTTCGGCTTCTTCATTCTTCTGGCCGCCACGCTCAACTTCGGTTTCGTCTGGGGCGACATCGACAATCCTGCGCATCACGATGCGTACGAACTGTTCTGCGCCCTGGTCGTCAGTTTGATCGCGACGGTCCTGAAGTTCGGCGACCGCACCCAGATCGGCGCGGTACACCTGGCCACCAGTCTCGTTGCCGACCTGCAGTTGATCGCCGCTGCGGTCGTCTGGGTTCTGGCTGCAAACAGCGGGATGGCGATGGGGCCCGAGAAGATCGCCAGCGTGGTCTCGCTCGCGGCCGGGGCGCTCCTGGCCAACCTGGTCTCGGTCACCATGCTCGTCGTCGAGACGATGATGCTGCGCCGCTAGCGCCGCCTCATGAACAGCGCCCTGTTCGTCGCGCTGCGGCGCCTGCGTCTTCCCATCATCCTGCTGATCTCGGTCTACGCGATCGGGATGATCGGGCTCGTCCTCATCCCGGGCGTGGACGAGAACGGCAATCCCTGGCGCATGAGCTTCTTCGATGCGTTCTACTTCATGAGCTACACGGCGAGCACGATCGGCTTCGGTGAGATCCCTCGTCCATTCACGTACGCGCAACGCATCTGGGTCACGTTCGTGATCTACCTGTCCGTGCTCGGCTGGGCGTATGCGATCGCACGGCTGCTCGCCCTGCTGCAGGACCGCGGGTTTCAGCATACGCTGATCCAGCAGCGCTTCGCACGCGAGGTGCAGAACCTGAGCGAGCCGTTCTACCTCGTGTGCGGATTCGGCGAGACGGGCATGCTCGTGTGCCGCGCGCTGGACCGGATGGGTCTGCGCTTCGTGGTCATCGACGTTCGCGAGGATCGGGTGGCGGAGGTCGATCTGCAGGGCTTCCAGGTCGACACGCCGGCGCTGGCCGCCGACGCGCGATATCCCGCCAATCTGGTCCTGGCAGGACTGAAGGACGAGTCGTGCCGAGGCGTGCTCGCGTTGACCAGCGACGACAGTGCCAACCTTGCCGTGGCGATGGCAGGCAAGCTTCTGCATCCTGGCATCACGGTGATATGCCGCGCGATGAGCCGATCGGTCGCGGACAACATGGCCTCGTTCGGTACCGACCATATCGTCAATCCGTTCGAGACCTTCGCCGACTACCTGTCGCTTGCGATCAATTCACCGGGACGGCATCGGCTCACGGATCTGCTCATCGGGGAGTCCGGTCAGAGATATCGCCGTGCGCCGCTTCCGCCGCGCGGTCCCTGGGTGGTGGCCGGCTATGGCCGCTTCGGGCGCGAAGTGGTGTCGTGCCTGGACGCCGAAGGGCTGGCGGTGAGCATCATCGATCCAGCTCCCGCGCTTCCCGGCCGCAACTATGTGTGCGGCACGGGAACCGAACAGGCGCCGCTGCGCCAGGCGGGTATCGAGCAGGCCGTGGGCCTGGTGGCGGGCACCGACGACGACGTGAACAACCTCTCCATCGCGGTCACCGCGCGACAGGTCAACCCGCGTTTGTTCGTCATCGTGCGGCAGAATCTGCAAGCCAATCGCGCCCTGTTCGAAGCCTACGACGCGCAACTGAACATGGTGCCGAGCCAGATCATTGCCGACCGCTGCGTTGCACTTCTCGGATCGCCCATGCTGGCGCGTTTCCTCGCCCTGGCGCACGGCCAGGACGACCGCTGGGCGCAGGAACTGGCCGAGCGATTGGAGGCCCTCGTACCCGGGCGCGTGCCGGAGCAGTGGGACGTGCGGCTCGATCTCGACGAGGCGCCGGCAGTGTACCGCGCGCTCACCGACCGAGAAGGGGAGATCCGCATCGGCACTCTGCTTCGCGATCCGGCCGAGCGTAGCCGCTCGCTCGAGTGCGTCGCGCTGCTGCTCAGCCGGGCGCGGGAGCGGGAACTGCTTCCCTCACGGGAGCAGCGCGTGCGTCCCGGCGATCGGGTGCTGTTTGCGGGCCGCCCCGATTCGCGCCGCGCGCAACGCGCCCTGCTGCGCAACGCCAACGTGTTCGACTATGTGCACCGTGGTCGGGAGATCCCGGGCGGCTGGGTGTGGGAGGCGATGACGCGCCGAGGCGAGCCCCCCCGCAATTGACGGCCTCGCGTCTGCAGCGCTGTCGGCGCCCGCGTATCCTTGCCCGTTTACAGGGGGAGGGCACGATGAGCCGCATCGATCGCGTAGAGGTCCACGTGTTCGGCTTCGACGCGCACAATCTTGGCGCCGTGCGGGGCGCGGGGGTCGGAGCGTTCGGATACGCGAAGGGCGAGAAGACCCGCATCAGCAAGTATGCCGTCGCCGTCATGACCGAGAATGGACTGAGGGGCGAGTACGTCACGCACTGGGTCGCGTCGGGATCCGCGCTGGGCCAGACACTCATGCTGGCTCCCTATCTGCTGGGCAAGGAGGCCGAGGCGCGCGAGTCGATCTACGACGATCTCAAGCGGCAGGCGCGCCAGTTCGACCACATGGGCCACGGACCGCTCGACATCGCGTTGTGGGATCTGCACGGCAAGAAGCTGGGCGCTTCGATCTGCGAGATGCTCGGCGGCTATCGCACGCGACTGCCCGCGTATGCCAGCACCTATCACGGCGATCGCAACGGCGGCTTGGACTGCAAGGAAGCATTCGCCGCGTTCGCGCAACAGTGCCGCGAGATGGGCTACCGCGCCTTCAAGATCCACGGCTGGAACGACGGCAATCCGCGAGAGGAAGCGGAGAACCTGCTGCATGTGCGCCGAGTGGTGGGTGACACGATGGATCTGATGATCGATCCCGCCTGCGAACTGCGCACTTTCGCCGATGCGCTGTACGTCGGCCGCGCCTGCGACGAGGCGAACTACTTCTGGTACGAGGATCCCTTCCGGGACAGCGGCACCTCGGCTTTTGCGCACAAGAAGCTGCGCGAGATGATCCGCACGCCCATCCTGCAAACGGAGCACGTGCGCGGAGTAGAGCCGAAGGCAGACTTCCTGATCCAGGGCGGGACGGATTTCCTGCGTTCGGACCCGGAGTACGACATGGGCATCACCGGTGCGATGAAGATCGCGCACCTGGCCGAATCCTTCGGGGTGGACGTAGAGATTCACGCCTGCGGACCGGCGCACCGTCACTGCATGGCCGCCATGCGCAACAGCAATTACTACGAGATCGCCCTGGTCGGGCCGGATACGCCGAACGCCGTGCCGCCGGTGTACAAGTGCGGCTACAGCGACCAGCTCGATGCGATCGGCAAGGACGGCTGCGTACCCGTGCCCACCGGACCGGGCCTGGGCGTCGAATACGACTGGTCGTACATCGAGCAGAATCGCACCGCGCTGCACGTGTTCGAGTAAGAGCGCTGGCGGGGTCCCGTCAGCCGTGGATGCGGGGACAGGCAGGCCAAAGGCGAGATTCGAGCAGCAAGTGAAGTCAGGCCTCGCCTATCGCCCAGCACAGGCAAAAGGCAAGGCCTGCTCACGATTGGAACCTACTGCGACGCCTCCGCAGCGTCCAGGTCGGCGCTCGCGGGAGCCTGAGCGGTTGTCACACCCAGTGCCTCGGCCGTGCGGATGTTTACGTACGCACCCCGATCCACGGGCAAGTCGTTAGCCGCCTGGTACTGGTGCAACGCCTGGAGCGTCTGTTCGTTCAGGTCCCCCGTCGAGGGCCCAGGGTCGAAGCCGGCCTCCCGAAGCTGATCCTGCATAGCGCGGATCGTCGCATCGGTGGCGTTGACCTCGCACAGCACCTGCCGCCAATCGGACCTCGCAGTTTCGGCGAGTACCGTCCGCTGCACCGTCTCGTACTCGGCAGGCACCGCGACGGTCCGCTGTGCGGCCGGGTTCACGACCTTGCGCACGGTGACCGTCTCGTACTCCGCGGGCACTTGAACTTCGCGCGTGGTTGCCGGGGTCTTAAGCACCTGACGCGTGACGGTCTTGAACTCAGCGGGAATCGTGCGCTCGCGCGTCGTGGCCGGCGTCTTCACCACCTGCTTGGTCACGCTCTCGTACTGTGCCGGAATCTCGACCAGGCAGAGCACGTCGCCGGTTGCCGCATCGACACGCGTGATGTCGCTGCTCGCGCCCTCGGAGGCCCTCTTCCACGCCCATACCGCCGGTTTCACCAGCACCTGTTCGGTGACCGTCTCGTATACGGCAGGCACCTCCTCGATCACCGTGCGTTCGGGCGTCACCTCGACCTGCTCCTCGACCGTCTCGTATACGGCCGGCACGACCTCTAGGCGCGTGGTCGCCGGCCGGACGATCACCTGCTCCTGCACCTCCTCGATTTCCGCAGGGACGATCTCGATGCGCTCGGTTGCCGCCGTCTTCACGACCTGCTCGTCTCGCGTCTCGTATCGGGCGGGCACGAAGACCTTGGCGAAACACTGGCCCGGCTTCGCATCGGCCGGGCCGAGCAACGGCATGTCGGCTTCCATCGGCGACTGCGTGTTCGCCGCTCGCATCATCGACCCGGACGTTGCCGGCGGTGCCTCGGCTGTACGCGACGAGGTGGAATCGAACGACGCACAACCGCCTGCGGCGGCCGCGATGGCAATGACGGATAGGCGCAACGTGGATTTCATGATGTGCTCTCCAGGATGAATGGGATCGGCCGCCGAGTGCGACCTCGTGCGAGCCCACCCCGCTGTTCAGTGGGTGACATCCCCCGAGAGTCGCTGCGCGCTTGACGCGCGCAGCGAGCTGCATCGCTCATCGGGAAACGAACGGCTCGGCCTCCGCTGTTGCGTCGAGGGGGGCATCGGCGGGATTGGGAGGTAGCGCGGTCCGCACGGCGTCCGTGGGCACGCTGCTCTGGACCGGAAGGCCGGCGGCAGAGCCGACCACGTGCGTGCCGCTGGCGTTGCGAACCACCACGGTGCCCGATGGCAGATGCGGTCTGATTGCCTCCGCCTGTCGTGCCGGTTCCGGGAAATTCATCGCCGGCGCATCGCCAGAGCCTTCCCCGACCTCCCGCACGGCCGTGGCGGGAAGTGCGGGCACTTCAGAGGAAGCGGCCCAAGTGCCGGGCCGATCGCCGCTGCCGGGGTGCTCGCCCTGCGCGGTGCCACGGGCGTGCTGCCCGTCCTGCCAGAAGCGTACGGACGGCGGCGCATCACGCCACAGGCCCGTCTGATTGACGGGCACGTCGTTGCGCATGATGGTGGAGTCGCGGTTGTCGCGGAAGTCGTTCCCGTTCATCACGTTCAGCGGTGTCTTCGGCGGAACGAACGGCGAGGCTGCAACGCGCTCCCGCACCGAACTCCACCAGCTGGATTCGGCGAAGGCTGCGGGTGCGGCAAGCAGCAGTGCGATTGCACCGCCGACTGCGTAAGTGGATCGGGGTAAGTGAGCTTTCATGCATCCCTCCGCATTGTGATCACTTGAACATGAGGTGTCGCAATGCGCGTGCCGCAAGATCGAAGCGGGCACTTACGTCAACCGCACGTCGCGAGTGCGGTCTTTCCAGGGTGCTACGAAGTGCTCGTTCCCTCGTTGTTGAGCGCGCCGAGCACGACCTCGCACACCCGGTCCTGTTGCGCGTCGGTCAGCATGGGGAACATTGGCAGCGACAAGACCTCCAATGCGGCCTGCTCGGCGTGCGGCAGCAATGGCGGTGCGCCGCGAAGGGCGTACACGTCCTGGCGGTGCAGGGGAATCGGGTAGTAGATCATCGCGCCGATTTTCTCTGCATCCAGCGCGGCCTTGATCGCGTCGCGCTTCGGATGGCGCAAGGTGTACTGGTGATAGACGTGCGTGCCCTCGCCGTGCTCGTTCGGGGTGACCACGCTGCTGCCGGCGAGGCGGCGATTGTAGCCTTGCGCCTTCTCCCGCCGCAGCGCATTGAGGCGGTCGAGGTGCGCGAACTTCACCCGCAGGATTGCGGCCTGCATCTCGTCGAGCCGGCAGTTGTAGCCGATCACGTGGTGGTGGTAGCGCGCGCGGCTGCCGTGATTGCGCAGCACGCGGACCTCCTCTGCCAGCCGGGCGTCCCGGGTCACGACCAGGCCGCCATCGCCATAGCCGCCCAGGTTCTTGCTCGGGTAGAACGAGAAACAGCCGGCCACGCCCCAGCTGCCGCAGCGCTTGCCGGCGAAATCCGCGCCGATCGATTGTGCGCAGTCCTCGATCAGGGCGATACCGCGGCGCTCGCACAGCACAGACAGACGCCCGAGGTCGGCGCACTGGCCGAACAGGTGCACGGCGACGATCGCCTTCGTGCGCGGCGTGATCGCCCGTTCCGCCGCATCGACGTCGATGTTGAACGTGCGCGGATCGACGTCCACGAACACCGGCGTCGCGCCGGTGTAGTCCACCGGCTCGCTGGTGCCGATGAAGGTGAACGCAGGAACGATCACCTCGTCGCCGGGACCGATGCCCAGTGCGCGGATCGCGAGATGGATTGCGTCCGTGCCGTTGGCCACGCCGATGCCGTGTTCGACACCGCAATACTGCGCCACCTCGCGCTCGAGCGCGCTCGCCTGCGGTCCGAGCACGAACTGTCCGGCTTGCAGGACGCCCAGCAGCGACTGTGTCAGCTGCGGCTCGAACAGCGCGTACTCGGCCTTGAGGTCGAGCATCGGGATCGGATCGGGTGCGCTCATAGGCTGTTCTCCTGCAGGGCGGTCACGGCGTTTAGCGTGACGTTCATCTGCGCGCAGATCTTCAGCGCCACCTCGAGCGCGCGGCGCCCGTCCTCGCCGGACACCGCCGGCTCGCCGCCCTCGCGCACGGCCTGCACGAACGCGGTGATCTCCGCCAGAAGCGGATCGGCCTTCTGGAACTGCTGTTCGCCGGGCAGGATACGCGGCATGCCGTCCGGTCCCGTGCCCTCGCCGAGCTTGCGCACGCTGCGTACGTGGAACTTCTCGCAATCGATGGACAGATACTGGTCGGGCTGGAAGATGCGCAGCTTGCGCACTGACTGCTGGCTGACTCGGCTCGAGGAGACGTTGGCCACGCATCCGT
>CAYLTE010000082.1:5392-16997 GCA_964386195.1 uncultured Burkholderiales bacterium | reverse complement strand
CGTAGAGCTCGATGTCCACGCCCAGGTCGTAGGAGTTGAGCTTGAGCCGGTAGCCCGGAACGATGCCCTTGTCCTCGTCCACATTCATGGCGAGCGTGGCAATCGCGCCGTCGACGCCGAGAGTCCAGTGTGCGTAGCGGTCGGGGCGGGTATCGAAGGTGATGGGTGCGGACCTGTCCGAGGGTGCATTCATCGCGTCGTGCTCTCCTTGCGCGGGTTTCGTAGTGCGCGTTTGAGGTCGCGCAGGCTCTGCTCGGGCCGGCGCCCGGCGGTGTCGACGACCAGGGCGGCCTGGCTGTACAGGCGCTCGCGCCCGTGCAAGATGCGGCGCAGGTCCTCCATCGCCTCCGGGTTGTCGGCCATCGGCCGGGTGTCGCCCTGCGCGATCACGCGCGCCATGTGCTCCTCTGGGGCTGCGCGCAGCCACACCGTGGTGCAGGTGCCCAGCAGCAGTTCGTAGGTGGCCGGTTCCGACACGATGCTGCCGCCCGTGGCCACCACGCAGCGGGAGTGCGTCTCGAGCACGCGCTCGAGGCAGCGGCGCTCGTAGCGGCGGTACCCGCCCTGGCCGTAGAGCAGGAATATCTCCGACAGACTGGTGCCGGCCTCGCGTTCGATCTCGCGGTCCAGTTCGACGAACGGGACGCCGAGCTCGTCCGCGAGCCGCTGTCCCAACGTGGACTTGCCGGCCCCGCGCAGGCCAATCAGCGCGATCCGCTCGTGCCGGTGCTCGCCGTCGCTGCCGGTCTCCTGCAGCAGGTGCTCGCGTATTTCGCGCAACCGGTGCGGGGGCACGCGTGCGAGCAGCTGATGGATCAGCGTCAGGTCCAGGGATCGCTGATCCTGCTCGCGCAGCAGATCCTCAACCGGCAGCGACAGCGCGGCGGCGATCTGGCGCAGCAGCAGCACCGAGGCGTTGCCGCGCCCCGATTCCAGTTCCGCCAGGTAGCGCTCGGACACGCCCGAGGCATCGGCGAGTGCGCGCCGGCTCATCCCACGGCGCGCACGCAAATCCCGCACGCGCTCGCCCAGATCGCCGAGGAAGGCCTGGTCGTTCTGCGCAGGGGCAGGGGATCGGGTGGTGCGATCGAGCGTGGGAGTCATGCAAGATAATGCATGTAACGATCAGGTGATTTGCATTATAGTGCAGCTCATGCGCTGGACGTCAACGCGAAACTGGACTCCGGCTTTCGCCGGGGTGACTTCGGTGCCGGTGTGAGTTGGTGCCGGGTGACGTTGGTGCCGGGTGACGTTGCTGTCGGCGTGACGATGAGCGTTCCCGTCGTCCCGGCGCAAGCCGGGACCCAGCCTTGGACCGAAACCTGGACCGGGACCCACTTCAACGACGTGACATGACTGCTTCACTGTCTGCCGAACCGGACTTCGCGCCGGCGCTGGTCGAACTCGAGCAGCGTGCCGACGGGAGCATGCTGCTGCGTTCTCCGCAGCCGCTGCGGCCCTACGCGCGCTGTCTCGGGGAGCATCTGGAGCGCTGGGCGCGGGAGGCGCCGGATCGGGTGTTTCTCGCCCAGCGAACCGCCCAAGGTGCTTGGCGGCGGATGAGCTACGGCGAGGTGCTGCAGCAGGTACGCGCGATCGCCAGCGCCCTGCTCGCGCGTGGGCTGGGGCCCGAGCGGCCGGTGGCGATTCTCTCGGACAACAGCACCGGCCACGCGCTGCTCGCCCTCGCATCGATGCACGTCGGCATCCCCGTCGCACCGATCTCGCCTGCGTACTCGCTGATCTCGCGCGACTTCGGCAAGCTGCGCGCGGCGGTGGCGCTGCTGCGCCCGGGCCTGGTCTACGTCGAGGATCCGCAGCGGTTCATGCCCGCGCTGCGCGCGATCGACTGGCAGGGCGCGGAGTGGGTGGGTGGAACTCCAGCCGGTGACGGCTTCACGCCTCTGGATCAACTGATGCGCGCCACGGACGATACCGCCGTCGAGCGTGCGTATCGCGCAGTCGAGCCCGATACCGTCGCCAAGATCCTGCTCACCTCCGGCTCCACCGGCGAGCCGAAGGGCGTGATCAACACGCAGCGCATGCTGTGCGTCAATCAGCAGCAATTGCTGCAGGTGTGGCCCTTCGTGACGCGCGAGCCGCCCGTGATATGCGACTGGCTGCCTTGGAACCACACCTTCGGCGGCAATCACAACTTCAATCTGATCCTCGCCAACGGTGGCGCGCTCTACATCGACGAGGGCAAGCCGGTGCCGGCGACGTTCGAACGCACCGTCGCGAACCTGCGCGACGTATCGCCGACCATCTACTTCAACGTGCCGCGCGGATTCGACCTGCTGATCCCGGCGCTCGAGTGCGACGACGACCTGCGCCGCGCGTTCTTCGGCAGGCTGAGAATGGTCTTCTATGCCGCCGCGTCATTGCCGCAGAACCTGTGGGATCGCCTGCAGGCACTGTCGCTGAAGGAACTCGGCCGGCCGGTGCCCATGGTGTCGGCCTGGGGATCGACCGAGACCGCGCCGCTGGCCACCGGCGTGCACTATCCCGTCGATCGGCCTGGCATCATCGGTCTGCCCGTGCCGGGAAGCACGCTCAAGATGGTGCCGAACGCTGGCAAGATGGAGTTGCGCGTGCACGGACCGAACGTCACGCCGGGCTACTTCCGGCGTGCCGATCTCACCCAGTCCGCCTTCGACGAAGAGGGGTTCTACCGCATCGGCGACGCGGGCCGCCTGTACGATCCGCACAGGCCGGAATGCGGCATCGTCTTCGACGGGCGCATCGGCGAAGATTTCAAGCTGAGCACGGGAACGTGGGTCCACGTCGGCCCGCTGCGGCTGCAGGCGATCGCCGCGCTCGATCCGGTGGCGCAGGACGTCGTGGTGGCGGGACAGGATCGCGACGAAGTGGGGCTGCTGGTGTTCATCGGGCCCGGGTGTGCAGGACTCGCCGGCGGCGCAGCGCTCGAGCGGTTGCCGACGCATCCGGCCGTGCATGCGCACGTGCGCAAGGCGCTCGCCAGCATGGCCGAGGCAGCAGGCGGAAGCGCGAGCCGCGCGGTGCGCGCGCTGCTGATGAGTACGCCGCCGGACATCGATGCCGGCGAGATCACGGACAAGGGTTATATCAACCAGCGTGCTGTGCTCGCGCACCGCGCGGCGCTGGTACGGGAACTGTTCGACGAGGCGCCGTCGCAGCGCGTGGTGCTTCTCGACCGAGGCGAGTGAAGTGACATGGAGAGCGATGTGGGACTCGAACTGACCATCCTGGTCGGCACCATGACGGGAACTGCGCAGCTCGTCGCGCAGGAATTGGAGCTTCGGCTCGACGATGGCGATACACGCGTGCGCACGAGACTGATGGACGGGCTGGATGCCGGAGCCTTCGACGGCGGCGGGCTGTTCCTGATTTGCACGTCCACCTACGGACAGGGGGACGTTCCCGACAATGCGAAGCAGCTCTACGAATCGCTGCTGGCGCGGCGGCCGGAGCTGTCCGGCGTGCGCTACGGCATCTTCGCCCTGGGCGACCGCACCTACATGGACACCTTCTGCAACGGCGGCAAGCGCTTCGACGCCCTCCTGAACGAATTGGGTGCACAGCGCATCGGCGAGGTGCTGCTGCACGACGCCAGCGCAGGCACCATGCCGGAGGAGGTCGCCGCCGAGTGGATCGATGGATGGATCGCGCTGTGTCGGGTGCAAGGCGTCAATCACGAAGATCACGAAGGAACACGAAGCACGACATCGATCTAGAAGAGAGGACTCCGAGCCACTCCGAAGCGAACGGGACGACAGCTTCTCCCCGGTTACCCTCCGTCTTGAACAGCTTCGAAGTTCTTCGTGCCCTTCGTGGTGAATCGACTTTCTCGGCTACCCACCCCCCGCGGTATAGTTTCCAAACGATAACGAGGAGAACCGCAATGCTCAGCCGCGCCGACCACAGCGTGAGTCCGCCGCGCATCGACATCCCGCGTGCCTACAACGCCGCGCACGACCTGGTCGAGCGCAACCTGCTCGCCGGGCGTGCGGAGAAGACGGCATTCATCGACGACGCCGGTCGATACAGCTACGCGGAACTCGCACGCCGCGTGAACCGTGCGGCAAACATGCTGACCGGCCTCGGCGTCCAGATGGAGCAGCGCGTGATGGTGGCGCTACTGGACGGCATCGATTTCCCCAGCGTGTTCCTCGGTGCGATCAAGGCGGGCATCGTGCCGGTTGCCGCCAACACCTTGCTCACCAGCGCCGACTACCGCTTCATGCTGGAGGACAGCCGGGCGCGCGTGCTGATCGTCTCCGAGCAGCTGCTCGACACCTTCCGGCCAGCACTGGATGGCTTGCCTTTCCTGCAGCACGTGATCGTATCCGGCAAAGACGGGCACGGCTTTCTGCACCTGCAGCGCCTCATGCACGAGGCGGCCGACGACTGCGGGACCGCGCCGACCACGCGCGACGACGTGTGCTTCTGGCTCTACTCATCCGGTTCCACCGGCACGCCAAAGGGCACGCTGCACGTGCACGCCAGTCTCGTCCTGACTGCGGAACTGTATGCCAGGCCGATCCTCGGCATCCGCGAGGACGACATCGTGTTCTCGGCCGCGAAGCTGTTCTTCGCCTATGGATTGGGCAACGCGCTGACCTTTCCGCTGGCTGTCGGCGCAACCGCCGTGCTGATGGCCGAGCGACCGACGCCTGCGGCGGTGTTCAAGCGCCTGAGGGAAGCGAAGCCGACGATCTTCTACGGCGTGCCCACGCTCTACGGACTGATGCTGGCAAGCCCCGACCTGCCGGCACGGGACAGCGTGGCGCTGCGTGTGTGCACCTCCGCCGGCGAAGCCCTGCCTGCGGAACTCGGCCGTCGCTGGCAGGCGCATTTCGGCGTCGACATCCTCGATGGAATCGGCTCCACCGAGATGCTGCACATCTTCCTGTCCAACCGGCCCGGCGACATCCGCTACGGCACCACCGGGAAGCCGGTGCCGGGTTATGCGATTCGCCTGATCAACGACGAGGGAAAGGAGGCTGGTGCGGACGAACTCGGCGACCTGCACATCAGCGGGCCGACCAGTGCGGTCGGCTACTGGAACAACCGCGAGAAGACGCTCGCGACCTTCGTCGGCGCGTGGACGCGCGCAGGAGACAAGTACAGCGCCGATGCGCAGGGCTACCACACCTACGGCGGGCGTTCGGACGACATGCTCAAGGTGAGTGGCATGTACGTCTCGCCGTTCGAGGTCGAGGCGGCGCTGGTCACTCACCCCGCGGTGCTCGAGGCGGCGGTGATCGGCGCGCCGGACGAGCAGGCGCTGGTGAAGCCGAAGGCCTTCGTCGTGCTCAAGCCGGGAGAGCGTGGCGACGAGGCGGTCGCGGAAACGCTCAAACAGTACGTGAAGTATCGGCTGGCACCATACAAGTATCCGCGCTGGATCGAGTTCGTCCCCGAATTGCCGAAGACGGCCACCGGGAAGATCCAGCGCTTCCGGCTGCGCGGTTGAGGCGCGCGAGGCGGACATGAATCAGACCGCATCGGCCGACATCGCGCTGCCTGTGGAGTTCGCGCAGGTGGGCGGCCAGCGCATCGAGCACCGGTGGATCCGGCCGGCGGCCTCGCGCCTGGCGCCGGCCCGCCCGACGCTGGTGTTCCTGCACGAAGGACTCGGCTCCACCGGGCAGTGGCGCACGTTTCCAGACCGGGTGGCGGAAGCCACCGGCTGCGCGGCGCTGGTCTACTCGCGGCAGGGCTACGGCCACTCCGAACCGCGCACTGCCGCGCGCGAAGTGGACTACATGCATCGCGAGGCGCTCGAGCGGTTGCCGATGCTGCTCGCCCACTTCGGCATCGACCGGCCGGTGCTCGTCGGCCACAGCGATGGCGCATCCATCGCGCTGATCCACGCGGGCGCAGGCGTTCAGCCGGTGCGTGCACTGGTGATCATGGCGCCGCACGTCTTCGTGGAGCCGTTGGCGGTGGACAGCATCGCGCAGGCGCGCGAGGCATTCCAGACGAGCGACCTGCCGCAGCGCATGGCCAAGTATCACGCCGACCCGGCGTCGACGTTCTGGGGCTGGAACGACATCTGGCTGCATCCGGACTTCCGCTCCTGGAACATCGAGTCCTACCTGGCAGGGATCGACTGTCCGGTCCTGCTGATCCAGGGACTGGATGACGAATACGGCACGCTGGCGCAGGTCGAAGCCGTCGCAGCCCAGGTCCGGGGGCCGGTGGACAAGGTTCTTCTGGAGAACTGCCGCCACTCGCCGCACAAGGACCGCAAGGAGGATACGCTCGAGGCGATCGCACGCTTCGTGCATCGAATGGAGGGCTGATGCTGCCCGCCGCGCTGCTGTTCGGTCCGCTGCTGCAGGACAGGCTGCGCCTGCTGGTCGCGGTCCTCGCCATCGCGCTCGGCGTGGCACTCGGTTACGCAGTGCAGATCGTCAACGCGGCGGCGCTGCGCGAATTCGCGCAGGCGCTGCGCGGCTTCTCCGGCGACGCCGACCTCAGCGTGCGCGGCCCCCGGTCCGGATTCGACCAGTCGCTCTACCCTGCCATCGCACGGCTTGCCGAGGTGGCGGTCGCCAGTCCGGTGCTCGAAGTCAACGCGCAGCTGCCGGGGCAGAAGGAGCCGCTGCGCATCGTCGGGCTGGACGTGTTCCGTGCCGCGCGAATCCAGCCGTTTCTGCTCGCGCAGGCCGAGGACTTCATGGACACCCTGCGCGCCGACACGGTGTTCTTGAGCCCTGCGGCGCGCGAGTGGCTGCGACTGGAGGTCGGCGATGCGCTCGTCGTGCAGGTCGGCCTGGGCGAGGTGCGGCTACGCGTGGCCGGCTGGCTCCCGCCTGAGGGCACGCGAGCGCGCGTCGCCGTGATGGACATCGGCGGTGCCCAGTGGCTGCTCGATCGCCCCGCTGTGCTTTCGCGCATCGACGTGAAGCTGCGGCCGGGCGCCGACCTCGCGCAGGCGCGCGAGGCGATCGCGCGTCTGCTTCCTGCGGGCGTGCAGGTGGATCGGCCGGACAGTGCGATCGAGGCGACCGGACGCATGACGCGCGCCTACCGCATCAATCTCAACGTGCTGGCGCTGGTGGCGTTGTTCACCGGCGGATTGCTGGTGTTCTCCACCCAGGCGCTAGGCGTGGTGAGGCGGCGCGCGCAACTCGCACTGCTGCGCGTGCTCGGCTTCACGCGCCGGCGCCTGGTCGGGCAGATGCTGCTCGAGGGGCTACTGGTCGGCGGCGCTGGCGCGGCAGTCGGAATCGTCCTTGGCTACACGCTCGCCGCCGCCGTGCTGCGTTTCGTCGGCGCGGACCTGGGCGCAGGCCACTTCCGAGGCGTCGATGCCGCGCCTGCACTCGAGCCGCTCGCGGTCGCCGTGTTCTTCGCGCTCGGACTGGGTGCCGCCCTGCTCGGCAGTGCATTGCCGGCACTGGAGGCAGCGCGCGCGCGGCCGGCCGTTGCGCTGAAGTCGGGCGACGAGGTGCACGCGTTCCGGCATGTCGGCCGCATCGTTCCAGGCGTCGTGCTGCTCGCGCTCTCGGCACTATTCGTCGGCCAGCCCGCCGTCGACGGCGTGCCGCTGTGCGGATATCTCGCCATCGCGCTGCTGCTGATCGGCACCATCCTCCTGCTGCCCCGACTGCTGACGCTGCTGCTGCGCCTGCTGCCCGCGCCGCGGCGCGCGATTCCCTACCTGGCACTGGCGCAACTGCGCAACGCGCCCGGTACCGCAAGCGTCGGACTCGCCTCCATCGTCGCCGCCATCAGTCTGACCGTGTCGATGGCGATCATGGTCGCCTCGTTCCGTCAGTCGCTCGACGATTGGCTGGGCGAGGTGTTGCCGGCCGACCTGTACCTGCGTGCCGGAATCGCCGGGGACAGCGTGTTCCTGACCGAGGAAGACCAGCAGCGGATCGCCTCGGTCGCCGGCGTGCGCAGCGTCGAGTTCCTGCGTGCGGAGCAGCTGCTGCTCGATCCGCGCCGTCCGGCGGTCACGCTGCTCGCGCGCGATCTCGATCCGGGGGATGCGGAGCAACGCCTGCCGCTCGTTGCACGCGCGCCACTTCCGGAGGACGGTCCTCCTCCCGTGTGGGTCAGCGAGATGATGGTGGACGTGTTCGGCATGACGCCCGGCGCACGGGTGGAACTGCCGATCGCTGGACGCACCGTCGCGTTCGGCGTAGCCGGAGTGTGGCGTGACTACGCTCGGCAGAACGGCGCGCTGGTGGTGCCGCGCGATGTGTATCGCCTGCTGAGCGGCGATACGCGCGTCACCGACGCCGCGTTGTGGCTGGCGCCAGGGACGGACGCGTCGGACGTTTCGAGTGCACTGCGCCGCGCGTTGCCCGGCGGAGAGCGGCTGGAGATCTCGGAGGTGGGCGAAATCCGGGACCTGAGCCTGGGCATCTTCGATCGCTCGTTTGCCGCCACCTATGCGCTCGAAGCCGCGGCGATCCTGATCGGCCTGTTCGGCCTGAGCAGCAGCATCACCGCCCAGGCGCTCGCCCGGCGGCGCGAGTTCGGCATGCTGCGCCACGTCGGCATGACGCGCGGTCAGGTCGCGGCGATGCTGAGCGTGGAAGGACTGCTGACCAGCATGGCTGGTCTGCTGGTTGGATTCGGGCTGGGCTGGATCGTCAGCCTGATCCTGATCCACGTCGTGAACCGCCAGTCCTTCCACTGGGGGATGGAACTGCACATGCCCTGGCTGCTGCTGATTGCGTTCGGCGCGACGATGCTGGCGCTGTCGACACTGAGCGCGCGCGCCAGCGCGCGGCACGCTGTTCGCGCGGACGCCGTCCGTGCAGTGCGCGAGGACTGGTGAACGGTGCACGCGCTGGCACCCGGTCTGAGTGTCATGTCGAGCGCCATCGCCATCCACCGGGGTCATGTCGAGCGATGGCATCTTCTCGCTGCCATGCCAAACACCATTGCCTCCCACCGGTGTCATGTCGAGCGCAGCGAGACATCCTCGCCGTGCACGGTGCCATGCCGAGGTTGCTCGCCTTCGCTCGGGATGACACCGCGGAGAGCGACAGCCCTATACTCACGGGAAACGCCTTCCGAGGAGTTCCATGTCCGCCGTTCACTGCCTCAGGCGACTTTCCCCCGCTGTGCACGCTGCAGTTTCGTGCCTGGACGCATCTCCACTATTGCCTCGTAGCGCGGTGCGTGAACGCGGCGGTGCGACATGCTGCGACGCCAGTTCCTCATAACGGCCCCACTCGCACTACAGGCGCTCGCGGCCCGCGCGCAGTATCCGTCGGTCGAGCGCGGCCGGACGTTGGACTTCCCACGCGATCACGGCGCCCATCCGGAATTCCGTACCGAGTGGTGGTACATCACGGGATGGGTGAGCGAGCCCGGTGGGCGTGAACTGGGCATCCAGATCACCTTCTTCCGCAATCGCCCGCTGCTGCAGGAAGCCAACCCGAGTCCTTTCGCTCCCCGACAACTGCTGTTCGCGCACGCCGCCATCGCCGACGCGAAGGAACGCCGGCTCCTGCACGACCAGCGTGCCGCGCGGGCAGGGCTCGGACTGGCGGCGGCGAGCGAGCGCACCACCGACGTACGCCTCGACGACTGGAGTCTGATTCTCGCCGGCGAAACGTACCGCAGCCAGATCGTCGCACGTGCCTTCGAGATGGACCTGCGCTTCGTCGCGACGCAGCCCCCACTGCTGCAAGGGGAGGCGGGGTTCAGCCGCAAGGGCGAACGGCCGGAGCAGGCGAGTTTCTACTACAGTCGGCCGCACCTGCAGACCGAGGGCAATCTCGTCCTCGGCGGAAAGCGAATGACAGTCCGTGGTCTGTCCTGGCTCGATCACGAGTGGTCGAGCACGATACTGGACGAGCGCGCAGCCGGCTGGGACTGGATCGGCATCAACCTGCGCGACGGCGGCGCGCTCATGGCGTTTCGTATCCGTGCGCGCGACGGCGCGGTGCTGTATGCGGGCGGCGGACTGCGCGACGCGCAGGGAAACGTGCAGAGACTCTCGCCCGGGGAGGTGACGTTCGAGACGCAGCGCACGTGGCGTTCGCCGCGCACGAACGTCGAGTATCCCGTCGCGATGCACGTGCGTGCCGGGAAGCTCGAACTGGAACTGCAGCCGCTGATGGACGACCAGGAACTCGATTCGCGCGCGAGCACGGGCACGATCTACTGGGAGGGCGCGGTGCGCGCCTTCAGCGGAGGGCGCCAGGTGGGGCGGGGCTATCTGGAGCTGACGGGCTACTGGCAGCCGCTGAAGCTGTGAGCACAGACCCGTGCGACTGACGGGCTACTGGCAGCCGCTGAAGCTGTGAGCACAGACCCGTGCCGAGGTCCGCGTGCTTGGAGCCTGCGTCCTTGTCCCATCGGTGTCATGTCGAGCGTAGCGAGACATCCTCGCAGTGCAAGCTGCCATGGCGAGGATCCCTCGCATTCGCTCGGGATGGCACCGTGTAGAGGTGCGCGTCCTTGGGGCCTGCGTCCTTGAAGCAAAGCGTGTACGCAAGGCCGTCTTCGGAGCCCGTGCCCGCTCGACTTCCCGTTTCTCAGTCGAGGAAGTAGCGGAACCCCACCTCGATGTTCCAGTCGGGCACGAATGGCAGCCGGTTGCCGCCGAACCCGACGCCGGGGCGCACCCACAGCGCGAGGTGCCTCGTCATCACCCGCCCCACCTCCAGTTCGAAGGAGGAGGCGGTCTTGTTGTCGTCGCGCCAGTTCACGTACAGACTGGGCTCGAAGAAGGTGTAGAAGCGGTTCGGCCAGCGCGTGAGCAGCGCGGTGCGGAACAGGCTCATGTTGACGTCGTTGTCGCCGGCGATATCGACGAAGTGCTGCGCAAAAGGAAAGAACACGGAGTTGAAGGACGGCAGGTCGACCGCTGCGAACACCACCGGCTGGAAGATGGTCATGTCCGCGCCGAGGCCTTCCTCGCCGGTGTCGAACGAGATCTCCGGGCCGATCACCAGCGCGAAGCCCGGCTTTCGCAACGCACGCCAGTTCAGTCGCGCCGTCACGTCGCCGAAGCCGCGATCATAGGGCTGGCCGTCCGCTCGATTCCAGACATAGGGTGTCTCGATCCGAAGCGCGAGCGTGTTGGTGAAGGCGTACTCGAGGCGCGGCACGAATACCGCACGGCTGCCGCCGTCGTGCAGCGCCTGATGCTCGTATCGCGACTCGACACGCGTCTGGAAGTCGGTGGGGTCGAGGCGCTTCTTCACCGCGTCGGCGGCGGACATTGCCTCGGCGGAGGGAGCGGCCGGGTCCTGCGATGCGGGTGCCGCCTGGTTCTGGGCGGCTGTCTGCGCGCAGGTGCACACGAGCGCAGCGAGCAGGGCGAAGGTCGAAAGCTTTGCTGACACGGATGATCCGATGCGGTTGTTCTTGTGCGTGCGGGAAAATGCACGCCGCCGGAGGGTGCGCAGTCTAAGGCAAAGTGCCGCCGCGTGCAGAATTTACTGACCGACGCGACTCGAAAGTTGTCCAGCGCGATCGACCCGGGCGCGATCGACCCGGGCGCGATCTACCGTGCTCGATCGATTCGGGGCCGATCAACCCAGGCGCGATTCCAGATCGGCCAGGAAAGTTCGGACACGCTTCGCGTTCTGGCCGAGATCGCTCCGACCCAGGCGCGATTTCGAGCGCACGTCCACGCGCG
>CAYLTE010000082.1:0-5382 GCA_964386195.1 uncultured Burkholderiales bacterium | reverse complement strand
CCCTGCGGCGTTTCGACGATGCGCACCACCAGGTCGTCGGTGAAGCCGTACCAGAAGCTGGTGTGGCTCGCTTCCAGGCGGCCCTCCGCCAGGTCGGCCCCGGTGAGCTGAAGGTCCATGTCCTGGATGGTGGCGCGCGCGGCTTCGAACACCTTCTCCCGCGGCGAAGTGGTGAGCAGCGGGGCGATGTCCGGGTAGGCCTCCTTCTGCTGCGCGGCCACCTCGGGCCCGTCATACGCGACCGGATGATCGCCCTCGCTGCGCAACTGGGCGGCGGCGACGAACGGCGGCGGGTTGTCGGTGTCGGTGGTGATGTCGTGGATGTAGGGCAGCGCGTCCAGCGTCTGCTTCCACTGCCACGGCACGTAGGCGAATACGGCGGCGATCGCCAGGCCGACGATGCCGCTCGCCACCGCGGTGCGATTGCCGCGCGAGAACAGCAGCCCCAGGAGCGACAACGCGCCCGCGGCCAGCGCGACGAAGAATGCCGTCCTCAGGATGAGGAATCCCGTGCGGAAGTGCCACATTCCCGCCTGATAGCCGAAGCCCGAGAGCATCGCAGCGGCCACGCAGACGAGGACGAGTGCCAGGCCCGCGTACGCCAGCCGTCGTCCGAACCGACCCTTCTCCATGCGATCTCCTCGTGGCTAGTCGCGTCGCAGCTGACGGCGCAGGAACTCGTGCATGTGCGCCATGCCGTCCTCGTGGGGCGAGTGATACGGTCCCACGTCCTCCTGGCCGTTGAGCCATAGTGCCTTGCGACCCTTCTGCAGCCAGGTGCAGATCTCCGAATCCTCCGCGGCCGATTCCGCATACGCAGCCTGGTGCGCCTCGACGAGCTCGCGCTCGAACAGCGCCACCTCCTCCGGGTAGAAGAACTCCACGACGTTGACGGTACGCTCGGGAGAGATCGGGATCAGCGTGCTGACGACAAGCGAGTACGGATACCACTCCAGCATCACGTTGGGATACAGGATGCACCACAGCGTGCCGTATTTCGGAAGCTGGCCGCCACTGTACTGGAGGATCGCATTGCGGTAGCGCGTGTAGTGCGGGGAGACCTGGTTGCGGAACTCGTCCTTGATGCCGAGGATCTGGTAGGACCAGCGCTCGCCGAAGCCCCACTGGTAATTGCCCGGATCGACGAAGTACTGCAGCCCCGGGTGATAGGGCACGACGTGATACATCTCCAGGAAGATCTCGAGGAAGTTCTTCCAGTTGTACTCCAGCACGTCGACCTGCGAGCGCTCGAATACGTACCCGGTGAAGTCGAATTCGTGCGCGAGCGGAAAGTCGGCCAGGTCCTTCGCCGGATCGCGCGGGCCGCGAAAGAGCAGCCCGTGCCAGTTCGTCAGCGGCGTCTCTACCAGCCCCATGTCGGGATTGCGGTCGAACTCCGGCGCACCCATCAGCCGCCCGTCGAGGTCATAGGTCCACTTGTGCACGGGGCAGACGACGTTGCGTACGTTCCCTCTGCCCTCCAGCAGCAGGGATTGGCGGTGGCGGCAGACGTTGTCGAACAGGTGCACGCCGCCTGGGCTGCGCATCAGCATCTTGCCGTGATGCGCCCAGTCGAGGGTGAAGTAGTCACCCTCGTTCGGGACCATCAGCTCGTGACCGACATAGCCGGGTCCCTGGTCGAGCACCAGCCTGCGCTCCTGCTCGAAGATGGAGGGATCGAAGTACCAGGAAATCGGCAGCTGCGAACGGTTCGGCGCGAGCTGGTTCTTGGTCAGGATGTCCGACATGGGTAACGGTCCAGGAAGGCGGAGAGTTCACGCGAAGTGTAGCCCCAAAGCGGGGGACGGTAACGTCGAGCAAACGCTGCGCCGGCAGCGGCCGTGCGGCGCCGATTGCCCGTTTCGCCGCACGGTTGCGCTTGTCATGGTTGCGCGGAATGCGCATAGTCAGGGCTCCAGGGTCGGGGAGCGGACATGACGCGCGGGCGCGACGACGAGGTGCGGGCATCGCAGGCGGGCGAGACGCCGCCGGAACTGCCCATCGCGCGCCGGCTGGCACATCAGCTGGACCGTGGCGAGGGGTTCTTTCCGCTGTGGTGGCGTCCGCGGGCACATGCGCCGCGATTGCCCATGGTCGGGTGGTTCGATCCCGGACAGCTGATTCAAACCGGCTTGAAGACGCTGTTCTCGATGGTGGTGGGAGAGCGCTCGGACCGCCGCATCATCCAGGCACTGGTAGCGAGCCGCCACGACTTCTACGATTGCAGCCGCACGCCTGGGCCGGACGTGCAGAACGTGGGTGCCGCGCGTGAGGAGTTGTGGATCGACTACGTGTGCGACACCGGCGATGGGTGGGATCCCACGTACGCGATCGCCTACGCCATCGCGCAGCCGGAGCTGGAAGTGGGCGACGGGCACGGCATGCACCGCCTGCCGCGCGCCGACCTCCTGGTGTTCGGCGGCGACCTCGTCTACCCGGCTGCGAGCCGGGAGGCGTATCACCGTCGGCTGATCCAGCCTTACGAAACCGCCTGGGGCGACACGAGCGGCCAACCGGCGCCCGAGGTATTCGCCATCCCCGGCAATCACGATTGGTACGACGGGCTGAGTTCGTTCTCACGCCTGTTCTGTTCCGACGTGGGCGGGCGCCGCTTCGCCGGGTGGCGCACGCGCCAGACGCGCAGCTATTTCGCGCTGCGGCTGCCGCACGGCTGGTGGCTGCTCGGCTCCGACGGGCAATTGCAGTCCGACATCGACACGCCGCAGATCGAGTACTTCCGCGACATCGCGCGCAACCACATGCGCCCCGGCGAGCGCGCCATCCTGTGCCTGTCGCGGCCGGTGTGGATCTACGCGCACAAGTACCGTCGTCATGGCGGCGTGTTCGACGAAACCGACCTCGTCTACCTGCGCGAGGAGGTGTTCGCGCGCCATGGCATCGAGCTGCAGGTGTACCTGTCGGGTGACCTGCATCACTACCGGCGGCACGAGGAGTTCCGGCCCGAGGCCGACCGCCCGCCGGTGCAGAAGATCACTGCCGGTGGCGGCGGGGCGTTCCTGCATCCGACCCACGACGAGGATGTCGCCCTGCTCACCGAGGAGGTGGGGCCGGCACCGGGGCAGGGCCGCAGCTTCGCGCTGCGCAAGGGCTACCCTTCGCTTCGCACCTCGTGGTGGCTGAGCTGGGGCAATCTGCTCTTCGCATGGCGCAATCCGCGCTTCGGCATCGTGCCCGCGCTGCTCTACCTGCTCACCGCGTGGCTGGTCGGTGCGGCGACCGACTACGCCCAGCCGGGCGGGCCGATCGCCGCCCTGCGCATCACGCTCGACGCATTCGCCCGCGAGCCGGGACTGGCGCTGTGGGTGCTCGGCGTGGCCGCGCTGTTCGTGCTGTTCACCGACACGCACTCGCGCCTGTACCGATGGCTCGCCGGCCTCGCACACGCGTCGGCGCACTGGATCGCCATGTTCTACATCGGCTGGGGCGCGCAGCTGGTCAGTGTCTCGTTCGTGGATGCACAGGGCATCGGGCAGTTCGCGATCTCCGCCGTGCTGGTGTTCGCCGGCGGATGGGTGGTGGGCTCCTTCATCATGGGCGTGTACCTGCTCGTCTCGCTCAACGTGTTCGGCCGCCACAGCGAGGAAGCCTTCTCGGCGCTGAAGGTACAGGACTACAAGCACTTCCTGCGTTTGCACATCGGCCGCGACGGCGCGCTCACGATCTATCCGGTGAAGATCGACCGCGTACCGCGCCGCTGGCGGAATCGGCGCGAGGGCGATGCCACGGCGGCCTTCGTCGTGCCCGACGAGCCCTTCGCGCCGGGACTGATCGAGCCGCCGGTGGTGGTGCCACATTTCGGCCCGGCGCAAGCCGGGACCCAGGGTTCCATATCCGCCGATCGCGTATAGTTCGCAGTCCGTTTTTCTTCTTCACTCTTTCCCTTTCCGCTGATGCTTCCTCCCATCGAGCAGCGCATCGCCGCCGAGCTTGGCGTGCGTCCCGCGCAGGTCTCCGCCGCCGTGTCTCTGATCGACGAAGGTGCCACCGTCCCGTTCATCGCACGCTATCGCAAGGAGGCCACGGGCGGTCTCGACGACACGCAGTTGCGCACGCTCGAGAATCGTCTCTCCTACCTGCGCGAACTGGAAGAGCGCCGTGCTGCGATCGTCGCCAGCATCGAGGAGCAGGGCAAGATGACGCCCGCGCTGCGCGCGCAGGTGGAAGAAGCCGACACCAAGCAGCGTCTGGAGGACTTGTACCTGCCCTACAAGCCCAAGCGCCGCACCAAGGCGCAGATTGCACGCGAGGCGGGTCTCGAGCCGCTGGCCGATGCGCTGCTCGGCGATCCCACGCTCGATCCCCAGAGCGAGGCCGCCAAGTATCTGCGCGAAGCCTTCAGCGGCCCCGAGGGCGACGACAACCCCGGCGTGCCCGATGCGAAGGCAGCATTGGAGGGCGCGCGGCATATCCTCACCGAGCGCTTCGGCGAGGACGCCGAGCTGATCGGCCGCCTGCGTGCGCATTTGCAGGCCAACGGGCGCGTCGTATCCAGGGTCGCGGAAGGCAAGGAAGAGGCGGGCGCCAAGTTCCGCGACTATTTCGACTACGCCGAAGGCTTCGAGGCAGTGCCGTCGCACCGCGCCCTCGCGCTGTTTCGCGGACGCAACGAGGAGGTGTTGCGCATTGCGCTGAAGCTGCCGGAGGAACTCGAGGAAGCGGTGCCCGGCACTCGGCCCGAGCCAACGAGCGCCGAGCGCATGATCGCCGCGCGTGTCGGCATCGCCGACAAAGGGCGTGCGGCGGACAGCTGGCTGGTGGAAACCGTGCGCTGGGCCTGGCGCGTGAAGATCGGCTGGCAGCTGGAGAGCGACCTGTTCTCCACGCTGCGCGAGCGCGCAGAGGACGAAGCCATCCGGGTGTTCGCCCGCAACCTGCACGACCTGCTGCTGGCGGCACCCGCCGGTCCGCGCGCGGCCATCGGACTGGACCCGGGGCTGCGCACCGGCGTGAAGGTGGCGGTGATCGACCGCACCGGCAAGCTGGTGGAGACCGGCACCATTTATCCTCATGCGCCGCGCAACGACTGGGACGGTGCGATCGCCGCCCTGTCGGCGCTGGCGCAGAAGTACGATGCGCGTCTGGTCAGCATCGGCAACGGCACGGCCTCGCGCGAGACCGACAAGCTGGTGGGCGAGCTGATGAAGCGCCATCCGGCGCTCAAGCTCACGAAGGTGGTCGTGTCGGAGGCGGGTGCATCGGTGTATTCGGCCTCGGAGCTGGCGGCGAAGGAGTTTCCGCAGCTCGACGTGAGCCTGCGTGGCGCCGTGTCGATCGCGCGCCGGCTGCAGGACCCTCTTGCGGAACTGGTGAAGATCGATCCGAAGTCGGTCGGGGTCGGGCAATATCAGCACGATGTCCGTC
>CAYLTE010000081.1:0-17010 GCA_964386195.1 uncultured Burkholderiales bacterium | reverse complement strand
CCAGGACTGCGAGGTGCCGGAGGAGAACGTGCTGGGCCAGGTGGGCAAGGGCGTCAACGTGCTCATGAGCGGACTGGATTTCGAGCGCGCGGTGCTGTCGGGCGGACCGCTTGGCATCATGCAGGCGTGCATGGACGTCGTGATGCCCTACGTCCACGACCGCAAGCAGTTTGGCCAGTCGATCGGCGAGTTCCAGCTGATGCAGGGCAAGCTTGCCGACATGTACAGCACGATGAACGCGTGCAAGGCTTACGTGTATGCCGTCGGCCGCGCGTGCGACGCGGCCAAGTCGCCGGACGCGGTGCGTGCGCTGCGCAAGGATGCCGCGGGCGCGATCCTGTACTCGGCGGAGAAGGCGACGTGGATGGCCGGCGAGGCGCTCCAGGCCCTGGGTGGCAATGGCTACATCAACGAGTACGCGACCGGGCGGCTGTGGCGCGACGCGAAGCTCTACGAGATCGGAGCTGGCACGAGCGAGATCCGGCGGTGGCTGATCGGAAGGGAGTTGTTCGAGGATACGAAGTAACCCGTCCTATTCGGCGTTCGATCCGACCGAGGGAGTCTGGTGCGATTGTGGTCTGTCGTGATTGGCGGGTTCCGACCCGAAGCGGTCGACTGGCAGATCCGAAAGCAGACATTCAATCGCGCGGGGCGGGCCCGCAAGCACGAAGACATAGACGGCGTGCGCCTGTCGATGATGCAGTGCGCCCCGAGCAGCGATCCCTGCAAACCTGTAGGCCATTTCCAGGCGTCGGGCCCCATCACAGTTGGGGGCGGACTTTAGCTACGTAGGACCATCGATGGTTGGCTGTATGTGGGCCTCGTGCTTATACCTTCGGTGAGCCAATGAGACTCGGCGGGCGACCAACGGATCGAGTGTCTGCTGCTCGGCTTGTCGCTTGTTCTTATTCCAGACCGATTCCTACTCACATTACCCACGACGAACTCGCGGGGGACGCTTTTCTTCATGCGTCGCCCCCAGCACCTCGCGCGCAGTCTCGCGTAACACCCGTAACGCGACCCTCGACGCCGGCGACAACTGCTGTTCGCCGCGCGTCACGATACCGGCTGCCCCCAGACGTACCTTTAAGTCGAGAGGCAGAACGCCCAAGACCTTGGACTCGCAGAATGGTTGCGCAAGTTCCATCGCAAGTGGCGCGACCATGTCGCTCGAGCGCAGTAGCTCCACTATCACAGAGAGGTCGGTGGTTTCGACTACGCTGCGCGGGAACGGCGTACGTGTGCGCAAGAACAGTTCGCTGAATCGATCGCGGGAAATGTTGCCTACTGGCGGCACGATCCAGGTCTGCGATACGAGGTCTTTGAGCGAAAGCGCACGCTTGACCATCAGCGGATGCCCGCGGCGCACCACCAGCCCATGCGGGGCTTCCTTCAGTTCCTCGAACTCCACCCCACCCAGGCGCCCCGCGCGGTGTAGCCGTGCGATGACGATGTCGAACTCGCGGTTCAGTAACCGCGCAGTCAGCGATTCGCTGAAGTTCACTTCGATCCCCACGCGAATGTCCGGATAGTCGCGCTTGAGCGCGGCCACCGCCCGCGACACCAGCCAAGTCGCCGAGGTGACCTCGGTGCCGATCGCGACCTCGCCACGGACACCTTCGCCAATGGCCGCAATCTCCTCCTGCGCTTGACGCAGTTCGGCCAGCACGCCACGCGCGTGTCGCACGATGATCTCGCCACAAGGCGTCGGCTCGACCCCGCGCGAGTGGCGCACGAAGAGCTTGACGCCGAAACTCGATTCGAGCGCCGAGAGCAGCTTGGAAGCGGCCGGCTGGGTCAGGTGCGTAGCGCTCGCCGCATGCAGTATCGAGCGACGTTCGTCCAAGCTCACGAGCAGGGCAAGCTGACGCAAGTTCAGGCGGGTGCGCAACAGCCAATCCGTGGACGCGGCACTCATCGTTTGGGGCCTCCATATCTATTCCAAAGCGGAATACATAGGTCAGATTATTTCATTTGTGCGACATAGTAAGAAGCACTACGCTTGCGCTGCCAACTATAGGAGTGCACCAGCTTTGACGACGACACTGGATGACGCCGTGCAATCGGTCATAAAGCCTCTGCATCCGCTGTTCGCAGTAGAGATTCTGGGAATGGATTTGCGAACTCCGCTGTTGCCCGACCAGGTTGCTCTGATTCATGCCCAGATGAACCGCTACGCAGTGGTCGTGCTGCGCGATCAGCGGATCGACGATAACCAGCAGCTTGCATTCGCGCAGGCGCTAGGCACGCTCGAAAGCACCCCGGCGGTCGTCGACCAGCACTTGAAGCGCCTCAAGCACAAGGAGATGGTGGACATCTCCAATCTCGATGTCGATGGCTCGGTAATCGCCGAAGACGACCGGCGCCGCATGTTCAATCTGGGCAATTTGCTGTGGCACTCGGACAGCAGCTTCAAGGCCACGCCCGCCCACTATTCCATGCTGCACGCGCGCTTAGTGCCGCCGAGTGGGGGCGAAACCGAGTTCGCGGACATGCGCGCCGCCTACGATGATCTGCCTGCGCAGCAGAAGACGCGAATCGAGCCGCTGATCTGCGATCACTCGCTCATCTACTCGCGCGCGCTCTTAGGGTTCGACGATTTCACTGCGCAGGAGAAAGAGCAGTTCGCACCAGTGCCGCAGCGACTGGTGCGGCGTCATCCCGGCTCGGGCCGGCGCAGTATCTTTCTGTCCTCGCACATCGGCACCATACACGGCTGGCGCCGACCGGAGGCGATGGTGCTGATCCGTGAACTGACCGAGCACGCCACACAACGTCGCTATGTCTACCGCCACGAATGGCGTGTGCACGATCTGGTCATCTGGGACAACCGCTGCACGATGCACCGTGCGCGTCCGTTCGAGGAGCGCCGCTACAAGCGCGATATGCGGCGCCTGACACTGGAAGACTGTGCGCCTACTTTGCAGCAACCACTGTGAAGCGCCGCCCGTCCGCGAGTTTATGCCGGACGTGCAGCGTCGCTAAGACCGCTCGGCGACCGTACCAGCCGGCGCCCCTTGTGTTCCGGTAATCAGGTAACCCGAGGGACAGTGAGGATCTCGACCGCTGTGGTCTGCTTCTGGGCCGAGAGCGGACACGTCATTACTAGCGGACCGACGCGCAGCACATGATCTGCGTCGTGCGCTCTGGCAGCCACTAACAGGCGGGTCTTTTGTGCCGTGAGACGACGCTGCTGCTTACTTCTTGCGCTTCTTCCTTTAAGGCTGCGATCGCCACTGCCACAGCCGACTCAAGATTTTGCAGCTGCTCGAGGTGGAGGTTCAGGCCGAGAAAACGCTGCTTGCTTGATGACAAGTTCACCTCGATGCGCGCGACCGCTCCTTCTACAGATAGCCGGAGCGTATATAGGGCGATCCCTGAATCCCCAGCCAGTGCTTCTTCATACAGTACCCGCTCCGCCACCCAGCCTCTCCTAGCTTAGGGGCACACCCTAGCTCAGCTGCGACGCGGATCCTTGATCAGGGTCAAGGTAATCCAGAAATCTCTCACTTCGGTAGTTTCCCGATGCAAAAGCGCGAGACCGGGGCGTACGATGACTCGCTCGCATATCGCGTCGGCGCGACTCGACCTTGCGAAATGCTCCACAGAGCCGAGGAGGAGCAAATGCGCGTCTTGGTATGCGGTGGAAGGGACTTTAGAGATTGCGAACGTTTATGGTGGGAACTCGGTTGCGTACACGCACATGATCCCATCACGGTAGTTATCACCGGAGGCGCAAGTGGTGCGGATTCACTGGGGCGTCTTTGGGCAGAGGCCCACAACGTCGCATCGATCACTTATGAGATACAAGGGAAGGTGCGCTTTCGCAGCACATGTCCTGCGCGCAATCGCCTGATGCTCGAAGAGGGAAAACCGGACCTGGTGGTCGCGTTCCCTGGTGGTTACTCGACCGCCGACTGCGTGACTCAGGCACTGGCTCTGGGAATCCGAGTACGGACGGTCTGTTGAGCCGCGGTCGGGTGCCGCGTCACGCGGCGTAGAAGGGCGGTCGAAGGGTGAACTGCGCGACGCGGGAATCGCTGCTCGAGAGAAAAAAGACGCCCCCATTGATGGGGGCGCAAGATGCTTCACCCCTGGCAGCCGCTTGCCAGCTGCCGCACTCCTATCGGCCAAATTTGGGGCCGCTTGAGCTTGTAAGAATGGGGTAGGTACATGCCCTATCAAGGGGCGTCTGCGCAAGCCGTACGATGAGCACCTGGCGCCTTGCGATGCAGATGAAGATCTTCAGCCGACCCCTCACGCAGTTGAGTGACGAGCAACTTCCCATCTTTCGAGTGCACGTGGACAACCGTGTCTTCGCGGCATGCGTCCTCGTAGGCGCTTTCGAGAACTTTCCAGATGGCCTGAGCGAATCGGCACGGCAGACCCTTCGTCGTGTCGTGAAGGCCGCAGGTAGTCGATTCGACGAAAACCAAGTCTGGGGTATAGAGGTAGAGCGACCGGACGACGCAACACAGCAGGTGGCAGATGCTGTAGCGCTGGTCCACGATCGAGGTGCCGTAGCGTTCCTTTGCGCCAAGCGGGACACGGCTGACAGAGTCATTGAAGCGCTCAGCGATTCGGTGGATTGAGCGCGGGTCGTAGTAGACAGCTTCTACCGCGGCTTGTGTTGTGCTCCGCTCCGGCGCTGTTTCCCAAGTCAGCTGTCCTATGCAGCGTTCAATCTGACAGACGCCGCCCGGCGAAATCCTCGTCTAGTTGAAACGACGTTACCGGCCGCTGGAATCGGGAGGCAGGACGTCAGCAGACATCTCCATGCTCCCATCGACTGAGATCGCGGGTCCCGAATGGGGAAGGTCACTTCGGCGACGTTGGCCTCGGCACTGCCGCTCATGAACAGTTGCGTGGCCCACCTGACAGCAATAGAGGCGACCGAGCTGGCTGTTTGCTGATGTGCCACCGTATGTGCGCGCCGTGGTCGCGAGCGGCGGCTACTTGGCCTCGCAGTGCCTGAGCAATCCGTCGATCATAGCCGGCAGACAGATTACATAGAGACCGCTGAGGCGCCAGTATGCAGCCCGCAGCAGGCGACCGCTGCTGGCCGAAGCCGGCCCCACTCTCGTTTTCCGCGAAGTGTTCAGAGATTAGCGTAAGGGATCTCAGATGCTTCTGCTGAAATCAACCGTGGGACAGTTGATAAGGTGGCCGACGTCTTCTGGCTGTTTCAACTAAACAGCTCGAACAAAGAGGAGGTAGAAGTTTTTAGCGCTTGCAACCTCTGCGTTAGGGCGCTTATCGAGGCAGGACTGCTACTAGCGCGCGAGTGCGCCGCTTAGCACGGTGCGGAGAATGTAATTTTCGCACGCTCTAGAAGTAGGACGAGTTTGTGGGGTTGTGGCACAAGCTTTGCCTTTAGCCGAAGCTGGATCGGTTTCTCTCCTGCGCAGATGCCACTTCCGCAAATTTCGGTCGCACATCGGCTCTGGTTCGGCCTTCTGTTGCTACTTGGACTGTTTGCCATTGCAGACCTCGTTTCGCTCGATGCGGCGCGCGATGTGGACAAGACGCTTAATGATCTCGTACTGCCCGGAGACGAGCGCCGCGGCGCAGGGTACGAGATGCGCGCAGATCTATCCGCATTGGTCGAGCGCGTTCAGGCGTTCCTGCGCAACGGTCGAGCCAGCGGGCGCACATCCATCGACAAGGCCGCTGCGAATTTCCGTACTTCACTGAGCCGCTACACGACACTTGCGCGGGCCGAAGCCGGCAGGCAGTTGGCGGAGAAGGTCCGTGAAGAGTACGAGAGTCTGATCGTCTCTACAAGCAAGCTGGTGGAGCTGCAGTCGAAGCGGGAGGCCACGCGGGAAACGATGGCCGCCTTGCAAGGTGAAATCAAGGACATCCTTGCGACGCGCAGAGTCGCCAAGGCAGGACGCGCCTCGAACGATGGAGCACGCGACGCCAGTGCAAGCATCGAAAGTGAAGTGCTGGAGATTCGCGCCCTGCTGCGCGCAGACCATCGCCCTGACGCTTCCGCGCTGGCAGCCAGACGAGATCGCTTCCTGAAGGTGGTGGGGCAAAGCCGATCGTCTTCTCGCACCGCAACCGATCGCGCCTGGTTGGCGAAGGTGCAACGCTGGCATCGTCGAGCCACGAAGGCGCTGCTTGCTGATCGGGAAGCCGCCATCGCGAAGGAGCGCCTGCATGCGCAGTTCGACGCGCGCGTGGCGTCCCTCGATGCGTTGCTGGCCGACGCGGTTCAGCCGGCAGCGCGCGCCGACATTCTGGCGTCGGTTGCTCACGCCTCCAGGATCGCTCACGAGGCGAATGCAGTGATCACACGCAGCCTGATCATCGCGTTCCTGCTGGGGACAGCGGTAGCGTGGGCTACCGTGCGCGCAGTGCGAGCCCCGCTACGTAAGGTGGTTGCGTCCAGCCAGGCGCTTGCACGGGGCGACTTCTCCAAGCGGGTCGACTGGCATAGCCGCGATGAACTGGGTGAACTTGCCGACGCCTTTAACAGCATGGCCGACAGATTGCAGAGCACGACAGTCTCGCGCGCCTACTTGGAAGGCGTGGTGAACTCGATGACCGAGGCACTGATCGTGGTCTCGCCCCACGGAACGATTCAAACCGCGAATCCGGCGGCGAGGCGCCTACTGGGGTACGAGGAGGCGGAGTTGGTCGGCGCAGCGCTGCATCGGCTCTCGAGCACCCCTGAAATCCTGCTCGGCGCTTTGCAGCTCGCAACTGCTCGATCAACCCGCAATGCTTTGCCATAAGGATGGAACGGAGCTTCCCGTCCTTCTGTCGGCGATGCGCCTGACCTTGCAAAGCAACCAGGTTCCTGCGCTCGTCTGCATCGCTCAGGATCTGCGGCCACGCATTGCCGCAGAGCTGCACCAGCGGCAGACAGCGGTCGTCTTCGAGAACACGCGTGACGCCCTCGTTCTCACCGACGAGAAGTTGGGGCTGTCACTGGTCAATCCGGCGTTTCACCGAATCACCGGATACGACGAGAACGAGGCACACGGGTGCCACGCGCTTCAGCTCTTTGGAGATTCGGTGGAATCGAGTGTCCGAAGTATGCATCATGCCCTGACCACGGGCGGCTTCTGGCAGGGCGAGCTCGAGTTGAAGCGCAGCGATTCGCGGGTGCGCCCGGTCTGGGTGAACGCCAGTGTGGTGCGGGACCGGCGGGGCACAGTGCTCAACTATGTCTTCGTGGTGACCGACATCAGCGAGATGAAGGAAGTGGAGCGCAAGCTCGACGAACTCGCCCACTACGACGCACTGACGTCCCTGCCAAACCGACGACTGTTGGTCGACCGGGTGCGGCGTGCAATGGTTCGCGCCGAGCGATCGCAACTCTCGGTGGCATTGCTGTACCTTGATCTGGACGATTTCAAAGATGTCAACGACACGTTCGGGCACGCAGAGGGAGATCGCCTGCTGCAGGAGATGACGCAGCGTCTGAGCTCGTGCGTTCGCGCTGCCGACACCCTAGCTCGGCTGGGCGGGGATGAGTTCGTCGTGCTCCTCGAAAACATTCAGACGCAGCTCGACGCATCGCAGGTTGCGGAGAAGTTGCTCAAAGCCATCTCGATGCCATATTGGCTCAAGGGCATAGAGCTGAGGCCTCGCGCGAGCATCGGCATCGCGGTTGGACCATCGCACGGGACAACCGTGGAGGAACTGCTCAAATCGGCCGATGCGGCGATGTACCGCGCGAAGCATGGGGGCGGAGCGGGCTTCGAGTTCTTCTCTCCCGAATTGACGAGGATGGCGCTCGAGAAGCTGCAGCTCCAGAACGCCCTGCGCCATCCCGACCTGCGTTCGCAGCTGGTCGTCCACTACCAGCCTCAACTCGACTTGAGAACTGGGCAGATCGTGTCCGCGGAAGCTCTGGTCCGCTGGAATCATCCCACCGAGGGGCTGCTGCTGCCTGGCAGGTTCATTCGGGCGGCTGAGGAAGCCGGAATCATCTCGCTCATCGGGGAATGGGTGCTTCGCCTCGTCTGCCGCGATGCCGTTGCATGGGAGGCACCGAGTGGGAATCCGCTCCGCGTTGCGGTGAACGTCTCTGCCCACCAGATCAAGAATGCGCGAATCGTCGACGCAGTGCGGCTTGCCCTGAGTGAGTCAGGACTGGCGCCGGAGCGCCTTGAGCTCGAGGTGACAGAGGACGCCCTCCAGGTTGGGGACGACGCCCAACACGTACTGCATCGGCTGAAGGATCTCGGCGTCAGCCTTGCCCTGGACGACTTCGGGTCCGGCTACTCGTCGCTTGGATCCCTCAAGGCGCTCCCCTTCGATCGGCTCAAGATCGATCGTGCATTCATGCGGGATGTGGACAGCGATGAGAACGGACGCTCGCTGGTGCGGGCCATCGTTGCCATGGCGCATAACCTCAACCTCGGTGTGTTGGCTGAAGGGGTGGAGAACCCTGAGCAACTTGCCTTCCTACAGGAGATCGGCTGCGATGAAGCGCAGGGTTATCTCATCGGCCACCCGCTCACTTGGGAGCAGTTGCAGGCGAAGATCGAAGAGATGATGTCGCGCCTTGGAGCGCACGCACTACGTCAGTTCATGATACGGCCGGGTAAAGACCATGTTTCCGTAGGTCAGTACGTGTAGCTCCAGTACGCAGCGAAGTGGCGGAGCTACCTATCGCGATCCCAACGCCAAGCAGAGGCAGCTCTCGACCCATCGCGGTCACCGAACCCGCCAAAAAGCGGACGCTTAACGTATCGCTAACCGGCGCGCGCCGCCGTTGCGCGCGTCCGGTTGAGCGGATTGGTAGGCCGCGATCGTCCAGATTTCTTCCTTCGTGCCCCGGACGCCGCGGCACTCATCAGGCGTCGGAAAGTGGGGCATTCCAGATGACTCGGTGCGGGACAGGCCGCGGCGTGTCGTAGGCCATCACGCATGGCGCTGAGTTTGCGGATGGTGCGGTCCAGTTCATCGGCCTTGCCCGTGAGCAGATGTTGGTCGATTTTAGGACGACCGTCGGGCGCGAAGATGCGCGCGATCTCTTCCAAAGAAAATCCAGCGGCGCGCCCCAGTGCGATCAGCGCCAGCCGCTCCACCACGCGCGGCTCGAATGTGCGGCGCAGACCACGCCTTCCGACCGACGCGATCAGACCCTTCTCCTCGTAGTAACGCAGCGTCGATGCCGGCACGCCGGAGGCGCGCGCCACCTCGTTGATATCCATGGCCTGGAAACCTTGACTTCAAGTTGACTTGAAGTGGCACTGTGCCATCTCCGCCTCATTAAGGCAAACGAATGGAGACTCGTATGGACTACGCAGGCAGCACTCTTTTCATCGGCGCCGGCGCGACGCTGGCGACCGACCTCTGGGCGATCGCGCGCGAGCGCCTGCTCGGCGTGCCTGCGCCCGACTGGGGTCTCGTCGGCCGCTGGTTCGGGCACATGGCGCGCGGGCGCTTCCGCCACGAGCGCATCGCCACCGCGGAGCCGGTGCGCGGCGAGCGCGCGATCGGCTGGACCGCCCATTACCTGATCGGCATCGTGTTTGCGGGAGCGCTGCTCGCAATCTGTGGGCTCGCGTGGGCGCGTCAGCCGACGCTCGCGCCAGCACTGGCGCTCGGCATAGCCACGGTCGCGGCGCCGTTTCTGCTGATGCAGCCCGGCATGGGTGCAGGCATTGCCGCCAGCCGCACACCGCGGCCCAACTCCGCACGGCTGCAGAGTCTCATTACGCACGCCGTCTTCGGCTTGGGCCTCTACGCCGCCGGCCTCGTACTCAATCGACTCGCAGGAGAATGAAATGCGTATCCCAGCCCGCTTTGCTCCGATAGTCTTCGGCGCGCTGCTCTCTGCGATCATGGTTGCTCTGGTGTCCGCCTTCGTCATTGCCATCACACAGGGAATCCACAAGGGATTCGCTGCGCAGTGGCTCAGGAGCTGCGGGACCACTTGGCCGGTAGCGTTTCCCACCGTGACCTTGGTCGCGCCTTGGGTTCGCCGCCTTGTTAGTAGTTTGACGGCCTAACGACGGCGCTCACCGGGCGGCAACAGGCGGCGAAGCCACGCTGCCTCGTGCGCTGGCGACCAAGTACCCCAGAGCCGGCTACTCATGGGCGTGGCAGTTCGTCTTCCCGTCGGTGAATTGCTGCCAGGACCCATATACCGTGCGAACGGTGCGTTACCACGTCCACGAGAAGACACTGCAGCGGGCGGTCAGGGATGCGACACGACGGGCGGGCATCGCGAAGCTGGTCGGCTGCCACACCTTCCGGCATGCCTTTGCCACTCACCTGCTGGAGTCCGGACACAACATCCGGGTGGTGCAGGAACTCATGGGCCACAAGGACGTCGAGACCACAATGGTCTACACCCACGTGATGAACAACAGTCTGGCGGCGGTGCAGAGTCCTGCCGACGTGCTCCCGGGGTAGCTCCCGGGGTCGCGGGCGCTGCGCCGTTCCGTCCGACGGTGGCTGTAACCGTCTGCTTTGAAGCAGGCTGAGCACAGTCTGCTTTTAGCCGAAAGCGGACAGCAGGAAAATGCGAGTCTGACAGTGTCTACTAGGTCACGTGCTGGCTTTTGCAAGTAACCGCAGCAGCTGATCGACTCACTCCGATCCCTTCTTCTGCGACCGGATCTGGAGCAAGGCTTCCACCAGCACGCGGATGCGCGCGGGCACGTGGTGCTGGCTGGCATAGACCAACGAGATGTTGACTGGCGGCGCCCGGAACTTCTGCAGCACCTCGACCAGCTTTCCTCGCCTGACCTCGGGCTCGACCATGTAGTGCGGCACCTGGATCACCCCCAGACCAGCCATTGCCGCCTGCACCAGCGCTTCCCCTTCCCCAAGCCGGAAGCCGCTATCCGGCAGGACGGAGATCTCTTCCTTGCCCTCGCGAAACCGCCATACCCGGTCGCGTCCACTGGAGGGTAGCCGGAATAGCAGGCAGCGGTGAGCGGCCAGTTCGTCCGGGCGCCGGGGAGCAGCATGCTTGCGCAGGTAGGCGGGACTGGCGCAGGTCCAGATCCACTGCCGATCGAACACGCGCGCGACGAGGCTCGAATCGGCCAGCGGTCCGATGCGCACCGCAGCGTCGAGCCCCTCCTTCACGATGTCAACGAGATGATCCGAGAAGCGCGCGTCGATTCTCAATGCCGGATGCCGGGCGGCCAACCGCGTCAAGACCGGCAGGACGAACAGGCGGCCATAGGTGAGTGGCATGTCGATGCGCAACGTGCCGCCCGGACCGCCACGCGTCTCGGCGACCGTTGCCTCCAGCGACTCCATTTCCTCGAGCACGCGGCGGCACCGCTCGTACAACGCTTCTCCGTCCTGAGACATCGTCACCTGCCTGGTGGTGCGATGGAACAGGCGCACGCCCAGTTGCCCCTCCAACCTGGCGACGTTCTTCGCGACGGCAGAGGGCGAAAGACCCAGTTCCCGCGCCGCCTTGGCGAAGCTGGCGTGCCGCGCCGCCGACGCGAACGAGGCAAGCAGGTCGAGGCTGGTCATCGAAGCGCCTCCAATTACGGACACATTGTCCGCAATATTGTGACAGCTGGTGCCGTTCACACGCCAGAGGGCAGTGCGGATACTGCACGCCGTCGCCCACGGTTCAGGTGGGCGGTGACACTAGACCAGGAGGATTACACCATGTATGTGCTTGGCAACCAGACGCTTCAACCCACCCCGATCCCCGGCATCGAACACGTCACCCTCGCCGGCAGCGAAGACGGACTGCGCAATCTCTCGCTCTGGAAGCAGAGCATTGGGCCAGGGGGGGCTACGCCCCCCCATCGTCACGACTGCGAGGAAGTGGTGCTGGTCGAGCGTGGAGCAGGCGAGCTGCACATCGAAGGACACGTGCATGCATTCGCTGCGAACAGCACGCTCGTCATTCCGCGCAACGTCGTGCACCAGATCGTCAACACCGCGCAGGAACCGCTCGACATCGTCGGCGTGTTCGCCGTCGCGCCCGTGCCGGTGTTCCTGCCCGACGGGCAGCAGCTCGCGCTGCCCTGGCGCTCCTGAACGACGTCTTTCGCGCACGACGTTGCCGTGCAGAGACTCTTGATAAAGCACAGCGGCATCGGTAGGGTGCGGCCTCGAACGGCACCGTCTGCCGCGCGCATGTATCGATGCACAGGAGCGACCTCATGCACAACCATCCCTTGGCGCGCGCACTGCTCGCGCTCTCCCTCGCCGCCGCGGTTCCCGGGTGGAGCGCACCGCTGTTCGATCGCGCTGCGGGCTCGCTCTCGCCCGCGCTCACCGACGAGGCGCGCACCGCATCGGTCGTGCTCAATCGCGACACATTGCGTGCAGCCAAGGCCGGAAGCGAAATCGACATCCGACTGCCGGACGTCGGTGACTTCCGCTTCAGGATCGTGCAACGCGTCGAGGACGGGGACGTCGTGCGGCTCGACGGCGTGCTCGTCGCCGACCCGGCCTACCGCCTCACGCTCGGGGTGCGCGACGCGGGAGTGAGCGGCCTCATCGCAACGCCGCAGGGCAGTTTCTCGCTGGGCTACGTGAATCAGCGCCAGTGGGTGGGCGTCGTAGGCAATCCGTGGGACTGGAGCGCGACCGACGAGGCAGGACGGCCGCTGGTGTTCGAGGATCGCCAGGTAGCGGCCGGGGAGAAGCCGCCCATTGACGGCGCCGATCCGATCGAGCTGAACCTCGCGGCGCTGACCGAAATGGAACCGGGCGACGAAGCGAGCCTGCGCCTGGACGATATCGGCCCGGTGCGCGTGAGCTACGACGAGACACAGGCGAACCAGGATTCCACGACCTGGGTCGGCTACCTCACCGACTACGGCAAGGACTTCCGCGTCCTGCTGACCTACAGCCCGGCGGGCGTGCAGGGCCACATCGTCACGCCTCGGGGCGACTACATGATTCAGCCGGGATCCCGAGGCGGCACGTATCTGGTCGATCCACGCAAGCTGGGCATGCAGCACGTCGAGGGCGAGGACTTCTGTCCTGCCCCGCCAGCGGCTGCGGCCGACGGCACGACTGCCGAGGCAACCGCGACCACAACGACGAGCACCGCGACCGCCAGTTCGACCTCGCTGCCCGGCTCCACCGTGATCGACGTGCTCGTCCTGTACACACCCGGGTTCGCCACCGACAAGGGCGGCAGCGCCGGCGTCAACTTGGCCATCGACAACCTGATCGCAGTCTCGAATCAGGCGTACAAGGACAGCGGCGTGGCCGTCCAGTTGCGACGCGTCGGCGCGGAACAGGTGAGCATCTCGGACAAGACCAGCAACAGCACCACGCTGAACGACCTCACCAATGGCACAGGTGCGTTCAGCAACGTTAAGGCAAGACGCACCGCGCTGGGTGCCGATCTGGTCACGCTCGTGCGTCCTTTCTGGAGGCAGTCACAGGTGAGTTGCGGCGTGGGCTGGATCGGCGGATACAACCTGTCGTCCATCTCGAATTACGCCAACTACGCGTACTCGGTCGTTTCCGAGGGCAGCGACCGGGCCAAGAGCGGCTACTACTGCCACGTCACCAGTTTCGTGCACGAGCTCGGCCACAACATGGGACTGATGCACGATCGGGCCAATTCGGGCAGTGCCAAGGGAGCTACCTCCTATGCGTACGGATACGGCGTGGGCGGCACCTTCGGCACGGTCATGAGTTACCTCTGGCCCAAGCTCATCAAGTTTTCCAATCCCAACGACTACACCTGTGGCGGAAGCCAGCGCTGCGGCGTACCGTACACCGACACTGCGAAGAGCGCAGACAACGCCAGGACGCTGGGGGTGACCAAGGCGGGGGTAGCGGGGTTCCGCACGACGTCGACCGCACCTGCGTCGCTGCTGATCAGCGGTGTCATCACGGTGAACGGGCGGGTGCAGTCGGGCGTGAGCGTCAGCGGTGCTTCATGCACGAAGACCAACGGGTCGGGCGTGTATCAGTGCACGGTGAGCGCGGGATTTACGGGCACGCTCAAGCCCAGCTACGTGCGCAATGGCAAATCGACGACGTTTTCGCCCGCCTCGCGCAGCTACAGCAACCTGGGCGTCAGCGCAACCAACCAGAAGTTCGCGGGCACGCGGTAGACGGACCGCAGGTCGAGACCGGTGCGGGCTGGTCAGTTGTTGCGTTGCGGTATGATCGGTGGGCCTCATTTGCCCGCCGATCGTCCGCATGTCCGCACCGCAGGCTTCCTCCCGTTCTCCCGAGCAGCTCGTGCCTGCCATCGCGCAGGCCCTGCTCGAGGGCTTCAACAAGCACTACCGCCTGTTCCGTGAACTGAGCCGGGCCGCGAAGCAACGCTTCGAGACGGCGGACTGGCCGTCGGTGCGGCGCGCGCACGCCGAGCGCATCCAGTTCTACGACGACCGCGTGAAGGAGACGGTCGAGAACCTGCAGCGGGACTTCGACACCGACAACCTGCCCGAGATGCTGTGGCAGGAGATCAAGCTGCACTACGTCGCGCTGCTGACCGATCACCGGCAACCGGAGCTCGCCGAGACCTTCTTCAACACGGTCAGCTGCAAGATCCTGCACCGGACCTACTTCCACAACGACTGCCTGTTCGTCCGCCCGGCCGTCTCCACCGAGTACCTCGAGTCGGATCCGCCGTCCTACCGCAGCTACTACCCGCTGCGCGACGGACTGCGTGCGGTGCTGCGCCAGATCCTCGCGGAGTTCGATTTGCGCGTACCGTTCGAAGACCTCGCGCGCGACCTGCGCTACGTCCTGCGCGCCGCCCGCGAGCGCCTGCCGCGGCCTCTGCGTCTGGAGGCCAACCACCAGCTCCAGGTGCTGAGCGCGCTGTTCTACCGGAATCGCCGCGCCTACCTGATCGGCAAGATCGTCAACGGAAGCCTCGAGCAGCCCTTCGCGATTCCCATCGTGCACGGCGCCGCCGGCCTGTGTCTGGACGCGGCGCTGCTCGATTCACGCGAGATCGCGCCGCTGTTCGCCTTCAACCGCGCCTACCTGATGGTGGACATGGAGGTGCCGTCGGCCTACGTCGATTTCCTCGCGGGCATGATGCCGGGCAAGCCGAAGGCGGAGCTGTACACGGCGCTGGGGCTGCAGAAGCATGGCAAGACGCTCTTCTACCGGGACTTCCTGCATCACCTGAAGCACTCGACCGACCGATTCGTCATCGCCCCTGGCATCCGCGGGCTGGTCATGATCGTCTTCACGCTGCCGTCGTATCCGTACGTGTTCAAGGTGATCCGCGACAACATCGCGCCGTCCAAGAACATCGACCACCAGACCGTCAAGGAGAAGTACATGCTGGTGAAACGCCACGACCGGGTCGGTCGCATGGCGGATACCCTCGAATACACCGACGTCGCTTTTCCGCGCGCGCGCTTCACCCAGGAGCTGATCGACGAGCTCAAGCGCGAGGCGGCGTCGCTGTTCGAGGAGGACGGCGAGACCATCGTGGTCAAGCATCTGTACATCGAACGGCGCATGATGCCGCTCAATCTGTACCTGGACTTCGCCACGCCCGCGCAGGCCGCAGCCGCCGTGCGCGACTACGGCAACGCCATCAAGGAACTCGCCTCGGTCAACATCTTCCCGGGCGACATGCTGTTCAAGAATTTCGGCGTCACGCGCGGCGGCCGCGTGGTCTTCTACGACTACGACGAGATTGCCTACATGACCGAGATCAGCTTCCGCCGCATTCCGCCTCCGCGTACGCCCGAAGACGAGATGTCTGCGGAACCTTGGTATGCTGTGGCGCAAAACGACGTGTTCCCGGAGGAGTTCGGCCCGTTCCTGCTCTCCGGCGACAAGATCCGGCCGCATTTCCTCGCGCACCACGCCGACCTGCTCACGCCCGAGTACTGGAACGAGGTGAAGGCGCGCGTCGCAGAAGGCGAGATCGCGGACGTGTTCCCGTATTCCGACCACACCCGCTTTGCGCGGCGCTTCGCCGCCCCAGCGCAAGCAGGACACACTGGGAGACTGCCATGAACGATCCGATCGTCATCGTGGGCGCAGCGCGCACGCCGATGGGCGCGATGCAGGGCGAACTGAAGGACTTCAGCGCCTCCGAACTGGGCGCGGCCGCCATCCGCGCGGCCGTCGAGCGCGCCGGCATCGCCGCAGACCAGGTGGACGAGGTGATCATGGGCTGCGTGCTGCCGGCCGGTCAGGGACAGGCCCCCGCGCGCCAAGCCTCGCTCGGTGCCGGGTTGCCGCTGGCGACCGGTTGCACGACGATCAACAAGATGTGCGGCTCGGGAATGAAGGCGGCGATGCTGGCGAACGACCTGCTGCTCGCCGACACGAACCGCGTCATGGTGGCAGGCGGCATGGAGAGCATGTCGAATGCGCCCTACCTGCTGCCCAAGGCGCGCACCGGCTACCGCATGGGACACCAGCAGGTGCTCGACCACATGTTCCTGGACGGGCTGGAAGACGCCTACGACAAGGGCAGGCTGATGGGCACCTTCGCCGAGGATTGCGCGTCGAAGTTCGAGTTCACACGCGCGGAGCAGGACGCCTTCGCGATCGCCTCGCTGAAACGCGCGCAACAGGCGAACGACGACGGCACCTTCGCCTGGGAAATCGCGCACGTGGCGCTCAAGTCCGGCAAAGGCGACCGCTTCATGGACAAGGACGAGCAGCCGTTCAAGGCGAACTTCGAGAAGATTCCGCAGTTGAAGCCCGCCTTCCGCAAGGACGGCACGGTGACGGCTGCCAACTCGAGCTCGATCTCCGACGGAGCGGCCGCGCTGGTGCTGATGCGCGCCTCGGAAGCGCAGCGCCGCGGCCTCACGCCGATCGCGCGCATCGTCGCGCACACGACGCACGCGCAGGAACCCGGCTGGTTCACCACCGCACCCGTCGGCGCGATCCGCAAGCTCTACGACAAGACCGGCTGGAAAGCGGACGAGGTCGACCTGTACGAGATCAACGAGGCCTTCGCCGTGGTGACGATGGCGGCGATGAGGGAGCACGGCCTGCCGCACGAGAAGGTGAACGTGCACGGCGGCGCCTGCGCGCTCGGCCATCCGATCGGCGCGTCGGGCGCGCGCATCCTCGTCACGCTGCTCGGCGCGTTGCGCAAGC
>CAYLTE010000080.1:0-17091 GCA_964386195.1 uncultured Burkholderiales bacterium | reverse complement strand
CGCCTGGCTGATCCTGTCGGAGATTGCCAGGACCGGGAGCGCCGAGCCCGACTACCCTACGCCGTGGGCCGCCACTGCTCAGTCCAGCTTTCTGTCTACGCCCGACGAGACCCGTCGCGGGCTGGCCGAGGCAGGATTCGAGGTGGTCAGCGTGCGCAGTACGGCCGAAGAGGCGCGCGCATTCGGCGCGCGCTCTCGGGCGATGGTCGAGCGAGGCGAGAAAGCGCCGCACCGTGCAGTGATGCTGATCCATGACGACGCGGCGCCGGTCGCGATGGCAAACGTGGCGCGTGCGCTATCCGAGCAGCGGATCGTGCCGATCGAGGTGCTGTGCCGGCGGTAGACCTGCGCTGCGTTTCAAGTCTCGGGTCGCCAGCTCGCCACCACCTCCGGATTGGCGGCAATCCACCGCTCGGCGGCCGCCCGCGGCGAGAGCTTCTCTACGTTCATCAGCCGGTCCATCTCGGTGATCGCGGGCACCGACAGGCGGATGTTGCTCAAGTGCTTCAGGGCGCGATCGGACAGCTTCGACTTCAGTCCCTGGTGGGCGACGAGGAAGGCACTGTCGCTCTTGTATATCCCCTTGGGTTCCTCGAGGATCCGCAGGTCATATACCGCATTGATCCACTGTGGCTGCCAGAGTGGAAACACGATCCACTGTCCGGCCTCGTAGGCCTGCTTGAACGTGCCGATCCACTCTCCGGGCGGCGCGGCTTTCAGCTGGTAGCCGGCCGCCTCCAGACCATATGCCTTCATGACCTCGCGTCCGACGGTGGTCAGGCCGGTCGATTCGGGCAGCGACACGATCGTATTCGGCATCTTCGCCTTGACCGCTGGCTTGGTCAGGTCCGCAACCGAGGACACCTGCTCGGCTGGAACGTATGACGGAACCGTCCAGTACAGGCGTGCGTCGGCGTAGAGCTTGGCCAGCTTGAAGGTGCGTCCTTCCACTTTTTCATACAGACCGGCATGTGCGGACGGTAGCCAGGAGGCCGCCAGGATGTCGACTTCGCCGGTGCCGACCTTTGGGTAAATGTCCGCGTGCGAGCCCTCGATCACTTCGACGGCGTAGCCTTCCTTCTCCAGCACGTGCTGCACGATGCCGCCGGTAACGGCGTAGAAGGACAGCGATACCTGGCCCAGCTTGATCGGCTCGGCGGCCGTGGCCGGGGACGTGGCCAGCACGCTTAGAAACAGGGGTAGCCAGATGCTTGTAGGCTTGCGCATTGTCGTGCTCTCCTGGAATGGGTCAGTTGCTTCGAGGGCTCCCGCTCTGCCTGGGCAGTGGATGGGTCTGACTGGAACCGCAGCCGGAACGCCACGGATCCTGACCGATGGAAGCGGTCAGCCGAATTTGACCCGAATCGCAACTTTTCGTTTCCCAACGGGAGCGACACCCGAGGTTCGGCGAATGGGGTGGGTCGTTGCCACGCGCGTTGCGGGACGCGCGCATACTTTCGCACAGCGGGCGCCCCCAGCTCGCCTGGGGTCAGAAAAGGAGGAGACATGGGAATCCAGACGCGGGTGTTGACGGTAGCCGTGCTGTGGGCGTTGTCGCTGGTGGTGACTGCGGCGGACTTGCCGCGTGCCAAGCCGGAGGACGTCGGGCTGTCCTCCCAACGACTCGAGAACATCCGCAAGGTGCTCGGTGCGAAAGTCGACGCAGGCGAGGTGCCGGGCTACGTCGCATTGGTCGCGCGCAAGGGAAAGGTCGTATACCTGGACGCCTACGGACTGCAGAATCCGAACACGAAGGCACCGATGACTACGGAGTCGATATTCCGCATCTACTCCATGACCAAGCCCATCACGAGCGTGGCAGCGATGATTCTCGTCGAGGAGGGGAAGATCAAGTTATCCGACCCGGTCTCGATGTATCTGCCCGAGTTGGCCGAGCTGAAGGTCGCTACGAATGGTGCCACCGCAACGACGCCAGACGAAGTGCAGAGCGTTCCTGCCAAGACTCCGATACGCGTCGTCGATCTGCTCATGCACACGTCGGGCTTCACCTACGCATTCTTCAAGCCGTTCCCCGGGGGTGGCGGTGTCGAGCAGATGTATCTCGACGCCGGGGTGAACGACCTCGATATCAGCAACGAGCAACTGGTCGCCCGGATCAGCAAGGTCCCGCTGAAGTTCGAACCCGGCACCACCTGGTGGTACAGCCGCTCCACGGACGTTCTGGGTCGGCTCATCGAGGTCGTTTCGGGGATGACGCTGGGCGAGTTCTTCCAACAGCGCATCCTGCGTCCACTTGCGATGGACGACACTGCCTTCCGGGTTGCGCCGGAGAAGGTGAAGCGATTCGTCGAGCCCTTCGACGACGACAAGAAGGGACTCATCCTGCAATACACCGATCCGACCAAGCCGGTGAAGTTCGAGGCCGGTGGCCAGGGACTTACTTCCACTGTCATGGATTACGCCCGCTTCGCGCACATGCTGCTCAACGATGGGCAGTGGGAAGGCGCGCGCATTCTCGGGCGCAAGAGCGTGGAGCTGATGACGCACAACCAACTCGGCTCCAGCGTGGAGCGAGGGCCCTTCTACCTGCCCGGTCCGAGTGGCGGGTGGGGACTTCTCGGTGCGGTGAGCCTGGACGGTCCGCGCGCGCCGGCCGCGCTCAACACCATGGAAGGCTCGGCCGGGGAGTACTACTGGGCGGGCTACGCGGGGACGTACTTCTGGATCGATCCGAAGGAGGAACTGGTCGCGGTCTACATGATGCAGTCGGTCAAGCATCTGCTCGGTTACGCGACTGCGTTCAAGTCTCTCGTGATGCAATCCCTGGTGGACTAGCAAGACACTCGAACCCCACGCCTTCCGGCACGGCGGGCAGACGTCCGTCTTGGCGGCCGCGGACCCGCATCGTGGCTGCCGTCATGCGTCGTAGAGGACCATGCACCGCACTTCGATGCTCCATCGGTCCGGGGCATCGGGTGGCGTCGCGCGGTCATCGAAGGCGCTGTGGAAGCTGAAGGTGCAAGGTTTTCCAGGAGCGGCCGCATCAGCCTGATCTCCGCGCGTCCGGGCCAGCGTTCCGGCCGAGTCCCACTGCTTGATCAGCAAGGCCTCGTCGCCGGTGATGCCCGGATAGTAGAACCACCGGTGCCGAGGGGAGTGTTTGGCGAAGTAGTTCTCTCCGATACGGTCCCGATAGTGGATCTCGAAGACGACGAGGTCCTGCGGGTCTACCGTTTCGCTGTCGCAGAGCGCGAGCGGGTTGGTGACAACCGGCTCTTTGGCGATGTTGCGCCAGACATTGATGATCGCGAAGCGCCGTTGACCCTCGAGCGCTGGGGCCGCGGCGTCCGGAGCAATCAGGGATTGCCCGGATCCGAGAACCAGGCGCAACGTGTCGTTCGCGGTGGGCGGCTTGGTGAGATCGCGCAACCGCTGCGCTGAACTCGTCAGCGTGTAGTCCCCGTGTACCACGTGTGCGGGTCCCTGTACCTGCTGCCCGCCGGCGATGCGTTGCTGGCTCTGCTTGCCGGAGGCCGACCGAACGTTGTGGTCGAAGGGATAGGCGCGGGCGCCGGTGATCTGCTCGACGAGCTCAGCGCACTGCGGGTAGTACGTCTGCAGCACCTGCTGGTGATCGAGGAAGTCGATGCCGTTTCCAGCCGAGTTCCAGCCGACCAGTTCGAACCCGTTCTCGCTGAGCGTGCGGCGATCGCTGCCCGTCATCCGACGCGCATCGTGGATGATCATCTCCCGACTTTCGAGGACAACGCCCTCCATGCCTGCATCGCTGCCGTCCGCGTCGCGCCGGGTGAGCACTTTGCCGTTGCGGTAGAGCGAGGATTGAACGCTCGCCTGCAGGTAATTCAGTGCACCCAACGTCGTCCCCGTTCTCTCGGATTGCACAAGGTCAGTCGCCATCGGCACGAAATCCATTGGTAGAAATCTCGAACCGCATGATACCGCTGTCCCCGACTGCCAGCATCGCCCCATCAGGCCAGGCGCCGGGCGCAGACGAGCCAGGAGAACGCGGTTTGCATCTTCCTGCTAGAGTCTGTGCGCGGTGTGCTGCAGCAGTAGGAGCCTCCTGAGTCGCGCTTGCGTCGGGAGGTTTCGAATTTCACTGAACTCGTTCAGCGACTAGATCAGAAGATCAATACGAGGAGGCGCTCACATGAAACTCTATTTCGATCCGATCACGGTGAATTGCCGAAAGGTGCTCGCTGGCTTCGATCTGATGGGGACGAAGTACGACGAAGTGAAGGTCGACTATTTCGCAGGCGGCCACAAGGGAGCCGAATATACGGCGATCAATCCGAACCAGTCCCTGCCGGCGTTGGTCGACGGTGACTTCACTGTCTGGGAATCGAACGCCATCCTGCAGTACGCCGCCGACAAGGACGGGAAGGAATCGTACTATCCAAAGGACCTGAAAGCTCGAACAGACATAAACCGCTGGATGCTGTGGGAATCGAACCAGTGGTTCCCGTCCTGCTACACCTGGCTGGTCGAGAACGTCGTCAAGCCGATCCTGGGCGCGCAGCCCGACAAGGCCATCCTGGATGCCGCGGAAGCGAAGTTCCATCAGCTCGCGGGCATCCTGGACGAGCGTCTGGCCAAGCAACCGTGGCTATGCGGCCAGCACGTGACCATCGCCGACATTGCAATCGCCGCACCCATGCATCTGCACAGGTATCAGAAACTGCCGCTGGCTGCGCATCCCAACTTGTGTGCCTGGATGGAGCGCGTCGAAGCGCTTCCCTGTTGGAAGAAGACCGATCCGGTGCCGCTGCTGGGCCTTCAGTAGGCGTATTGCAGCGTCGGCCAGACCGGCGCAGCGACTGCCGGGCCGCCCGCCGCAATCTCCTGCGGCGAGGCGCCCGGCCCCTTCAACCGCGCTCCATCCCATCGGATGCCAGGTACCCGCCGTCGACCGGGATGCAGATTCCGGTGACGTGATCCGAAGCGGACGAGGCGAGATACAGCGCCGTGCCGGTGAGTTGAGCGGTGTCACCCAGCTGGCCGCTGGGCGTGCGCCGCCTGACCGCCTCCTCCAGCGCGGTGCCCTTGAGCTCCGCGGTCATCTCGGTTCCGAAGTAGCCCGGTGCGATGGCATTGACCTGTATGCCGTAGGCGGCCAGTTCGACCGCGTTGACCCGTGTCAAGCCGATGAGCGCGTGCTTGGATGCGGTATAGGGCACTTGCAGGCCCTTGCTCGGTGCGACGAGCCCCCAGATCGAGGCGACGTTGATGATTTTTCCCGAGCCCTGGGCTTTCATCCTGCGTGCGGCGTGCTTGGTGCAGAGAAACGGCCCGGTGACGTTGACCGCCATCACGTGATCCCAGGCCGCGCGCTCGAGTTCCATCACCGACTTGCGGTTCACCACACCTGCGTTGTTGACCAGGATGTCGAGGCGCCCGAAGCGCTGTTCGATCGCGGACATGGTCCGTTCGACCGACGCCTCGTCGCTGACGTCGAGTTCGAAGGCAGCAGCGTCAGGGCCGAGCGCTGCCAGCGCTGCTGCGTTCCGGTCCGCCCGGCGCGCGCCGATGACCACCGTCGCGCCCGCGTCCTTGAACGCGCGTGCGATGGCGTGACCGATGCCGCTGTTTCCGCCCGTCACCAGTGCGACGCGCCCAGTCAGTGAGAACGGATTGGCGCTCATGCTCGAAGTCTCCAATGCGATGATCGGCTGGCGCCGCGGTCCGGGAAGCGTATAGGAACTGTCGGGCTGGTGCCAGCGGTGAGCGTTGCGCACGAATCCGAGTTTCGGTGTCATCCCGAGGCAACGCCGAGGGATCCTCGATTTTCCGGTTCCACGGCGAGGATTCCTCCCTTCGGTCGGAATGACACCGTAGGATGGCGGTAGGAATGACAGCCGAGGGTGCTACCATCGCCGACTCGCCGAGGCGTTTGCGTCAAACAGTTCCGTTGCCGACCACGGCACCTCTTTCGATTCCGATCCATGCAACCTGACTACATCGTCGTGGGCGCCGGCACCGCCGGCTCCCTCGTGGCCGCGAGACTGTGCGAATCGGGCGCGCGGGTCCTGCTGCTCGAAGCGGGGGGCGACGCCTGGCATCCGATGATCCACATCCCCGCCGGGGTGCGATCGCTGCATCTCAATCCGTCCCTCAACTGGGGGTATTTCTCCGAGCCGCATCCGGCAACGGCAAACCGCGAGATCCACTGGCCGCGTGGCAAAGTGATCGGCGGGAGCGGCTCGATCAACGGCATGCTCTACGTGCGCGGCAACCCCGGCGACTACGACCGGTGGGCGTCGATGGGCTGTCCCGGCTGGGCCTACGCGGATGTGCTGCCGTTCTTCAAGAAGACGGAGCGCTACGCGGGGGGCGATCCGGAGTATCGGGGCAGGCGCGGCGCCTTGCCCGTCGTGGACTACAAGGCGCACCTGAATCTCACGCACCGCTTCGTGCGCGCCGCGCAGGAAGCTGGGCTGCCCTTCACGACGGACTACAACGGCGCTCAGCACGAAGGTGTGGGCTATGCGCAGATGACGCGACTGGGCCGCTTTCGCGGTTCGACCGCGTTCGCCATGCTGCGTCCAGTCCGCTCCGCAGCGAATCTGCACGTGGAAACCCGGGCGTTCGTGACCAGGCTGGAATTCGAGGGACGGAACTGCGTCGGCGTGACGTACCGTAAGGGAGGCCAGGACATCACCGTGCGCGCGGCGCGCGAGGTCGTCCTGTGCGGCGGCGCGGTCAATTCGCCGCAGCTGCTGATGCTCTCCGGCATCGGGCCGGCCGCGCAGCTGCAGGCGCTGGGCATTCCCGTGGTACACGGTTCCCCGGGTGTCGGCGGCAATCTCGCCGATCACTACTACGGCGGCGTTTCGGCGCGCGTCAAGGATGAACTGTCGATCAACCAGATCGCCCGAGGCTGGCGCCTGGTGCGCGAGGTCATTCGCTACGGCTTGCTGGGCGAGGGCGCGTTGACCTACGGGATCACCGCATCGACCGTCTTCACGCGCAGCCGCCCGAGACTGGATCGCCCGGATCTGCAGATTCTGTTCACGCCTGCGAGCTACGACCGGGAGCGCTTCGGCCAGCTCGAGTCGAAACCGGGCGTCACCGCGGTCGTGTGCATCGTTCAGCCCGAGAGCCGGGGAAGCCTCACCTTGCGCTCGGCGGATCCGGCCGAGCCGCCGCGTATCCAGCCGAACTATCTATCCGCGACGAGCGACGTGGAAACGCTCGTGGCGGGCGTGCGCCTCGTGCGCCGCATCCTGGCCGCGCCGGCGCTGGCCGGCTGCATGGTCGGCGAGACCTACCCAGGTCCGCAGGCGAGCAGCGACGAGGCCATCGTCGACGCGCTACGCCTGACCGGTACCACCGGCTATCACCCGGTCGGCACCTGTCGCATGGGCTCGGATGCCGACGCGGTGGTCGATCCCAGGCTGCGCGTCATCGGGGTGCACGGATTGCGCGTCGTCGATGCATCGGTGATGCCGACGGTGCCCACCGGCAACACGAATGCGCCAACCGCGATGGTCGCGGAGAAGGGGGCCGACCTGATACTGCGCGGGAGCTGATTCTTCCTCAGCGGTCGTGCGGCACGTGCCGCTGCAGGAAGTCGACCAGCAAACGGCTCACCTCGTCCGCCTGCTCCTGCTGCACCCAATGCCCGGCGCCGTCGATGAGGTGACAGCCGACCAGCTGCGTGCACGAGCCGTGCTGCATGCTCTCGAGATCGCCGGGCTTCTGGTACACGCCCCAGTCGCTGCTGCCGCCGATGAACGCCGTGGGCACGTCGATCGTACGGCCGGAAAAGAGCAGCTGTTCGCGCGTCTGCGCGGGCGAGGTGCGGCAGCGATACCACTGCAGACCACCCTGGAATCCCAGCCGCTGGTACTCGCCGCTGTAGACGCGAAGTTCGTCCTCGGTGAGCCACGGGCAGGCCGCGACCTGCGCAGGCGAAGGCATCTCCGGCGCCACCGATTCCGCCATGGTCCGATCGCGGTCCATGATGTAGTACGTGGGCATCTTCGCCAGTTCCTCGGCGCTCCAGCCACTGAGGCGGAACGGGCGGTTGTCCGTCCAGTCCGCGCTCTTGTGGTGGTAATAGGCGCGCAGGAAGGCGTGCACGCCCCGTGGTGCGCGCCACATGTCGGCATTGGCTTGCGGCGTCGAGTAGTACCAGTGATAGTGCTTGCGCGGACGCGGCAGTGCGGCGAGCTGCTCATGGATGTTCGCCGCGGGCATGCTGGAGGCAGCAGTCTTCTGCGTCGATGCAGGCAGCGCCGGTGGGCCGCCCCACGGCGCGCTCATCATGACCGCCGAGCGGAACACGTCGGGGCGGGCAAGCGCGCACCACGCCGCGACGGGGGAACCGAAGTCGTGGCCGACCACGGCGCTGGCGGCGCGATACCCGAGCGCGTTGACCAGCGCGAGGATGTCCGTCGCCAGATTGAGCATGCCGAAGGGACGCAGATCGCCGTCGTATTCGGCGCTCCAGCCGGTGGTGCGTCCGTAGCCGCGCTGGTCCGGCGCGACGACGTGGTAGCCGGCCTCGGCCAGCACCGGCATCACCTTGCGCCAGCTGTAAGCGAGTTCCGGGAAGCCGTGCAGCAGCAGGACGAGCGGGCGATCCGGCTGCTCGTGGCCGGCCTCGAGGACGTGCATGGTCAGGCCGTTGATGCCGGGCAGGAAGCGCGAGCGGATGCCGGGGGCGAGCGTGCCCTGGCCGTAGGCGACGGGTTCGGTCATGGTGCGGCTCTCGTGTCGACCAAAGCCGGCACCTTACCAAATCGTCGCATCGCGCTCGGCAGCGCGAAGTCGGTTACTTCCCCGGGCGTTCTGCTGCCTCGTCCTGCGCATTCCTGCGCGATGCGCCGCGTCGCTCGGCGGCCAGCCATCCGAATGGCAGCACGGTCGACAGGCGCAGGCCCGCTACCGACGAGAGTTGATCGATGGTTCTCACCGCCTCGAGTCCGAACTCCTGCATCACCGCGCGCTCGCTGATCTCGCGTCCCTCCCGGATGCTCGAGAGCCGGTGCAGTACATACAGGCCGGCGGCCGCAGAGATGGCGAACAGAAACTCCCAGTGCTGGAACTGCAAAACGGTGATGTCGCTGGTGCTCGTCGGAGACACCCACTCCACACGGAGCGACAGCTCGCGTGCGGCGAACCAGCCCGCCAGCACGCCGCCGAGCATCGGTGCCGTTCCGCCCGCCGCGGCGCCCGTGAGGCTGACGGAGGCCAGGTACGCGGTGCCGTGACCGGCGGGTGCGAGCTTGAGACCGAGGTTGCCGGTTGCCAGCCCGATGCCGCCGGCGGCAGCGCCCATCATCACGTGCACCAGGTAGAGCAGCGGCAGTGTCGCGGCATTCGGTTCCGGCAGCGCGACGAACGCCAGTCCGAACAGGCTCACGAAATAGACGGGGAGCGCCACCGTGAGGATCGCCTTGTTCGAGAGCCTGTCGGAGATGCGGCCCCATAGATACAGCGTGAGCGCGTTGCTGACCTGGCTGGAGATCGCCAGCGTGGTGACCGTGCTCAGCCCGTAGCCAAGCTGCTGCAGTAGAAACACCGCCACGAAGGGCGCGGCGATGTTGGACGCGAAGTTCCACGCGCCCATTAGAAGAATCAGCGGCCGGAAGCCATCGTCTCGAAACGGCGAGGCGATGCGCGCTGCGATCGATTGCTCCGGGCCCATCCAGTGCATCGACGGCTCCGGCACGCGTGCGAGGAAGAACGAGCTGACGAATCCCGCCAGCGCGGCCGCGACGAAGGCGATCGAGTAGGCTTCGATGCGTTGGTCGCCTGGCCAGTGGTCCACCAGCAGCCCGGCGATGAGCGCGCCAAGCCCGCCCATCGCCGTGCCCCAGAACAGGCGCCGGGCGAAGAAGGCGCCCAACCCTTCCTGGGGTAATAGTTGGTGCAGCCACGAATTGAGCGAGCACCCGGCGAGCGCCCCCAATACCGTGATCGCCACCTGTGCTGCAATCACCAGAGCGAGCTGCGCAGTGCGATCCGGGACGAACGGTACCGCCGCGAGGGACAGGATGATCATGCGCGCAACGGTCACCGTGATCACGGTGATCGCACGCCGCCTGCGCAGCCGTTCGACCAGGGCGATGCCTGGCAGCTGCGCTGCCTGTGCCAGCAGCGGGATTGCTGCCAGCAGGCCCACGACCGAGGGCGTCGCGCCCAGCTCGAGCGCGAATCCCACCAGGACGACCCCGCCGTAGAGCGATCCGGCCAGGCTCGCCCATGCGGAATCCTGCACCAGCGCGCGCTTGCCCAGCGTCAGATCCGCTTCGGTGACGACAGAGCTGGGCGTCAGGCGCATGATCTGCAGTGTGCAATGTGCATGTCGTGCGTGCCGGCAGCAAGCGGTGGACCGGTGCGCTGCCAACGAGTAAATCTGACCCCGCATGTGAGGTCAACGACCGGGGAAGGGACCGCCTTCCGATTGCGCCCGACGCAGGTCGTCGCAGAGCGCGTCGAACAGGGCCTGCGCATCGTCCCGGGCGCGGAGAATGGCCGACGGATGATAGGTGGCGAGCAGATTGGCGCCGCTCGCATGCGTGAGCACCTGCCCGCGGGAACGGGCGATCGGTCGCCGCTCCCCGGTCAGTGCGAGGAGAGCGGTCGCGCCCAGCGCGACGATCACTTTGGGCGAGATCCGTCGTATCTCCTCGTTCAGCCAGTGGCCGCACGCCTGGATCTCCTGCTGCGCGGGGGTCTTGTGCAGCCGGCGCTTGCCCTGCGGTTCCCACTTGAAATGCTTGACCGCGTTGGTGATGAACAGGTCTGCGCGTGACAGCCCGGCTTGTTCGAGCGCGCGGTCGAGCACCTTGCCTGCCGGCCCGACAAACGGTGCGCCTCGCAGGTCTTCCTCGTCGCCCGGCTGCTCGCCCACCAGCATTACGGATGCGTCATCGGGGCCGCTTCCCGGGACTGCCTGCGTTGCGCGTTCCCACAGCGGGCAGCGGCGGCACGCATCCAGATGTGTCTCGGGAGTGGGATTGCGCGCGACGACGTGTGCTGCCCAGTTCGGACTTCCGCTGGTGCTGCGCTTCATGACCTCGACGCGGTTTCCCGCAGTGCGGGACAGTGGCGCGATGTCCTGCGCTTCCGGCAGGTTGCGCCAGTAGCGCCGCGGCATCTCCTTGGCCATCATGCGTTCGTTCAGGCGTGCCGGATTGAAGATGCTCGCGTAGTAGGTCCGCCACAGTGCCTCGAGCCCGTCTTCCAGTTGGGGTCGCGTGTGCGGCCCGTCCGCGAATCGAAGCGCGCTGCCGTCCCATCCTGCGGCGAGCGCCGGCGTCACGATCATCCAGCGCATGGACGCGAAGCGGTCGCGAAAAAACGGCGCGGCCCGCCGCAGCACGTCGTGCTCGGGTTCGAACCACGCGACGAACAGGCTGCCGTGCTCGTCGGTGGTCTGGCGGAACCGCACGAAGGCGTGCATCTTGTGCACTTCGCGGTGGACGGCTTTCTCCATGGCGCGAAGCCGACACACGTCCGCATCGGCAGGATCGGACAGCAGCGAGCGCTCGCCGTTGCGAGCGGCGCGCCAGGCGACCCGATACATCAGTCCCCAGCGATGCGGATCACGATGACAGGCGCAGGCGTCGAGCAGTTCGAGCAGCGTCTTCGGAATCCGGATCTCGGAGGAGGGGTCGTGCTGGCCCGCCGGGAAGGGCAGCGAGGCGGCGTGCGTGTGATCCCAGCTCACTTCCTCGGGAGGGATCCCACGTGACAACAGGGCGCGCGCCTCGATGCGCCACGAGGGGTAATCACGTACGCGCACCGCGTGCATGTCAGAAGAGCGAAAGCTGCGAGGCGAACTGGCGGTGCAACAGTTCGGAGCGCGGTTCGTCCATCGGCCGCCAGTCGAGCGCGATCAGGAATGGCCTCGCCTTCCTGAGATCGCAGCGCAGCCTCGCGAGGTCTGCGTAGCGCAGTCGGCGATGACGTCGCGAGGCGAGGATCCGGTCGACGTTGCGAACCCCGAGCCCCGGCACGCGCAGCAGCCATTCGCGCTCGGCCATGTTCACGTCGATCGGAAAGCGGTCGCGATTGGCCAGCGCCCAGGCAAGCTTGGGATCGATCGTGAGGTCGAGCCGCCGGGAGCCATCCTCGGGCAGCAGTTCTTGGGCCGCGAAGCCGTAGTAGCGCATCAACCAGTCGGCCTGGTAGAGACGATTCTCGCGCTGCAGGGGTGGCGCCTTGGCGGGCAGGGCAGCCGACGGTCTGGGGATCGGACTGTATGCCGAGTAGTAGACGCGCTTGAGTTTGTAGGCACCATACAGCGTCTGGGACAGATCGAGGATGCTGCGGTCGTCGGAGTCGTCGGCGCCGACGATCAGCTGGGTGCTCTGGCCGGCCGGCGCGAAGCGCGTCTTCGCCTCGGCCGTCTCTTCCTTGTGGGCGCGGATGCGACCCATTGCGACCTTGATCGTACGCGCGTTCTTCTCCGGCGCCAGCGTGCGCAGCGAGTTCTCGGACGGCAACTCGATGTTCACGCTCAGGCGATCGGCGTAGCGACCGGCCTCGGCGATCAGCGCTGCATCGGCGTCTGGGATCGTCTTCAGATGAATATAGCCGCGGAAGTCGTGCTCGATGCGGAGCTTCTTCGCGACGCGGACCAGGTCCTCCATGGTGTGATCGGGAGAACGCACGATTCCCGAGCTGAGGAACAGTCCCTCGATGTAGTTGCGGCGGTAGAAGTCCAAGGTGAGCTGCACCACCTCGTCCACCGAGAAGCGCGCCCGCCAGATGTCGCTCGACCTCCGATTGACGCAATACTGGCAATCGTAGATGCAGAAATTGGTGAGCAGGATCTTGAGCAGCGACACGCATCGGCCGTCCGGCGTGTAGCTGTGGCAGATGCCCATGCCCTGCGTGGAGCCGATGCCGCCGGATGCGTCGGACTTGCGCTTCGGCGCGCCGCTGCTCGCGCACGAGGCGTCGTACTTCGCGGCATCCGCGAGGATCGAAAGCTTCTCGGCAAGATTCATTGCAACTGTATTCTAATACAGTACAAGAATTGGAGGCAGGTCTTGTCTCTTGCTCCCCCCGCCGCACAGTTGCCATTGGACGAACTCATCCGATACCCCCTCATGGTTTGCCCTGACTAGAGAAGGTCCGGTTCCGTGCCGATAAGTGCGCGTGGAACCGAGCGAAGTCGAGAGCGATGTCGGTCCGATCGGCTCGATCGATCGCCGCTGCCAGCAGGTCACTCACCGGGTGGACGCGCTATCGCGGCGCGCGGTGAGCAGGTCTCGCCGTGGCCGGGTTCATCTTCGGTCGCCACGACCCCGCCTCGATGGGCCGAGTCGTCTTCAATTTCGGAGAGCCAGCGCCCAGCCTGGCATTCGATGCCGGATCCGGCGGTTCTCAGATCGCTCACGATCGCCACTGACGAGCAAGGCAGCTCTCTCCGCCCCTGACCGCCTCACACGAGTCATCCGGGCAATGACGGTCCGCACCAAGGCCGTGCCACGAATTCGAACCTTCAGACGACCGGATCGCTTCGGTGTCCATCGATTCTTCGACCTCCATCTCAATCTCACCAGAAGGGACCAGTGATGCTTTCAAACCTCAAGATCGGCACGCGCCTCATCGTCGGGTTCGTGCTCGTCGCCGCGCTGAGCGGCGTGGTCGGCGCCATCGGCGTCATCAACACGAGCAAGATGAATGACATGGCCGATGCCATGTATACGAACGAGCTGATGGGACTCTCCTACATTAAGGAGGCGAACATCAATCTCGTCTACATTGGGCGTGCGCGTGGCAACTTCCTGCTGGCGACCAGTCAGCAAGAACGGGAGAAATATCAGACCGCGATCGACCAGTACAGTGCTACGGTGCAGGAGAATGTCAGCAAGGCGAAGGATCTGTTCTTCAGCGAGCGCGCGAAGGAGTTGTTCGCCGCCTTCAGCATGCAATGGGATGACTACCAGAAGGAACTGAAGAGTACGCTGGCACTCGCATCCCAGGAGAAGCTCGCGCAGCGCAGCGAGGCGCTCTCCCGGGCCCTCGTCGAAGGGCGTGCGAAAGCGGACGCACTGGATGCGTTGTTTACCGAGCTGACGAAGGTGAAGGAGGCGCGTGCCAGGGAGGCCTCTGACGAAACAACGGCGCTCTATCAGTCGAGCCGAAACCTCATGATGACGGCCATTGTTGCCGCGCTCCTGCTTGGAGTCTGCCTTGGCTTCTGGCTGAGCCGCAGTGTGTCACGACCGCTCGGCGTGGCCGTCGATGCGGCGAACCGGCTGGCCGCCGGTGACCTGACGGTCAAGATCGATGCGACATCCAAGGACGAGACCGGCCAGCTCCTGCGGGCGATGCAGACGATGATCGCGAAGCTGTCGCAGGTGGTGGCCGAGGTGAAGACCAATGCGGAGTCGCTCTCCAGTGCCTCCGAGCAGGTGAGCGCGACTGCGCAGTCGCTGTCTCAGGCGACCACGGAGCAGGCGGCGAGCGTCGAGGAGACATCCGCATCGCTGGAAGAGATGACTGCGTCGATTTCCCAGAACACCGAGAACGCCAAGGTCACCGACGGTATGGCGACGAGGGCGTCGACCGAAGCGGCGGAGGGCGGCGAAGCGGTGAAGGCAACGGTGACGGCGATGAAGCAGATTGCCGACAAGATCGGCATCATCGACGACATCGCCTATCAGACGAACCTGCTCGCGCTCAATGCCGCCATCGAGGCAGCACGCGCGGGAGAGCACGGTAAGGGCTTCGCAGTAGTCGCTGCAGAGGTCAGGAAGCTGGCAGAGCGCAGCCAGATCGCGGCACAGGAGATCGGGCAGGTGGCCGGCTCGAGCGTCGATCTCGCGGAGAAGGCGGGCATGCTTCTCGACGAGATGGTGCCCTCGATCAAGAAGACCTCCGATCTGGTGCAGGAGATTGCTGCGGCAAGTCAGGAGCAGTCCACCGGGGTGGGGCAGATCAATGGGGCGATCACCCAGCTGAACCAGGTCACCCAGAAGAACGCGGCAGGCTCCGAGCAACTCGCCGCCACGGCCGAGGAGATGAGCGGTCAAGCCCATCAGTTGCAGCAGGCCATGAGCTTCTTCCGGCTGCACGATGGGCTGGACGCCGGGTCGCTCAGCTTCGACAGGCAGCGCAAGGCGAAGCGCAAGGGGGAGAAGGTGGTTGGCAACCTCGCCCTTGCCGGTGACGTAGACGAGCCCGAGTTCGTAAAGTTCTAGGAGTCGATCATGAGCCAAGACGCTGATCGGACCGTCACGACATCCGTGGCGGAGCCGCTGCAGTACCTGACCTTCATGCTGGGCGGCGAGACCTTCGCCATCGGCATTCTCGCGACCAAGGAGATCATCGAGTATCACGGCCTCACCACCGTGCCGATGATGCCTGCCTGCGTGCGCGGCGTGATCAACCTGCGCGGCGCGGTCGTCCCGGTGGTCGATCTCGCCGCGCGCTTCTTGCGCGATCCCTCGAAAGCAACGCGCCGCACGTGCATCGTGATCGTGGAAGTCGAGGGCGACGCCGGTCGCCAGGATGTCGGTGTGATCGTCGACGCTGTGAACGAAGTGATCGACATTCCGGCGTGCGACGTGGAGCCGGTGCCCGCCCTGGGTACCAGCATCCGCAGCGAGTTCATCCGCGGCATGGGCAAGGTGAACGGGCGGTTCGTCATCCTGCTCGACCCGAAGCACGTGCTTTCGGTGGACGAGCTCGCGACGCTGACGGAAGCGGCGGAGCCCCTGGCCGCCTGACCTTGACTCACCTGGCCAGTCGGCCAAAGAAAAGCCCCGCCGAAGCGGGGCTTTGATTTCCAGTACCTGAGCGGGTGGTGGCGGCCTTCGGCTGACCACCCCGGCGCTTCGCGCCACCCCTCCTCGTGCGAGGAGGGGAAGACCACCCCGGCCGCTGCGCGGCCGCCCCTCGTCATCCGAGGAGCGGAAGGGCTTAGTAGTCCATCCCGCCGCCCGGGGGCATGGCAGGCGCCTCTTCCTTCTTCGGCAACTCCGCCACCATGGCGTCGGTGGTCAGGATCAGGCCGGCGACGGACGCGGCGTTCTGCAGCGCGTAGCGGGTGACCTTGGTCGGATCGATCACGCCCATCTCGAGCATGTCGCCGTAGGTGTCGTTGGCGGCGTTGTAGCCGTAATTGCCCTTGCCCTCGACCACCTTGTTCACCACCACCGAGGGCTCGGCACCGGCGTTGGAGACGATCTGGCGCAGCGGCTCTTCCAGTGCGCGCAGCACGATCTTGATGCCGGCGTCCTGGTCGTGGTTGGCGCCCTTGAGGTTGCTGATCGCGGCACGCGCGCGGATCAGCGCGACACCGCCACCGGCCACCACGCCTTCCTCCACCGCCGCACGGGTCGCGTGCAGGGCGTCCTCGACGCGGGCCTTCTTCTCCTTCATCTCGACTTCGGTTGCGGCACCGACCTTCACCACCGCTACACCGCCGGCCAGCTTGGCCACGCGCTCCTGCAGCTTCTCGCGGTCGTAGTCGGAACTCGTTTCCTCGATCTGCTGGCGGATCGACTTGATGCGGCCCTCGATCTGGCTGTGCTCGCCGGCGCCGTCGATGATGGTGGTGTTCTCCTTGCCGATCTCGATGCGCTTGGCGCGGCCCAGGTCGTTCAGCGAGACGTTCTCGAGCTTCAGGCCCACTTCCTCGCTGATCACGGTGCCGCCGGTCAGGATGGCCATGTCTTCGAGCATCGCCTTGCGACGATCACCGAAGCCCGGGGCCTTCACTGCAACGGTCTTCAGGATGCCACGGATGGTGTTGACCACCAGAGTGGCGAGTGCCTCGCCCTCGACTTCCTCGGCCACGATCAGCAGCGGCTTGCCGGCCTTGGCGACGCCTTCGAGCACCGGCAGCAGGTCGCGAATGGCGGAGATCTTCTTGTCGTGGAAGAGGATAAAGGCATCTTCCAGGACGGCGATCTGCTTCTCGGGGTTGTTGATGAAGTAGGGGGAGAGATAGCCGCGGTCGAATTGCATGCCTTCGACCACGTCCAGTTCGTTCTGCAGGCTCTTGCCGTCCTCGACGGTGATGACGCCTTCCTTGCCGACCTTGTCCATCGCATCGGCGATGATCTGGCCGACCTGCTCGTCGGAGTTGGCCGAGATCGAGCCGACCTGCGCGATTTCCTTGCTGGTGGAGCAGGGCTT
>CAYLTE010000079.1:0-17230 GCA_964386195.1 uncultured Burkholderiales bacterium | reverse complement strand
GCAGGAAGTCGATCGCCTCGAGGTTCTCGCGACCCCCGTGGCGATTGGGCAGCCACTCGCCGGCCTCACGCGAATAGTCGAGGTAGAGCATGGAGGCCACCGCGTCCACACGCAATCCGTCGACGTGGAACTCCGACAGCCAGTAGTGCGCGCTGGACAGCAGGAAGCTGCGCACCTCGTTGCGGCCGTAGTTGAACACGTGCGTGCCCCAGTCGCGGTGCAGACCCAGCCGCGGGTCGTCGTGCTCGTACAGAGCGGTGCCGTCGAAGCGTGCCAGTGCCCAGCGATCCTGCGGAAAATGCCCCGGGACCCAGTCGAGGAACACGCCAATCCCGGCACCGTGCAGCGCGTCGATCAGCGCGCGCAGATCGTCCGGCGTGCCGAAGCGCGAGGTGGCGGCAAAGTAGCCGGTGGTCTGGTAGCCCCAGGACTCGTCCAGCGGATGCTCCGACAGCGGCAACATTTCCACGTGGGTGAAACCCATGTCGCGCAGGTAGGGGACGAGGAGGGCTGCCAGTTCCCGGTAGGTGTACATGCGCCCGTCAGGGTGGCGCTTCCATGAAGCGGCGTGCAGCTCGTAGATGTTCACCGGCGCGTGCTGCCAATCCCAATCGCGCCGCTGCGCCATCCAGCCCTGGTCCTGCCAAGCGTATCCGCTTGGCGCACACACTCGCGACGCGGTACCCGGGCGGCGTTCGCATTCGCGGGCGTAGGGATCGATCTTGACCACGACCTCGCCGCTGGCCCGATTGCGGATCTCGTACTTGTACAGTTCGCCCCCGCACACGCCGGGGATGAAGAGCTCCCACACCCCGCTGCTTCCGTGCACCGCCATCGGGTGCACCCTGCCGTCCCAGGCGTTGAACTCGCCGATGACGCTCACACGCTGCGCGTTCGGCGCCCATACCGCGAAGCGGGTGCCGGCCACGCCCTCGCGTGTCTCGACGTGGCTGCCGAGCGTGCGCCAGGCCTGGTGCAGGCGCCCCTCGTTGAACAGATGCAGATCGTGGCCGGACAGCACCGGCACGAAGGCGTAGGCGTCGTGTCGATCGTGCACGCGGCCGTCGGTGCGCACTGCCAGAGCATAGGGGCGCGGAGGCGCCTCGTCGCCGCTCCATTCGAACAGGCCATCGTCATGCACGCGGATGAGGGGCGCCATGGCGCCGGGCAGCCGCAGCCACATCTCCTGCGCGCGCGGGTCGAACACACGCAGGCGCCAGCCGCGTCCGTGCGGGTGCAGACCCAGCAATGCGAAGGGGTCGTGCAGGCGCGCCGCGAGCAGCAGCTCGACGAGCGTTTCGCCGTGGGGGGTCGAACGGGAGTTCATCGGCGGGGCACTGGGCGCGGGAGCGCGACACGGCCGCTGCGGTCGACTCACCCGACGGCCACAGGGCCGCCAGGACGGATGAAGCCGGGAGCGAACGAAACGGGTGGCGCGCGCCCGTCAGGCTCCGTATTATAGGCTGGCGGGTTCCAAATTCCCATTTATTTTCATGGTCCGAGGCGAAGGCCCGGCCACTTCGGGAATTGACTCGCGTCAAGGCCGGCTCGCGCTCCATCCCCCACAATGCGACCGGATCGATCTGGAAGGCGGCACGCGATGGCAGACCCGAACACTCCCCCGGCGCGAAACGTGAGTCCCGACGTGCGTTTCGTCAGCCTGCTCACCAACAGCACCTACGCCCTCATCCTCGCCGGCGGCCGCGGCAGCCGACTGATGCAGCTGACCGACTGGCGCGCGAAGCCGGCAGTGCCCTTCGGCGGGAAGTTCCGCATCATCGACTTCCCCTTGTCGAACTGTGTCAACTCAGGCATCCGACGCATCGGGATCGCCACGCAGTACAAGTCGCACAGCCTCATCCGCCACGTGCAGCGCGGGTGGAGCTTCCTGGACGGCCGGCTGAAGGAATTCATCGACCTGCTGCCCGCCTCGCAGCGGGTGCAGGAGGACCAGTGGTATCTGGGCACAGCCGACGCGGTGTTCCAGAACCTGGACATCATCAAGGGCAACGAGCCCGAGTACGTATTGATCCTGGCCGGCGACCACGTCTACAAGATGGACTACGGCCGGATGCTCGCCTACCACGTGTCGACGCAGGCCGACGTCACCGTCGGCTGCATCGAGGTTCCCCTGCGCGATGCGCGCAGCTTCGGCGTGATCGGCGTGGACGAGGACATGCGGGTGCGCGCGTTCAGGGAGAAACCGGCACAGCCCGATGCGATTCCGGGCGATCCCGATCGCGCGCTGGCGAGCATGGGCATCTACGTGTTCAACGCCAAGTTCCTGTACGAGCAGGTCACCCGCGATTCCGACGAACCGCGTTCCAGCCATGATTTCGGCAAGGACATCCTGCCGCACCTGGTGCCGCGCTACCGGGTGTTCGCGCACCGCTTCCAGGACAGTTGCGTGGGGATGAACGAAGGCCGCTCCTACTGGCGCGACGTCGGCACCGTCGATGCCTACTACGAAGCCAACATCGACCTGGTGCACGTGACGCCCGAGCTCTCGCTCTACGACGACGTGTGGCCGATCTGGACATACCAGGAGCAGTTGCCGCCGGCGAAGTTCGTGTTCGACGACGAAGGGCGGCGGGGGATGGCGCTCGACTCCATGGTCTCGGGTGGCTGCATCATCAGCGGCTCTGCCGTGAAGCGCTCCCTGCTGTTCTCCAACGTGCGCGTGCACAGCTACTGCAGCGTCGAGGACGCGGTGCTCCTGCCCGACGTGGTGGTCAACCGTAACGTGAAGCTGCGCCGGGTCGTCATCGACAAGGGCTGCGTGCTGCCCGAGGGCTTCCAGGCGGGCTTCGACCAGAACGAGGACCGCCGCCGGTTCCACGTGACGGAAAGCGGGATCACGCTGATCACGCCCGACATGCTCGGACAGAAGATCCACTTCCACCACTGACCGCCGGGATCGTCGTCATGAGCGCCGACACGCTCCAGCTGGTTCTCCTGTGGCACATGCACCAGCCCGATTTCCGCGACCACGCGAGCGGGGAGTTCAAGCAGCCCTGGGTGTACCTGCATGCACTCAAGGACTACAGCGACATGGCCGCGCACCTCGAGGCGCATCCGGGGGTGAAGGCGGTGGTCAACCTCGTGCCGATCCTGCTCGATCAGCTCGAGGACTACGCCGACCAGTTCGCCACCTCGCGTCTGCGCGATCCCCTGCTGCGCCTGCTCGTTTACGAGGATCTCGATCGTGCCAGCGAGGAAGAGCGCGCGCTCCTTCTCGACCAGTGCTTCCGCTCCAACCACTCGAAAATGGTCGAGCCGTTCGCGCCCTACAAGCGGTTGCGGAATCTGTACGACTTCGTGGCCGCGCAGGGGACCGAGCACGCGCGCTACCTGTCTGGACAGTACCTGGCCGATCTCGTCACGTGGTACCACCTCGCGTGGACCGGCGAGACGCTGCGCCGAGAACGCGAACTGCTCGTGCAGTTGATGACGCAGGGCGCCGATTTCAGCCTCGCGCAACGGCGCGCACTGTTCGAGCTGGTGGCGGAAGTGGTGAGCGGCACCGTGGAACGATACCGGCGGCTGGCTCAGTCGGGCCAGGTCGAGCTGTCAACCACCCCCTACTACCATCCGATCGGTCCGCTGCTGCTGGAGTTCGACAGTGCAAAGGAGGCGATGCCCGACGCGCCGTTCCCGCGCGCGGACGCCTACCCCGGCGGTCGCACCCGGCTGATCTGGCACGTGCGCGAGGCGCAGTCGAGCCACGCGCGCCGCTTCGGCACGCCCGCCGCCGGCATGTGGCCGGCCGAAGGCGCGGTCTCGCTGCCCATGTGCGAGCTTCTGGCGCAGCAGGGCGTCGCGTGGGCCGCGAGCGGCGAAGCCGTACTGCTCAATTCGCTACGCAAGTCGAATCTGCCCACCGGCGCGCGCGAACAGTCGCTGTACCGTCCCTACCGGGTGGGCACAGGGCGCGCTCCGCTGACTTGCTTCTTCCGCGACGACCGGCTGTCGGACCTGATTGGCTTCGAGTACAAGGACTGGCACGGCAACGACGCCGCCGCGGACTTCATCGGGCGGCTGGATTCCATTCGCTCCACTGCAAGCGCCGGCGATAACCCGGTGGTCAGCGTGATGCTCGACGGAGAGAACGCCTGGGAGTTCTACCCCTACAACGGCTACTACTTCCTGAGCAGCCTGTACCAGGCGCTCGGCTCGCATCCATCCATTCGAACGGTCACGTGCTCGGAGGTGACGACGGATCCACGCCACGCCACCGAGGCCAACCGCCTGCCCGAGATGGTCACCGGGAGCTGGGTGTTCGGGAATCTCTCGACGTGGATCGGGTCGCAAGACAAGAACCGCGCGTGGGAGCTGCTGGTAAGCGCCAAGCAGAGCTACGATCTGGTGATGGCGAGCGGTCGTCTGAGCGAAGCCGAGGCCGCAGCGGCGGCCCGCCAGCTGGCGGCATGTGAGGGATCCGATTGGTTCTGGTGGTTCGGCGACTACAACCCGGCCGAATCGGTACGCAGCTTCGACCGCCTGTTTCGTGCCTACCTCGCCAACCTCTACCGCCTGCTCAGACTCGTCCCGCCCGCACAGCTGGGCGAGCCAGTCAGCCTCGGCGCGAGCAATGCGCAGACGCACAACGCGATGCGCCGGGCGGCCTGATCTGCGGTGTGCCGGCCCCCTTCTCCAACCCTTCGCGGTGAATCGAATTGACCGTCTCGCTGCTCCTGGGCGTGCACGCCCACCAGCCCGCAGGCAACTTCCCGGAGGTGCTCGAGCTCGCCCACGCGCGCTGCTACCGACCGTTCATCCACACCATGCATCGCTATCCGGCGTTCAAGTTCGCCGTGCACTTCAGCGGGTGGCTGCTGCAGTACGTGGCCGAGCGGCATCCGACGGAACTGGCGATGCTGCGGGAGATGGTCGAGCGCGGTCAGGTGGAACTGTTCGGCGGCGGCGACATGGAACCGGTGCTCGCCGCGATCCCCGCGCGCGACCGCATCGGGCAGCTGTGCGCGCTGTCCGATCGGCTCGAGCGCCTGCTCGGCCGGCGTCCCCGCGGCGCCTGGCTCACCGAGCGGGTGTGGGAAGGAACGGTGGTCCCCTCGCTCGCCGAAGCGGGCATCGAATACGTGACGGTGGACGACTATCACTTCCTGTGTGCGGGCAAGCCGCCGAGCGAACTGCGCGGCTACTACAGTACCGAGGAGGATGGCCGCCGCCTCGATCTGTTTCCCATCTCGGAGGCGCTGCGCTACCGCCTGCCTTTCGCGCCGGCGCACGATGCGGTGGGCCACATCGAGGCCGAGCGCGATCACGGGGCGCACCCGGCCGCCGTCTACTTCGACGACATCGAGAAGTTCGGCATCTGGCCGGAGACCTACGAGTGGGTGTACGAGAAGGGTTGGCTCGCGGCCTTCGTGGAGCGGGTGCTCGCCTCGCCGCACATCGCCACGCGGCACTTCCACGAGTACCGCGACGCACAGCCCACGCGCGGAACCGTCTACCTTCCCACTGCCTCCTACATCGAGATGAACGAGTGGACGCTGCCTGCCGAGCGTGCGCAGGACTACGCTTCGCTGGTGGAGGCCGCGAGGGCGCAGCAGCGCTACGAGCGCGACAAGGCCTTCCTGCGGGGAGGCATCTGGAAGAACTTCCTGACCCGCTACAGTGAAGCGAACTGGATGCACAAGCGGATGCTGGCGCTGTCCGAGCGGATGAACGGACTGCCCCCTGAACGGCGCAGCGGAAACATGCGCGACCTCCTGCACCGGGCACAGGCCAACGATGCCTACTGGCACGGCTTGTTCGGCGGCCTCTATCTTCCCCACCTGCGACGCGCGGTGTTCGCCGCGCTGGTGGAGCTCGAAGCACTGCTCGATCGCACCGCGCCGCGCACCGCCGATGATGTCCTGGATCTGGACATGGACGGGGTGCGCGAAGTCGTGGTGCGCAACGAGAACGTGCAGGCGATCGTGCGCTGCGATGCCGACGCTGCCGTGGTCGAACTCGACGTCTACCGCTTGCGCCACAATCTTGGCGACACCCTCAAGCGCCGGCAGGAGCACTACTACCGCAAGATGCGGACGCAGGCTCACGACCGGGCGCAGCACGAAGGCATCGCCTCCGCGCACGACCGCGTGAGCTTCAAGCACAGCATCGAACCTGCGGACCTCGAGGCGGACCAACGTCCGCGTGCGTCGTTTCTGGATCGCTTCGCGCGCGACGGTTCCTGGGAGGCACCTGCATACCGCTTTCTGGGGCTGTCCGAATCCGCCGCGCGTTTCGCGGCGGAAGCCGCGCTCGTGCATGTGAGCAAGCGCTACCGTGTGCACGAGGACCGGCTCCTGGTGCACTACGAATTCGCGAGCGAGGGCGAGGTGCAGTTCGAGACGCAGCTCAATCTGGCCATGCCCAGCTGTGACGGATTCCTGGGTCGCTACGTGTTCGAGGGACGGGTGCTCGGCGGTTTCGGACAACCGCTCGCACTGCCCTCCGTGACCGCACTGTGCATGGAGGACGGCGTGCTGGGCGGTAGCGTCGAACTGATAACCAGCGTGCCAGCAGCGCTGAGCGCGGGGCCGCATCACACCGTGTCGCAGTCGGAGGAGGGGTTCGAAAAGATCATGCAGGCACTCTGCCTGAACCTGCGCTGGACACTTCCCTCCGGGGAATCCGTCTTGTCCCTGGCGCTCGAGATGCGCCCCGCCGAGCGGGCCGGCTGACTGGCCTCGGATGGCTGCGCGGCATGACCGACAGCGACCGGCCGACTGAAGACGATCTGGCACGGGGCGAGCGCCTCGCGCGTGCGCTGCGAGATCCCGCGGCATATCCCGACCCGGCGCCGGTCGAGCATCTCGAAACGCACATCTCGCACGTGTTCCTGACCGGCGAGCATGCATACAAGATCAAGAAGCCCGTGAACCTTGGCTTTCTCGACTTCACCACGCTCGCGCGGCGCAAGCACTTCTGCGAAGAGGAGGTGCGCATCAATCGGCGCCTCGCGCCGGAGCTCTACCTGGCGGTGGTGCCCGTCGCAGGCAGCCCCGATGCTCCACGAGTGGAAGGTCCCGGCACGCCGATCGAGTATGCGGTCAAGATGCGCCGGTTCCCGCACGAAGACGTGCTTGACCGCGTCGCCGATGCAGGCGGTCTGAGACCCGCGCATGTCGACGAGATCGCGCGGCAGCTGGCGGCGTTCCACGCGATCGCCGACGACGTCCCGCCCAATGCGCAGTTCGGGTCGCCCGCGCGCATACGCGAGGCCGCGGCGGCGAACTTTGCTCCCGTGCGCCCGCTGCTCGGGACCGAGGCAGCCGTGCGTCTGGCCACTGTGCAGGACTGGACGGAGCGGGAGGGGACGCGTCTTGCATCGCTGATGACGAAGCGCCGCGAGCAGGGCCGGGTGCGCGAGTGCCACGGAGATCTGCACCTGGGCAATATCGCCCTGCTCGATGGGCGGATCGTGCTGTTCGATGCGCTCGAGTTCGACCAGGCGCTGCGCTGGACCGACGTGATGAACGAAGTCGCCTTTCTCGCCATGGATCTGCGCGCGCACGCGCGGCCCGACCTGGCCGCGCGCTTCGTCGATGCGTGGTGCTCGCACAGCGGAGACTACGCGGGGCTCGCGCTGCTGCGCTACTACGAAGTCTATCGCGCGCTCGTTCGTGCCAAGGTGGTCGCGTTGCGCGTCGCGCAGCTTCCGGCAGATGCCGGGGAGCGGCGTGCGCTGACGGCGCGCTGCGAGGCGCTGGCGGCGCTGGCCGATGTGCTGCACCGGCCGGTGACGCCCGCGCTCGTGCTGCTGCACGGCGTCTCCGGTTCCGGCAAGACCTGGGGTTCGCAGCACATGCTGGAGGCTACCGGCGCCGTGCGCATCCGATCCGACGTCGAGCGCAAGCGTCTGACCGGCGTGCCTCCGGAGATCGGCTCTCCTTCCTCCCTCGACAGCGGCCTGTATGCCGAGGACATCACAGCGCTCACGTACGAGCGCCTGGCAACCCTTGCACGCGACATCCTGCGCGCCGGCTTCCCGGTGCTCGTCGATGCCACCTTCCTGCGCAAGGACCGGCGCGAGGCGTTCGTGCGCGTCGCGCGCGAGGAGGGCGTCCCGGCACACATCGTCAGCTTCGTCGCGCCGGGCGAGGTGCTGCGTGCGCGGGTGCGCACGCGGCAGGCAGCCGCGAACGACGCCTCGGATGCCACGCTCGACATCCTCGAGCAACAGCTGCGCAGGCGCGAGCCGCTGTCGGACGTGGAGCAGGCCATCGCGATCGAGTTCGACACCTCCGTCATGTCGGACGCCGACGTCGCACGGCGCGCGCGCGAGATGCTGTGCACGCAAACCTGAGTGGCGCCAGCGGGCGACATGCGCAGCGAATGCGCGCCCATGGGTGTCATCACGCCGTCACATGCCGCATAATGACTTCAGCGTGCGCTCGAACGTCGATCGCAGGCACAGCGGGCAGCGGATTTGCGGGAACTGGGACCCGCAGTAATCATTTCAAAGTACAAGCAAGCGACCCATTCCGTAGATGTATTTCGTCATCCTCGGCACGGACAAACCCGGACACGAGCAGGTGCGCGCCGCCTTGCGCGACCTGCATCGGCAGTATCTGGGCACCGCCCCGGAGCACGGTGTCACGCTCCACCACGGGGGACCGACGCAATCGGACGACGGGCAGCGGATGAACGGCATGCTGCTCATCGTCGAGGCCGAGAGCATCGAGGTGGTCGAGGCATTCGTCCGCGAGGATCCGTACAGCCGTGACGGCCTGTTTGCCTGGGTCGAGATTCGGCCGTGGACGTGGACGACGGGCCGGCCAAACACCGTGACGTTGCAGACCTAGCAGCACTGCGCCCCGGCGCCTCTCGATGCCGATGCCGGTCGAATCGCTCCTGCCGCCGTTGGTCATGCTCGCGATGACCATCGTCGGGCTCGAACTCACGCCCGCCGATCTCCTGCGGGCGCTGCACGATCCGCTGCGCACCGCACTGGTGCTCGCCGCGCAGCTGCTCCTTCTCCCGCTGGTCGCCGCCGCCCTGATCGTCGTTCTCGACCCCGATCCCGTCGTGGCAGGCGGGATGATGCTCGTCGCCGCCGCCGCACAAGCGCCGATGTCGAACTACTTCTGCGTCCTCGCGCGCGCCGATGTGGCCCTCTCCGTAACCCTCACTGCCCTGTCGAGCGTCATCGCGACCTTCACCATGCCATGGGCGGTGCAGGCCGGATTCGGCCTCCTCTCCGATCCCGGGCACGGTGTGCAACTTTCCCCGACGCGGATGATGGGGGTGATCGCCACCGGACTTCTGCTGCCGCTTGCCGTGGGCATGCTCGTACGCCACCTCGTACCGGGATTGGTCACGCGCCAGCGCACGCGTCTGCAGTGGCTCAGCCTGGCAGTGCTGGCTGCGCTGCTCGGTGCCATCGCACTGGATCAGGCGTCGACGATCGCCGACCGCCTCGGCAGTCTCGTACTGACCAGCGCGCTGTTCACCGTGGCGGCTGCGGCCCTGGGCGTGACGCTCGCACGCCTGGCGCGCTGGTCCGAGATTCAGACGATCACCATGGCTGCGGCATTTCCCGCCCGCAGCCTGAGCATGGCGACCCTGGTTGCAGTCGGCCTGCCCGGACACAATCAGTTCCTGTCCTTCGCCATCGTGTTCTTCGTCGTGCAAGCGGCCCTGCTGGTGCCCGCGATGCTGGTTGCGCGCAGCCGTGCGGATGCACCTGCCGAGACAGGACATTGACCGGATCGCATGACCCGCCAGCGATAACGCGCGCACAATTGGCACTCAGTTGTCGTTGGAACGCGCAATGGCCGCCGACAATGCCACCATCGCCGCGATCTTCGACGAGATCGCGGATCTGCTCGAGATCCAGTCCGCCAATCCGTTCCGCGTGCGCGCCTATCGCAATGCCGCGCGCACGGTGGGCGACCTCGGCACCGAGCTGAGGGCGATTCTCGCCGGCGGCATGCCGCTCACCGACATCCCGGGAATCGGGGAGGACCTGGCGCTCAAGATCCAGGAGATCCTCGATACCGGAGGCTGTGAGTTCCTGCAGCGCCTCGAGCAGGAGGTGCCGCCAGGGGTCGTCGGCCTGATGAAGGTGCCCGGGCTGGGTCCCAAACGGGTGAAGTCACTGTGGCGCGATCTGGACGTGCGCTCGCTGGAACAGCTGCAGGCGGCGGCGCTGTCGCAGCGGGTGCGTGCGCTGCCGGGTTTCGGCGAGAAGACGGAGGCCAGGATTCTCGAGGCGCTGCAACGTATGCGCGGCGAACCGAGGATGAAGCTCGCCGCCGCCGCGCGGCACGCCGAGGCACTGACCGCGCATCTGCGACCAGCGCCCGGCGTCGAGCACGCCGAGATCGCCGGCAGCTGCCGGCGGATGCGCGAGACGGTGGGAGACCTCGACATCGTCGTGGTGGCCTCCGCGCACGCGCCGGTCATGGACCGGCTGGCGCACTACGCCGAGGTCGCGCAGGTCGATGCGAGTGGCACCACCCGCGCCACCGTTCGATTGAAGTGCGGACTCCAGGTCGACGTGCGCGTCGTGCCGCAGGAGAGTTTCGGCGCGGCCATGGTCTACTTCACCGGCTCCAAGGCGCACAACATCGCGATACGCCGGCTGGCGCTCGATCGCGGCCTGAAGATCAACGAGTACGGCGTGTTCCGCGACGAACAGCGCATCGCCGGCGAAACCGAGGCGTCGGTGTACAGCGCCGTCGGACTTCCCTGGATTGCACCGGAGCTGCGCGAGGACCGCGGCGAGATCGAGGCTGCCGCGCGGGGCGAGCTGCCGTCGCTGGTGGAACCGGCGGATCTGCAGGGTGATCTGCACATCGGCTCGATGCGGGGGGAAGGCCGCGAATCGATCGCGCAGCTTGCGCGCGCGGCACAGGCGCGCGGCCTGAGCTACCTCGTTATCGCGGACGCCGTGCACGCGCCGCCGCGAGGCGGACTCGACGAAGCGGGGCTCGCCAAGCAGGGGCGCGAGATCGATCGGATCAACAGCCGGCTGTCGGCGTGCGTCGTGCTCAAGGGCGCGGAGGTCGAGATTCTGGAGGACGGGCGCCTGGACCTGCCGGATGCGGTGCTCGAGACGCTCGAGGTCGTGACCGTCGCGGTGCGCCGCCGCTTCGACCTGCCGCGAGCGAAGCAGACCGCGCGTCTCCTGCGCGCCCTCGCCAATCCCCACGTGCACGTGCTGGCACAGCCGTGGACGCAGGATCTCGTCGAAGGACGCGACACCTGGGATGTCGACATGCAGAAGGTGCTGCGCGAGGCGGGACAGCGCGGCGTCGCACTCGAGCTGAACGCGCATCCCGACCGGGTCGCGCTCAGCGACGCCCACTGCAGGATGGCTGCGGAGGAGGGCGTGCGCGTGGCGCTTTCCTCGGGCGCGCGTTCGCGTCAGGAACTGCACCTTCTTCGCTTCGCCGTGGGCCGGGCGCGGCGCGGCTGGCTGGCGCGCGAGCACGTGCTCGATGCCGGGCCGCTCGCATCGCTACGGCAGTGGTTGCGCGAACGCGCGCGAAGTTGAACGGCAGGCGGGATCGTTTACGTCACTCGACGGTCACATGAGCGCGCGACGATGAGCGATGCACGGCTTCTCGCCATGCAGAAATTACAGGCTGTGCGAACGCCGCCGCACTGCGCGAGCCGCGCGCATCGCGCGCGACAGTTGACGTAAGTCAAGGACTGCATCGAGTGATTGATCGAAACTGCGACCGGTGGCGTTGCCCGCGGTCGTGAAACAGGCAAGGAGCGATACGACATGAGCACCAGCGATTCGACTTCGGGCGAGGCGGGAAGAGCGCGACGCCGCGCTACGACAGCGACGAAGTCCGCGGCAGCGAGCAAATCAGCGCCGGCGACAAAAGCACTGCCGGCGACGAAAGCACCAGCGTCCGCAGGGACGAAGCGCGTGCGGGCGCGCGGCCAACCGGCGGACGACGGCGCGTTGGCGCATGCGCCGACGGCTGCGCCGGTCGAGCCGGGCGGCAACGGCGAGTGGGAGCGCCGCGTGGCGGAGGCTGCGTACTTTCGTGCCGAACGTCGCGGCTTCGAAGGCGGCTCCCCGGAGCAGGACTGGTTCGAGGCGGAAAGAGAACTTCGCGCGCTCGAGTCGACAACGTTTTGACGGTGATGGATATGGCGAACATCAGACGGCTGGATCCCTTTCAGGAACTGGACGACGTGATGCGGGGCCTGGTCTTCCGACCCGTACGGATGGCGCAGGCACCGCAGATCGAAACGATCCGCATCGACGCGACCGAGGATGACAAGGCGTATCGGATCACTGCAGACATCCCCGGCGTGAACAAGGAGGACATCAAGGTTTCTGTGGACGGGACCGAGGTCACCATCCTGGCCGAGGCCCGTACCGCCAAGGAAGACAAGGAGGGCGAGCGCATCATCCACAGTGAACGTTCTTACGGCGCGATGTCGCGCACCCTCAGCCTGCCGCAGCCGGTCGAAGAGAACGGCGCACAGGCCCGCTACGAGAACGGCGTCCTGACACTGACGCTTCCCAAGCGCGAAGCGACGAGCAAGAAGAAGATTACCGTGACATAGACGTTTCTCCTCCACTCCCGAGCGCTTCTCCAGCCTCCGGATTGCACCGCAAGCCTCTGACAAGTCGTTGCGGTGAGCATGCCCGGCCGGTGCTTCGGCGCCGCCGGGCTTTTTTTTGCCTGGGCCTGGAAGCGAAACAGCAGCGCCGGTTTAGTGCTAACGTAATCCGCTCGACCGGCGACAGAATTCATCACACACATGGCAGGCAAGAAACCAGAAGAACTCCGCAGCCACCGATGGTACGGCGCAAAGGACCTGCGCTCGTTCGGACACCGATCGCGCACGCTGCAGATGGGCTACTCGCGCGATGACTACGCCGGCAAGCCGGTGATCGCCGTGATCAATACCTGGAGCGACATCAACCAGTGCCACACGCACTTCAAGCAGCGCGTGGAGGAAGTCAAGCGCGGCGTGTGGCAGGCCGGCGGCTTTCCGCTGGAGATGCCGGCGATCTCGCTGTCCGAGCCGTTCCAGAAGCCGACCACCATGCTCTACCGCAACCTGCTGGCGATGGAGACCGAGGAACTGCTGCGCTCGTATCCGGCCGACGGCTGCGTGCTGATGGGCGGCTGTGACAAGACTACGCCCGCGCTGATCATGGGCGCGGTGTCGATGAACCTGCCGACGGTGTTCATGCCGGCCGGGCCGATGCTGCGCGGGAACTGGCGCGGCAACACCCTGGGCAGCGGCAGCGACTCGTGGAAGTACTGGGCGGAGCTGCGCGCCGGCAACATCGACGAGCGCGCCTGGGGCGAGATCGAGGAGGGCATCGCGCGCTCCGCAGGTACCTGCATGACCATGGGCACGGCGGCGACGATGATGAGCCTGGCCGAGACGATGGGCCTCGCACTGCCGGCCTCGTCGGCGATCCCGGCGGTCGATTCCAACCACTCGCGCATGGCGGAGGCCTGCGGCCGGCGCATCGTCGAGATGGTGTGGGACGACTTGAAGCCGCGCGACATCCTCACCGACGGCTCGTTCGACAACGCGATCACGGTGCTGATGGCGCTCGGCGGTTCGACCAATGCCATCGTGCACCTCGTCGCCATGGCCGGCCGCGCCGGGCTGAAGCTGCCCCTGGAGCGCTTCGACGCCATCTCCGCGAAGGTGCCGCTGCTCGCCAACGTGCGGCCGTCGGGCAAGTACCTGATGGAGGACTTCTACTACGCGGGCGGCCTGCCGGCGCTGATGGCCGAGCTGGGCGACCTGATCGACGGCTCGCAGAAGACGGTGAACGGCAGGACGCTCGGCGAGAACATCGCCGGGGCGAAGAGCCACATCCACGACGTCATCGCACCACGCTCCAAGCCGGTGAAGTCCACCGGCGGGCTCGCCGTGCTGCGCGGCAATCTCGCACCCGACGGCGCGGTGATCAAGCCGACCGCCGCCGACCCCAAGCTGCTCAGGCATACCGGCAAGGCCGTGGTGTTCGAGGACTACAACGACATGGCCGCGCGCATCGACGACGAGAACCTCGACGTCGATGCCAGTTCGGTGCTGGTGCTGCGCAATGCCGGCCCGCTCGGCGGACCGGGCATGCCGGAGTGGGGCATGCTGCCGATCCCCAAGAAGCTGCTGAAGGACGGCGTGCGCGACATGGTGCGCCTGTCGGATGCGCGCATGAGCGGCACCAGCTACGGCGCCTGCGTGCTGCACGTGGCGCCGGAGAGCTTCGTCGGCGGGCCGTTGGCCTTCGTGAAGACCGGCGACCTGATCGAACTCGACGTGCCCAACCGCCGGCTGGACCTGAAGGTGAGCGAGGAAGAGATGGCGAAGCGCCGCGCGGCGTGGAAGCAGCCGGCGAAGAAGTTCCAGCGCGGTTACGGCGCGATCTTCTCCGAGCACATCACCCAGGCGAACGAGGGCTGCGACTTCCGCTTCCTCGAGGGCACGGCGCCGACGCCGGAACCGGAGATCCACTGAAGTCTGCTGGCGGAGCGGCTCGCGATATCGACCGGTGGCGTGGAAGGAGATCGTCGATGCGCAATCTGACGGAACACGACCTTACCGATGCGGTGCTGGAGAAGCTGGCAGGCGCCGGCGACGAGCGCTTCAGGCAGGTGATGACCAGCCTGATCAGGCATCTGCACGCCTTCGTGCGGGAGGTCGAACTCACCGAGGCGGAGTGGCTGGAGGGCATCCGCTTTCTCACCGCCACGGGGCAGAAGTGCGACGACCGGCGCCAGGAGTTCATCCTGCTCTCCGACACCCTGGGGGTGTCGATGCTCGTCGATGCGATCAGCCACCGCGCGCCCATCGGGGCGAGCGAGTCCACCGTGCTCGGTCCGTTCTACGTCGCCGATGCGCCCGATCTGCCCAACGGCGCCAACATCGCCGAGGGTGTGGAGGGAGAGCCGGTCCACTTCTCCGGGTGCGTGCGCAGCATCGACGGCGCACCCATTCCCGGTGCGAGGCTCGACCTGTGGTCCACCGACGGTGAGGGCTGGTACGACGTCCAGCGTGAGGGCGCAGGACTGCGCGCGCGCGGAAGGATTCACACGGACGATCAGGGCCGCTACGCTTTCTGGACGGTCAAGCCGGTGAGCTATGCCATTCCCACCGACGGTCCGGTCGGACAGATGCTGCTGCGGATGGGCCGCCATCCCTACCGGCCAGCACACACGCACATGATCGTCTCCGCCCCGGCGTACCAAGGCGTCACCACCCATCTCTTCGTCGAGGAAGACCCCTACCTCGAGTCCGACGCGGTGTTCGCGGTGAAGAACTCGCTGGTCGTCCCGTTCGTGCGCCACGACCCCGGTCTGGCACCGGACGGCAGGCACATGGAACAGCCGTATTTCACCGTCGGGTACGACTTCGTGCTGGTGCCGGATCGAGCCTCCGCCGCGATCGGACAAGTGGACGCCGATCATCCGGCGCGACAGGGCTCGCCTGGATCGACCTGAGCAGCCACCGAACGGCGCAACTCAGCGCAGCGCGCGCTCCAGGACCTTGGCGACGTGTACCGCCTCCCGTCCGGCGCCGTCCCGGACCTGGTGGCGGCAGCTGGTGCCATCGGCCACGATCCAGGTGTTCGCATCGGCCGCGCGCACCTTCGGCAGCAGGCTCGATTCGGCCATCTTCATCGACACGTCGAAGTGCTCGGCCTCGTAGCCGAACGCGCCGGCCATCCCGCAACAGCTCGACTCGATGGTCTCAACCTCCAGCCCCGGCACGAGCGCGAGCGCGCGCTCCACCGCCGGCATCGCGGCGAAGGCCTTCTGGTGGCAGTGCCCGTGCAGTAGCGCGCGCTGGCCATCGAGCGAGGCGAGCGGCAACTGCAGCCTGCCGGCATCGAACTCGTCCATCAGAAATTCCTCGAACAGGTCGGCGCGCTCGGCGATGACACCGACCTCGTCCTCCTCCAACCCGAGCACCAGATACTCGTCGCGCATGCTCAGCAGACAGGAGGGCTCGAGGCCGACGACGGGCACGCCGCGCTCAGCATATGGCTTGACCGCCTCGATCAGACGGGCTGCTTCGATGCGTGCCTCCTCCACCATGCCCGCGGACAGAAAGGTGCGGCCGCAGCACAGCGGGCGTCCGTCGGCGCGCGGGCGTGCAATGCGCACGCCGTATCCCGCCGTTTCGAGCACACGCTGCGCGGCCCGCAGGTTGTCCGGTTCGAAGTAGTTGTTGAAGCAGTCTGCCAAGAGGACGACTTCGCGCTCGCTACTCGCGGCGCGAGTGTCGGAGGCCCGGCGCAGGAACGTATCGCGCCGCCAGCGCGGCAGAGAGCGCCGCGCGCTGAACCCGGTCCAGCCCTCGCTCATGCGCGCGATCAGCGGCACGCGGTTGCGAAGGTTCATCACCGGCGCGAGCTTCGCCGCTGTCGGCGCGTAGCGCGGTAAGTGGGCGACCAGCTTCTCGTGCAGCGAGTGCGCGTGCTGCTGGTGCCAGCGGTGCATGAACTCGATCTTCATGCGCGCCATGTCCACGCCGGTGGGGCATTCGCGCTTGCAGCCCTTGCAACTCACGCACAGGTCGAGCGCCGCGCGCACCGCCTCGGTCGCCTGCTCTTCGGTACCGAGCTGACCGCTGAGCGCAAGCCGCAGCGTATTGGCCCGGCCGCGCGTCAGGTGCTGCTCGTCGCGGGTGGCGCGAAACGACGGGCACATCGTCCCCGCGTCGAACTTGCGGCAGTGGCCGTTGTTGTTGCACATCTCGACCGAGCCGGCGAAACCGCCCCACTCGCTCCAGTCGAGCGCTGTCTTCGCCGAGTCGCTGCGGTAGCCGGGCCTGAAGCGGAACAGGCTGCGATCGTCCATCTTCGTGGGCCGCACGATCTTGCCCGGGTTCATCAGCGCCTTCGGGTCGAGCAGTGCCTTGATCTCGCCCAGCGCACGCGTGAGCTTCTCGCCGAGAATCGGCTCGATCCACTCGGAACGCACCAGTCCGTCGCCGTGCTCGCCCGAGTAGGCGCCCTTGAACCTGCGCACCAGTTCGCAGGCCTCCTCGGCGATGGCACGCATCTTCAGCGCACCGTCGTCCTTCATGTTCAGCACCGGGCGTACGTGCAACGTGCCGACGGACGCGTGCGCGTACCAGGTGCCGCGCGTTCCGTGCCTGGCAAAGACCTCGGTGATCTTGGCGGTGTACTCCGCGAGGTGTTCGAGCGGCACCGCGCAGTCCTCGATGAAGGACACCGGCTTGCCGTCGCCCTTCATCGACATCATGATGTTGA
>CAYLTE010000078.1:0-17249 GCA_964386195.1 uncultured Burkholderiales bacterium | reverse complement strand
GTCCACCTGCGGATGGTGCGCGAGCAGCGCGCGGGCGGCGTCGGCGCGCCGACGTCCGATCCACACGGGGCATCCGGCGCGCGTGGCGAGGAGGACGGGTTCGTCCCCGGCGGTGCCGGGGTCCGACCCGGCAGTCACCGCCTGGACCATGCCACGGCCGCCATGGCCGCGGCTCACGATGCCAGGGTGCATGCCGTGCGCGCGCAGCCACTGCACGAGCCACAGCACGAGCGGCGTCTTGCCGGTTCCGCCGACGCTGATGTTGCCGATCACGACGACCGGCACCGGCATCCGGTGGCGGCGCAGCCAGCCGGCATCGAAGGCGTGCCGGCGCAGTGCGGCGACCGCTCGGAACAGCAGGCTGAGGGGAAACAGGATCAGGTGGGCCGGGCGGACCCGGTACCAGAAGTGCTCGATGACGCGCATGACGCTCGACGGGGTGGCGGGGGAGTGTACCCCACGCTCCCGCAGCCGGCGCCTAGGCCTCGCGTGAAGCGGGCGAGGAGATCGAGCGGGCCAGGGCCTCGGTTTCGCGGGAGGGGTGCATCCCGAGGGAGGCGTGCAGGGTCCTGCGGAAGCGGTGATACAGGCTGAGCGCGTCCGCCGCCCGTCCCGCGTCGTGGTGACAGCGCATCAGGCCCTGGTAGAACAGCTCGTTCAGGCCGTCGGCATCGAGGCCGTGCAGATACAGCGTGACCGCCTCTTCGCCGCGCCCCGTCGACGCGAGCGTGCGCGCATGGTGCGCGACGAGATGGACGTACTTGCCGCGCAGTCGCTCTCGCGCGGCGACCGACCAGCTCTCCTCGACGTCCGCGGGCAGCAGCGGGCCGCGATAGAGCGCCAGCGCGCGCTCCAGCTGCTCGCCGTCCAGCGGTGCGCGCGAGAATCCGCTGAGCATGTGCTCGAAGGCGAATGCATCGACCCATACCCGCTGGGGATCCAGGGTCAGGCAGCCTTCGTGCATGACGATTGCGTCCGCATCGCCGAGCAGCCTGCGCAGTCGGTGCAACGTGACGTTGAAGGCGGTGCGCGCGCCGTCCGCCTCGTCCTCCCCCCACAGCGCATCGATGAGCTGGTGATCGCGCACCTCGCGCCCGCCCAGGCAGATGATCGCCTTGAGCAGGGCAAGCGCCCTGCGCGGTGCCTTCGAGGTGAAGGTCAACGGCTCGCCGTCGATCTCGACGTGGAATCCGCCCAGCGCGTGGACCCGGATCTGCCACGGCCAGCGTTCGAGATCGGGGGCAGGGGCGGGAAGCCGGTAGGTGCGCACGAGCGACTTCACGTAACCGGGCTCGATTCCACGCCCAAGGCTCTCGGCGCACAGGCGCGGCAGCCACGGTGGCAGGAAACGCATCGGATGTCCCACGCCATGTCGGCGGGCCGTGGCGAACAGGCGCCGCAGCGCCTGCGCAGCCAGTTCGTCGGTACCGTCCAGCGACAGCCATGCTTCCACCTGCAACGCGTAGAGGTCGTGCAGCCGCGCCCTGACGTGCGTCGCGACGTCGCGCATCTGTGCCAGGGCGCGTTGGGCCTGGTCGGTGTCGGCGAGCTCGACGCAGGCGCACGCGAGCAGGCCTCGCGAGAGCAGGCGGGTCCAGGGCAGCCTGGCGCTATCCGCGGCGGAAATCGCCACCCGCGCGTGTTGTTGCGCGATCGCCCACCGTCCCTCGGTCAGCTCGAGGAGCGCGCGCATGGTGCTCAGAGCGGATACGTCGCAGGGCGCGGTGGCGGGCGCGGACGCCTCGTACGCCTCGATCGCAGATCGCATGCCGGCGGCCGAGCGCCGCAGCAGCTGGGCCCAGAAGCGGATCATGGCGGGATAGCGGCCCAGACGCGTGAGCCCGGCGTCGCTCGCGCAGCGCTCGAGCTTCACGGCGAGGTCCTGCGCGCGCTCGATGTCGACCGCGGCAATATACGTCCAGCCGACGAAATAGCCGCACAGCGCCTTCTGCGAGGGCCGAACGGCAGCATCGTCGAGCAGTGCCTCGGCGAGTGGCAGGACCTGTCCCGCCAGGTCGAGCTTGCCGAGGTTCGCCGCGTAGCACAGCAGCCAGGCGCTCGCGGTCGCTTTCACGTCGACACTGCGGCATTCCGGCAGGAGCGCCATCGTGCGGCGGGCAAGCGGGCCGAGCGAAGCGTCGTCGCCGCACAGGTGCAGGGTCCCGGCAAACTGCGCCGCGAGGGCGCGCAGTTCGCTGTCGGCATCCTGGAACCGGTCCTGGCCGTCGATTGCTGCGTTCAGCGCCGGCAGCCAGCGCTCGAGGGGTTCGAGCGAGGCATACTCGACGAAGATCGTTTCGATCACCGCGGCGGCGGCCTGGGCTGCGCAATTTCGCTGGCCGTTCTCCATCGCAAGCGCGTACGCGCATTCAAGACGTGAGCGTCCACGGCCCGGTTCGCAGGTCGCACGCGCCCATCCCGACCAGTATTGAAGCCGCGCGTCCTGGTCGACGACACCCGGCGGGAATCTCTGAATCCAGTCAAGAAGCTGCGCAGCCCGCGACTGACGCATCAGGCGCGGGGCGAGGATCGCGAGCAACCGCATCCCCTCGTCCCACGCGTCCGCGCCCAGGTAGAGCGGGAGCGCTTCTTCCTGCAGGCCGCGCGATTCGAGCAACTGCGCCGAGCGCAGCGCGAGCGCGCAGATCGCCTCCGCGCTACGCGTGCGCGTGAGCTGTTGACGGAGAAACGCGCGGAACAGCCGGTGGAACGTATAGGTGCACGCGTACGCCTCGGCGCCGCCGTCCACCTGCCGACGTTCCACGAACAGGTGACGTTGGGCCAGATGCTCGAGCACTTCGTGCACGGACGCGTCCCCGCACAGCGCGCAGGCCATGTCCAGTGTCGGGCTGGGCAACAGCGCCAGATCGAGGAGGATCTGCTGGGCGTGCGGGGGCGCGCGCTCGAACAGTTGCTGGGCGAACAGATCGAACACCGACTGCAGGGAATCGGCGCCCAGCGCCTTGTCGACACCCCCGAGGCGGCGGACCTGCTCGAGCAGAAGGCGCATGCCCGTCGCCCACCCCTGGGCCTCCTCGTGGAGGCGCAATCCGACCTCGCGCGACAGACCGACCTGTGCGCCCAGCGCGCCGGATTCCTCGAGGGTGAGCCGCAGCGGCTCCGGACTCATGAGCGCGAGGCGCCCGTTGGACTGCAGGTGCGCGAACGACGGCGGCGGCGGGTGCCGGCTGAGCACCGCCAGGTTCAGGTGATCGGGCAGCTGTTCCATCGCGCAGCACAGCAGCGCCGAGAGCCGCGGCATATCGGCTTCCTCGAAGTTGTCGAAGACCACCAGGCACCCGGCGGGGAGGCCGGCGAACAACGCGCGGAAGTAGTCGCGGGCGAAGCCGCTCCGGTCAGTCACACCCCGGTCAGCGACGCCCCGGTAAGCGACGCCCCGGTCAGCGAAGCCCCGGTCAGCGACGCCCCGGTCAGCGACGCCCCGGGGAGCGACACCCGGGGCAGTGCCGCCCGGGTCTGAGGCGAGCGTGGCGGTGAAGGCCGGCAGGGTTCGGCTTCGGCTGCGCCGCGCAGGCATGCCGGCGGCGAGCGAGAGGTGGTGGAAGAAGCTGGCGAGGTCGTCGTCGCCGCCATCGCATTCGAACCACAGGCTCGCGGCCTGGCGGGCCTCGATGTAGCTCGCCAGCAGGGTGGTCTTTCCGGCCCCAGGCGGCGCCCAGATCCACGAGCTGGCGTGTGCGCGCAAGCGGTCCAGCTCGACGAACAGGCGCTCGCGTGCCAGGGCCCCCGACAGACGGGGTGGGCTCAGTTTCGCGAGCGGCGTAGAAGGCTTCATGGCGTCTTCCTGTCCCTCAGGGATGACCCCAGCCTAGCGCGGGCGACCTTACGGATCGGTTACATTTCGGCCCCCTGGCAAGAATAGGCGGCTTTCGGATGCGGTGCTACCTATCCAAGGTCATACCGGCCGATTTCCGCGTCAGTCGAAGGACAGGCTGTAGAACAGGTCCACCGCGTCGGTCTCCCCGCTCTCCAGGCGCAGCGACCAGTCGCGCGCGAGCTGGTAGTTCACGCGCAGGACGTTCTGGGCCGTGGACAGGCGCTGCTCGAGCACCACGTAGATGCGCTTGCCGATGCGTTTTCCGATCTGGACGATGCCGCCCTCGCTCGACGGATCGGTCCCTGGCAGCACGACGATCTCGTCGAGACCGATTGCCTTGGCGATCTGCGACTGGAAATTACCGGTTCCCAGCGTCGTCGCCATCGCCGCGGCATAGCGCTGCAGCGTTTCGGTGTCCGACTGGCTGCCCGGTTCGACGCGTCGACCGAGCGTGAGCCAGGCCAGCTTCTCCATGTCCGGCACGTCCGGTATCGACACCAGGCGAACCTCGGGTCGGCGCGCCGTGCCGGTCACGCGAACCCCGGCCTGCACCTGCTGGTTCTTGCGCAGGGCGAGAATATCGAGGGCGGGGTTCTCGGGCGGGCCCGCGAACAGCAGCGTGCCCTCCTCGATTTCCAGGGTGCGTCCATAGGCCTCGTAGGTGCCCTTCGCCACCTTGATCTCGCCGTCGGCGCGCAACGGCGCGCCCGGTTCGTTGTGCAGATGCAGTGCGCCGACGAGGCGGGCCTGCAGGCCGCGTCCCGAGACCGCGAAGTCCTTGCCCAGATCGATCTTGAGATCGATCTGAGAGCGCAACAGGCGTCCGGCCACGGTCTGCTTCTTCTCCTCGCCGACCACGACCACGTCCTCGCCGAGGGTCGCGCCGCCCGCTTCGCGCAGTTCGACACGTCCCTTGTCGACCCGCAGCCGACCGGTGAGCCCGATGCGGCCGTCCACGACGCCGGCACTGCCCTCTCCCGATGCCACGAGCAGCAGGTCGGGCATCTGGATCGCCGCGAGTTGCTCTGCGCGCCACGTCAGCGCCAGGCGCCGCTCCGCCACGCGGTATACGCCGCTGCTGGTGAACGTACCGTCGCCGGCGCGGACGCGCAACGCCTGCAGGCGCACTTCGCCGGGGGTGAACTGCGCCTGCAGGGTCCCGTCACGGAGGAAGACGCCGGTGGCGACCTGTTCGATCTCGATCGATTCGGCCGTCAGCGTCCCGCGCAGCTTCGGGTCGGCGACGGTTCCGCGCGCCGCCACGCGCAGTTGCGCGCGTGCATCGACGCTGACATCGCGCGTGAATGCGGCGACCAGCCCACGCACGCTGTTCAGTCGTCCTTCGAGGTCCAGGCGCAATGGGGCGGTCCCGGACAGGCCCCAGACGCTGCCGCGGCGGGACAGGAGAGTCTCGCCGGTTGCGGACAACGTGCCGGCAGCCTTCGAGTCGAACGCTGCGCGACCGGTGACCCGGTTGCTGTCGATGTCCACGTGTAGCGAGAGCTGCTGTACGCCCAGCGCGAGGCGCTCCTCGTCGGTGCGCGCCACCAGGTCGCCTGACTCGCGGAAGATCTCGATGCGCCCGTTCACGCTGTCCGCTGCGTCGATGCGCCAGCGACCGCCGAGCAGGATATCGTTGTCCCAGCCCAGGTCGATGCCAGACAGGGCGAGCAGCTTGCGCATCGGCAAACCAGTCAAGGTGCCACCGCTGCGGATCTGCTGCGGGGTGTAGACCGTGTCCTGCAGCAGGATGCGGCCACCGCCCCAGGTGAGTTGCGCTGCGCCCAGCGCCACCGAGGCTCTCGATACCGACAGCGCAGCTGGCTGTTCGAGCTGGAACGGTTCCTCACCGCGGTTGTCCAGCGACTCTATCCGTCCCAGCCAGCGGTCCCACTCGGCGCCGAACCCGCCGCGGGCACTGGCGTGCAGATCGAGCGTGCCGCGTTTCGCGCGCAGGGCGAGGGTGTGCGCGCTGCGCACGCCCTCCGCGGTGAGCTGGATCGTATCGACGGCATTGCCGGCCGCCTCCAGCCCGCTTCCGCTCAGCTGCACGCGCAGACGCGGATCCGGGGCCGCATCCACGCTCGCCTCGGCGCTCAGCATGTCGACGCCGAAACCGCCCGGAACCCGCAGCTTCCGCGCGTCGACACTGACCTCGAACGCCGGCCGCGCCGGCGTACCGCCGATGGTCCCGCGGGCCTGTGCCGATCCGCTCCACGCCTCTCCGAGTGCGGTGAGAGCCGGCGCATCGAGCGAGAACCGCAGCGTGTCGCGCCCGGTCCCGTACGCGCCCTGCGCGGCGAGCACATTGCGTCCGAGGGTCAGCCTTGCGTCGACGTCGCTGGCGCGTCCTGGTGAGAGCACCAGCTTCCCGTCTCCCGCCAGGCGATAGCCGCGCCACAGGCTGTCGCGCAGCGAATAGCGCGTGCGCGCCTCCCACTGCGGTTTCAGCCTGCCGTCGATCTGGGCGCTGCCGTTGATCCGTGCTGCGGGAAACGCGCCGAGATCGGCCGGATTGAGGCGATCCAGCCGTGCGGACACCGAGAATGCCTGCGCGCCGTCCAGACCGAGCTTTCCACTTGCCTGCAGCTGCCCCTCGCGGGCGCGTAGCCGTGCATCGTGGACGGTGAGTGTGCCGCCTTCGATGCCGGCACGCGCCTCGAGGCGCAGCGCACGCTCCGTCAGATCCAGCACGAACTCGTCCCGCGTGCCGCGTCGCGATAGCGAGACCGTGCCGCGCAGTTGAGTGGGGCGCAGGGCGGTGTGCAGCTTGCGCAGGTCGAGCGCCCGTACCTGCAGCTGCGCGTCGATGCCCTCCGCCGCGACAGAGGCGCTGCCGCGCACGCTGCCCGCACCATGCAGGCTGGCCTGCAGATCGTCGAGGCGCAGCACTGCGCCATCGAGGCGCAGTGACGATGCCAGGGCATCGAGCGGCAAGCGGCCCGCGTCGAGCGTCCCGGGCTGGGCATTGGTCAGCTGCAGTGTCCCTCGCAGCGGCGTTGCGCCGAGCACCACCCGGGCCTCGATTCGCGTCGCGGGGGCCTGTTCGAACCAGGCGGAGAGGTCGAGCGCACTCACTTGCATCGCGATGCGTGCGAGCGGTGCCTCGCTGAACGGCTCGAGCTGAACCTGCGCTGGAATGCGCAGGTCGCGCACGGTCAGTTCGCCTTGCACCTGCACGGTCTCGAGGCTTCCGCCGACGCGCAGTTGCGCCTGTGCCGGCCAGCCCGGGGCGGCCTCGCCGTTCCAGGTCACGGCGCCGTCGAGCGCGAACGGCTGCTCGCTCTGCACGTTCAGGCGGCCGGCGCCGTGTCCCCACGGCGAGTCGATCGCATGCAGCTGCAACGTGTGCGAAGCCGCAGAGCCGGCATAGGCGAGTGCGATGCCGGAGAGCTCCACTGCCGTGCGTCCGTTGTCGAAACGCAGCCGGCGCAGATCGAGCCGGTCGATGCGCACGGGCAGGGGAAGGCGCAGGTGCTCGGGCGGTCGGCTGCGCGTGCCATCCGAGGCCGTGACGATCTCGAGTTCGTCCACAGCCAAGCGCTCCACCTGCACGGTGCGTGTCGCGAGCAGGGCGGCGGGCGACCAGTCGAGCTCGACACCGCGTGCGCGCACCCGGGTCGGCCCGTCGACGTACTCCAGGCTGTCGATGCGGACCGGCCGGTCGAGGGCGCCCTCGAGGCCGCTGACCGTGAGCGTGCCTGGCAGACGCGCGCCCAGCTGTCCCACTGCCCAGCGCAGCAGTGCCTCGCTCCGGCTCGCCCAGTGCGCGGCAAGCACGAGCGCGAGCGCCAGGATCGCCAGCGTTGCCGCGGTGGCGACGAGTGCCCGAGGCAGCCTCATCTGAGCACGATGCCCACGCTGAAGTGCACGCGCCATTCGTCGGTGGCTTCGCCGCGCGCGAGGTCCAGGCTGAGATTGCCCAGGGGACTGCGCCAGCGCACTCCGCCGCCGTAGCCATAGACCGGATCGAAACGCGACAGGTCGTCCCAGGCGTTGCCGCCGTCCACGAACACCCCCACGCCCCACTGGCGGTTGAGCCAGCGCATCAACTCGACGCTGCCCACGAGCAGGTAGCGGCCGCCGACGACTGCGTTCGCCTCTTCCACGCCCAAGCTCTCGTAGGCGTAGCCCCGGATGCTGGTATCGCCACCGGTGCGGAACACGTACGCCGACGGGATGTTGTCCCGGCTATCGGCCAGCACCATCCCGGCTTCGCCGCGCAGCGCGAGCGTCCACTGGCGGTTGAACGGGTACAGGTAGTTGGCACGCGTGTGCAGGCGGCCGAAGGTGCGGGTGGTGAGCAGGCCCTTCAGCGCGCCGCCGGCCTGGAACTGGAACGACCAGCCGCGACGGGGATTGAGCGGATCGTCCAGCGTGTTCCACAGCCAGCGCTGATTGAGGAAGAGCGCGCTGCGGTTGTCCTCGGGGCCGTCGTCGAGCTGGCTGTGCTCGGACAGGAATTGCAGGCTGAGCGCGGACTCGTACTCCTCGTTCAGATACTGGCGCGCGCCGGTCACGCTCCAGTTGAAGATCTCCTGCCCCTGTATGTCCTCGGCGCGCAGTTCGCTCTCCAAGCCGTAGTTGATGCCGCTGGGCCGGCGCGGAAAGACGATGCCGCCGTGCAACTCCTGCACGTAGCGGTCCACGGCCAGGCTGGTGTGCAGCCGCCACGCCCGGTCGAACAGGTCGTTGTCGCGGTAGCTCGCCTGCGCGCGCAGTTGCCGGTCCGTGCTGTACCCGAAGCCGAGTTCCACGCGTCGTGAGGGGCTCTCCGTGAGCGAAACCAGGATGGGTGTGTTGGCCGGCGCCTCGCGGTTGGGGGTGGAGCCGACGATGGCGCTGCCGAAGTAACCGCTGGAGAGCAGGCGCCGCTGGTACTTGAGCAGTTCGTCTTCGTCATAGTCCGCCCCGGCCGGGATCGGATTGAGGTTGCGCACGAGCCGCTCCTCGTAGCGCTGCAGGCCGACCACCTGGGGCGATCCCATCGTCACCGGCGGGCCGCTGTCGATGGTCAGGCTCAGCGTCGCGCTGCGGCGATCCGGATCGATGCGCGCCTCGCTCCGCGCGATGGTCGCCGTGCCGTAGCGCTTGCGCGAGATGCTGCGCAGCGCACGGCTCTTGGCCGCATCCCAGTCCGCCTGGCGGAAGCGCTCGCCCGGCGCCAGGCGAAACACTCGCCGCGCGCGCTGGATGCGCGTATCCCGCTGAGGATCCTGCAGCAGCGGTCCGGCGAATTCGATCTGCACGTCCCGCACGAGAACCGGTTCGCCGGTCGTCACGTCCAGCCGTGCGACGCGGCTGTCGCCTTCGCCTCGCAGCGAGGCGGCGACCTGCACGTCGAAGTAGCCTTCGGTGGCCGCGATCTCGCGCACTTGCTTGCGGGCGCCGGCGAACAGTTGCTCGATCTGGCCCTGCGTGAGGCCGCCGCGGCTCGCCCAGCGCATGATGTCGAGGTTGGCCTCGAGGGCCGGGCGCAGTGCGTCGGGTGCGGCAAGCTCCACACGCAGCGTGGGCGGGGGCGCCGGTTCCGCTGCCCTGGCGGGCTGCAGCAGCCATGGCAGACACAGCCAGACGACGAGCCAGGCGAGTACGGGGACGGTCGCGCGGGACCGTGCGGGCGCAGCGCAGTGCAGGGACACGAAGTTCAGCGGAAGCCGGGCGGGCCGCCTATGTTAGCGTGAGGCCGGGCACTGCCAGGTGCCCCGCCCGACGTCAACGGTTCTGCTGAGTGGAGAAGGTGATGCGACCGAAGCCCGCCAGGCGCGCCGCTTCCATCGCGTTGACCACGTTCTGGAAGTCGGCCTTGGCGTCGGCGTTGATCACGATCATCGGGTCAGGGTTCTTGCCCGCGGCGCGCTTGAGTTGCCCGGACAGGGCCAGCGGGTCGCCGTCGATGGGCGTGCGGTTGACCACGTAGCGGCCGTCGGCGGTGATGGCCACGTTGATCTGCTCGGGGCGGTCGCTCGCCTGATTCGCCTCGGCAGTGGGCAGGTTGATCTGCAGTTCCGAGAACTTCGAGTAGGTGGTGGTGACGACGAGGAAGATGATGGTGACCAGCAGCACGTCGATGAGCGGGACGAGATTCATCTCCGGCTCTTCGCGATGGGATCCTCGGCGGAAGTTCATGCGGGTTCCACCGCGCGTCAGACCCGCTCGCCGTGGACGATCTCGACCAGCTTGACCGCCTGCATCTCCATCTCCACCACGAGGCCGTCGACCTTGGCGCGGAAGTGACGGTAGAAGATCATGCTGGGAATGGCGACGAGCAGGCCGAATGCGGTGTTGTACAGGGCGACCGAGATGCCGTGGGCCAGCTGGGCAGGATTGGTGCTCATGCCCGGTCCGCCCTGCGCGCCGAAGATCTCGATCATGCCGATGACGGTGCCGAACAGGCCCATGATCGGTGCCAGGGAAGCGATCGTTCCGAGCGTGGTCAGGAAGCGCTCGAGCTCGTGTGCGGCGACCCGCCCACCTTCTTCGAGGGACTCCTTCATCACCTCGCGCGAACTGCGCACGTTGCGCAATCCGACCGCGAACAGACGCGCCAGCAGGGGGCCTTCGGAGAGCCGGTTGAGCAATTCCTGCGTCACCCCCTTGGCCTTCACCTCCTGGGCGATTTCCGGCAGCAGCGAACGCGGTGCCACCTTGGCCTGCTGGAGTGACCAGCCGCGTTCCACGATAATGCCCAGCGCGATGATGGATGCCAGGATCAGAGGCCAGATCGGCCAGCCTGCTGCTTGGATGATCGAGAGCACGTGGTCTTCCCGCGCGGTTCGGTATGCCCGGCGCGTGGCGCTGTCAAGGGAAGGCGGCACTTTAAACTGCAGGGGACTGCTTCGCAAGGAGTCGCCGAAGCGCGACTGGAGCGCTCGCGCGCATTGTCCCCCGTTTCTGTGGATAAACCTGTGCGCGGGGTGTGCGAAGTGGTCCTAACCGAATCGCGAGCAACGGCTTTCGTGTCGCTGCCCGTTTTTCAGGCGCTGCCACCGGACTTTCCCATGTGCATGACTTCGGCATGATCGATCCGTTCGAGACAGGTTCCGAGGGGCTGAGGCGCGCTACCCTCGTCGAGGGGCAGCCGATCAGCGTCTCTCAGCTTGCCGCGCTGGCGCGCCGCACTCTCGAGCGAGCGATCCCCATGATGTGGGTGGCGGGCGAGATCTCCAATTTCACCCGCGCGCCGTCCGGCCATTGCTACTTCTCGCTCAAGGACGAACGCGCGCAGGTGCGCTGCGTGTTGTTTCGCACGCGCGCGCAGCTTCTCGACTGGACGCCCACCAACGGCATGCACGTCGAGGTGCGGGCCAGCGCTTCGTTCTACGAACCGCGCGGCGAGTTCCAGCTCGCGATCGATTTCATGCGGCGCGCCGGTCTGGGCGCACTGTACGAGCGCTTCCTGCGGCTCAAGCAAAGGCTCGAGGAGGAAGGGTTGTTCGACCCGGCACGCAAGCGCCCCCTGCCGCCTCACCCGCGCACGCTCGGCATCGTCACCTCCGCGCGCGCCGCGGCGCTGCGCGACGTGCTGATCGTGCTGCGCAGGCGCATGCCGGGACTGCCCGTCATCGTCTATCCAACCCTGGTGCAGGGCGAAGGTGCGGCCGAACAGATCGCGGCTGCTCTCGACCGCGCCGGCTCGCGCGCCGAGTGCGACGTCCTCGTTCTGTGCCGAGGCGGCGGCAGCATCGAGGATCTGTGGGCCTTCAACGAGGAAAAGGTGGCCCGCGCACTCGCGCGCTGCGCGCTGCCGGTGGTGTGCGGCGTCGGTCACGAAACCGACGTGACCATGGCCGATTTCGTCGCGGATGCGCGTGCGCCCACACCGAGCGCCGCGGCCGCACTCGTGTGTCCCGACCGCGGCGAACTGATGCGGCGCCTCGCGCAGGTCCACGGGCGCCTGCACCGCTGTCTGATGCACGAACTTGCGCAGCGCGCGCAGCAGCTCGATTTCCTCGAGCGGCGCGTGGTGCATCCCGGCCAGCGCATGGTCCGGCAGCAGGCCTTGCTCGCGGACCGGCACGAGCGCCTGCGCCAGTGCCTCGCGCGCCGCCTGCGCGAGGCGCAGATCGCCCTGGATGCCCTTCAGCACAGGCTCGCCCGGGTGCGTCCCGACGCTGCGGCACTGGCATCGCGCATGGATGCGTTGCAGCGCAGGTTCTGGCGCGCCGCACGTGCGGATCTGGAGCGGCGTCGCCGCGAGGTGGAACGCGTGGGTCTCAACCTTGCCCATCTGGATCCGCGCCAGGTGCTCGAGCGCGGCTACAGCATCGTGCGCAGCGAGGACGGGCGGATCGTCCGCCGCGCGCAACAACTGCACGCCGGCGAGCGCGTCCGGCTGGAGTTCGCCCAGGGTCGCGCGGCGGCACGCGTGGACGACCTCGACACGTGATTTGCCTCGTGCTCGCCCACGGGGTATCGTGACCGGCCCGAAGGGAGATGCCGTCGTCGTCGCCCTTCATCCGCGATCCGGTTGGATTGCATCACTCAGGAGGAGACATGCTCAAGCTCAGGAATGCAGTGGCTGTGACCGCCTTCTCGATTCTCGCTGCCGTCTCGGTCTCGGCCCAGGCGCAGCTCGCCGACAAGAAAGCCCTCACGCTCGACGCAGCCAAGAAGATGGTGGCAGCGGCCGAGGCCGAGGCGATGCGCAACAAGTGGAACGTGGTCATCGCCGTCGTGGACGAAGGCGGCCATCTGATCTATCTGCAGCGCATGGACGGCACCCAGACTGGCAGCATCGACGTCGCGATCGGCAAGGCGAAAACCGCTATGGCGTTCAAGCGGCCGACCAAGGTCTTCGACGACCTGGCCAAGAATCGCCCTTCCATCATGAGTCTGGGAGACGTCACCTTGCTCGAGGGCGGGGTGCCGGTGAAGGTGGGCGATCAAGTGATCGGCGCGATCGGCGTCAGCGGGGTGACCTCTCAGCAGGATGCGCAGATTGCCGAAGCGGGGCTCGCCGTCCTGGAAGTGCAGTAAGCGGTCTGACTCGAGTCGTGCTGCGCCGGCGATTTCGCGCCGGCGCATTTCTTACCGGTGTGCCGACGTGCCGCGGCCAGGGCCTCGCGCATCCTCCCGCAGCCACGCGTGCAGGAACGTCAGCACCTGCTCCGCAAGCTGGCCATCCAGGCAGTCGAAGCGGTGCAGGTCCTGTGTGCTGCGCAGCCAGGTGAGCTGGCGCTTGGCGAGCTGGCGCGTCGCGGCGATCCCCCGGTCGCGCAGCCCGCGGAGATCTAATTCGCCTTCCAGGTATTCCCACACCTGCCGGTAGCCCACCGTTCGCATCGAGGGTAGCGCAGGGTCGAGCGCATAGGCCGCGCGCAGGCCGATCACTTCCTCCACCAGCCCGCGCTCGAGCATCTCGTCGAAGCGCGTCGCCAGGCGCGCGTGCAGGACCGACCGCTCTCCCGGCTCGAGCGCGATGCCCAGCAGGCGATGGCCGGCGTCGCGCGGCCGGGCGCGCCGCAGGAGCGCGGACATCGGCTCGCCCGCGAGGTGCCAGACCTCGAGCGCGCGCTGAACCCGCTGGGCGTCGCCCGGCTCCAGCCGGCGTGCGGTGTCCGGGTCGACGCGAGCGAGTTCGGCGTGCAGCGCAGGCCAGCCGAGTTCGCGTGCGCGTGTCTCCAGCCGTGCCCGCAGGCCGGCATCGGCTTCCGGCAGATCGCTCAGCCCTTCGCGAAGTGCCTTGAAGTACAGCATCGTGCCGCCCACCAGCAGCGGGAGCCGTCCTCGCGCGCTGATCCGGTCGATGGCGGCCTGCGCCTCGCGCACGAAGCGCGCGGCGGAGTAGCGCTGGGTCGGGTCGACGAGGTCGATCAGGTGGTGCGGTACGCGGGCGAGCGCTTCGCGGTCAGGCTTGGCGGTGCCGATGTCCATGCCGCGGTAGACCTGTGCAGAATCGACGCTGACGATCTCGACGTCGAATCGTTGCGCCAGCTCGAACGCGAGCGCGGTCTTGCCCGAGCCGGTCGGACCCATGATCGCGATCGCCAGCGGTAGTGCGGACGTGCGGGTTTGCATGCGGCGCAGATCGGAGCGGAGGTCAGCGTCCGCGTTGGAACAGCGCGTCCAGCTCCTTCATGCCGAGCTGAGTCCAGGTCGGGCGGCCGTGATTGCACTGGCCGGAGCGCTCGGTGGCCTCCATTTCGCGCAGCAGCGCATTCATCTCGGTCACGCTCAAGGCGCGATTGGCACGCACGGCCGCGTGGCAGGCCATGGTGGCGAGCAGGGCATCGCGCCGCTCGGTCAGGACGCGACCGCTGCCGGACTCCGCCATTTCGCGCAGCACATCGCGCGCGAGTGCGCCGGGATCCGCGCCCTGCAGCGGAGCAGGCACGCCGCGCACGGCTACGGTATTCGGCGCCACGTGCGCCATCTCGAAACCCAGCAGCGCGAGCGTCTCGGCGTGCTCCGCCACGAGCGCCGATTCCAGTGGCGTGACCAACAGCGTCGCCGGGATCAACAGCTGCTGCGTGGCGACGCGCTGCGCATCCAGTGCCGACTTGAGCTTCTCGTACACGATACGCTCGTGCGCCGCGTGCATGTCGACGATGACCAGGCCCTGATCGTTCTGCGCGAGGATGTACACGCCCGACAACTGAGCCAGCGCGAAGCCCAGCGGCGGCGCCGTATCGGCACTCGCAGGCGGCATTGCCGCCGTTGCGGCTGTCTGCAGCGGGGGGCTGCCGAAGAGCCGCTCGTAGTGCGCCACGCCCTGCTGCAGCGAAAGCCCCATGCTCGCCTGAAGCCCGCCCGCGCTCGCGGAGACCTGCGATGCGCGAACGACGGGCTGCGCAGCCGCCTCGGCGAGCACGGGGGAAGACGGTGCAGTACCCGCGCGGGTGGCGGCGAGCGCCCGCCCCAGGGCCCGGAATACGAGTTGATGCACCGCCTGCGTGTCGCGGAATCGAACTTCGCTCTTGGTCGGGTGCACGTTCACGTCGACCCTGCCAGGATCGATCTCGAGGAACAGGACGTATGCCGGATGGCGCTCGTGGTGCAGGACGTCCTGATACGCCTGGCGGATGGCGTGCGAGACGAGCTTGTCGCGAACGAAGCGGCCGTTGACGTAGAGGTACTGGCAATCCCGGCTGGCGCGGTTGAAGGTGGGGGAGACGATCAGTCCCCACAGACGCGCGGGAGCGGTGCCTTCGTCCACCTCGAGCAGCGCATCGGCCGCATCGTCGCCCAGCACCCCGCGCAGCCGCTGCGCCAGCGGCTGCGGGCGCACGCGCAGCAACGCCCGGCCGTTGTGCGTGAGGGTGAAGGCGACATCGGGACGCGCCAGGGCGATGCGACGCATCGTCTCGTCGCAGTGGCCGAACTCGGTCGTCTCGGTGCGCAGGAATTTGCGCCGGGCAGGGGTGTTGAAGTACAGATCGCGGATCTCGACCGTGGTGCCCAGTGCGCCGGAGGACGGCTCCGGCGGCTGCAGCGTGCCCCCGTGCACCTCGACGCGCCACGCGTGCTGCTGCCCGGCCGGACGGCTGACCAGCGTCAGGTGCGACACCGCGCCAATGCTGGCAAGCGCCTCGCCGCGGAAGCCGAGCGTCGCAACGCGCTCGAGATCCTCCATCGAGCCGATCTTGCTGGTGGCATGCCGCGCGAGCGCGAGCGGAAGTTCCTCGGCGGGGATGCCGCTGCCATCGTCGACGACGCGCACCAACCGGATGCCGCCTCCCTCCAGGTCGACCTGGATCGCCCGTGCGCCTGCGTCCAGGCTGTTCTCCAGCATCTCCTTCAGTGCCGAGGCGGGGCGTTCGACAACCTCGCCGGCGGCGATCTGGTCGATGAGCAGGTCGGAGAGTTGGTGGATCGCGGGCATCGGATCGACCGATTATAGCGGCCGCTCTGGTTAGGCCGGTCCAGGTTTCCTATAATGCGCGCCTACGTTGAACGAGCCCCGCGGGCCGACGAGGCAGAACCAGCCTGCGCGGACGCGACCTCGCTGGCGGCGGGCGAGCGCGGGGCGACAGGGAGGTTCGCAAAGTGCATATCGGGATTCCGACCGAGACACGGCCGGGTGAAACACGCGTTGCTGCCACCCCGGAGACGGTGAAGAAGCTCGCCGCGTCGGGGCACCATGCGGTGCTCGTACAGAGCGGGGCGGGCGTGGCCGCGTCCGTGCCGGACGATCTGTACGTGCAGGCAGGTGCGCGCATCGTCCCTTCCGCCGAAGAGCTCTATCGCGAGAGCGACATCGTCCTGAAGGTGCGCGCGCCGCAACAGGACGAGATCCCTCGCATCAAGCGCGGTGCGATCCTGGTCGGCCTGCTCAATCCCTACGACGCAGAGGGCGTGCAGGCCTACGCGGCGCAGGGCATCACCGGCTTCGCGATGGAATGGCTGCCGCGCACCACCCGTGCCCAGGCCATGGATGTCCTGTCATCGCAGGCGAACATCGCCGGATACAAGGCGGTGATCGTCGCCGCCAACGAATATCAGCGCTTCATGCCGATGCTGATGACCGCCGCCGGTACGGTCAAGGCCGCGCGAATCATGATTCTCGGGGCCGGCGTGGCCGGCCTGCAGGCGATCGCCACCGCCAAGCGCCTGGGCGCGGTGATCGAGGCCTCCGACGTGCGCCCCGCGGTGAAGGAGCAGGTCGAGAGCCTCGGTGCGAAATTCCTCGACGTGCCGTACCTCACCGACGAGGAGCGCGAGATCGCTCAGGGCGTGGGCGGCTACGCGCGGCCGATGCCGGCCGACTGGATGCGCCGGCAGGGAGAACTCGTGCACGAGCGCGCCACCCAGGCCGACATCGTCATCACCACCGCGCTCATTCCCGGCCGCCCGGCTCCCGTCCTGCTCAAGGAGGAGACGGTGAAGGCCATGAAGCCGGGTTCGGTGATCGTGGACATGGCGGTGGAGCAGGGCGGAAATTGCCCGCTGACCGAGCGCGACCAGATCGTCGTCCGCCACGGTGTCAGGATCGTGGGGATCAGCAATCTTCCGGCGCTGGTCGCCGCCGATGCCAGCGCCCTGTACGCGCGAAACCTGCTCAACTTCATGGGCCTGATCGTCGATCCCAAGACCGGCGCCGTGAACATCAATCGCGAGGACGAGATCATCGCCGGCAGTCTGGTGTGCATCGATGGCCAGCCGGTCAAGAAGGGCTGACGCGCCCCGGCCTTCCGCCACTTCCGCCCCACACGCCCCGCCTTCTCCAGGAGCCATCCATGCACGCCGCACTCGATCCGACCATCATCAACCTGACCGTGTTCGTGCTCGCCGTGTTCGTCGGCTATCACGTCATCTGGAACGTGACGCCCGCGCTGCACACGCCGCTGATGTCGGTGACCAACGCGATCTCATCGGTGATCATCGTCGGCGCGCTGCTGGCGGCGGGAACCGAGCACCTCGACTTCGGCTCGGTGATGGGCGCGATCGCCGTCGCCCTCGCAGCGGTCAA
>CAYLTE010000077.1:0-17308 GCA_964386195.1 uncultured Burkholderiales bacterium | reverse complement strand
CACTCACGCAACCTGATGCTCACACCCACGGGCCCCGGCATCCTCGACTTCCAGGACGCGGTGCATGGCCCCATCACCTACGACCTGGTGTCCCTGCTGAAGGATGCCTACGTCGGCTGGGAGGAGCAGAGACTGCTCGACTGGTCCATCCGCTACTGGGAGAAGGCCCGCGCCGCCGGGCTTCCGGTGCGGCCCGACTTCGCCGACTTCTACCGCGATTTCGAATGGATGGGCGTGCAACGCCACGTGAAGGTGCTGGGCATCTTCGCCCGCCTGTTTCATCGCGATGGCAAGAGCGGCTATCTGCAGGACATGCCACTCGTGATGCGCTATCTGCGCGCCGCCTGCGAACGCTATGCGGCGCTCCAGCCACTGCTGCGCCTGCTCGACGAATTGGAGAGCCGGCCGGCGCAGGCCGGGTACACCTTCTGAGCCGACGCATGCGCGCGATGATCCTGGCTGCGGGCCGCGGCGAACGCATGCGCCCGCTCACCGACCGCATACCCAAGCCGCTGCTGCCCGTGGGCGGCAAGCCCCTGATCGTGCGCCACCTCGAGGCGCTGGCGCGCTGCGGGGTGCACGAAGTCGTGATCAATCACGCGTGGCTCGGCGCGCAGATCGAGGCGGCGCTGAGCGATGGCTCGCACTTCGGCGTGCGCATCCGCTTCTCCCCGGAAACCCAGGCGCTCGAGACCGCCGGCGGGATCGCCAACGCCCTGCACTGGCTGGGCGACGCGCCCTTCGCCGTCATCAACGCCGACGTGTTCACCGACTACGACCTGGGCGCCCTGCGCGAGCACGCCGAGCGGCTGCAGCAAGACGGGGATCTCGCGCATCTGGTGCTGGTGGACAACCCGCCGCACCATCCGCGCGGCGATTTCGCGCTACGCGTCGGGCGCGTGCTCGCCGAGGGCGATGCCCGGCTCACCTTCTCCGGCATCGGCGTGTACAGTCCCGGGCTGTTCCAGGAGATCGTTCCGGGCGCACGTGCCGCGCTCGCACCGCTGCTGCGCGAGGCAATGGCGCTGGGCAAGGTCAGCGGAGAGCACTTCCTGGGCACGTGGGACGACGTGGGAACGCCGGCGCGGCTGGAGGCGCTCGAGGCGCGCCTGCGGCAGGCAGGGGGCTGATCCGATGCTGCGCCGCCGGCGCGGCCGTGCTCCGACGCGCATGCGTCCCAAGGGGCGCGACCTATAATTCGGGATCGAGCAAGGAGCCCCAGCGATGATCGAGATCGGTCGCTACCGCGAGCGCCGCGCGCGCCTCGCCGCACAGATGGGCCGCGGGGTGGCGGTCCTTTCCACCTCTCCCGAACGGATTCGCAACCGGGACGCGCACTTCCCTTTCCGTTTCGACAGCTACTTCCACTACCTGTGCGGCTTTCCGGAACCTGAGGCCGTGCTTGCGATCATCGCGGGCGATGAAGTGCGCTCCATCCTTTTCTGCCGGGACAAGGATGTCGAGCGCGAGATCTGGGACGGTTTCCGCTACGGCCCCGCTGCGGCCCAGGAGGCATTCGGCATCGACGAAGCGCGCAGCATCGAGACCCTGGACAAGGCGATGCCTGAACTGCTGGCGGACCAGCCGGCGATCTTCTGCGACGTCGGCGAGAACAGCGAATGGGACGGGCGGCTGATCCAGTGGCTCAACGCAGTGCGGGCGCAGGTGCGAACCGGCATCGCCGCCCCGGGCGAGATCCGTGACGTGCGCAAGCTCCTCGACGAGATGCGCCTGATCAAGGACGATTCCGAACTGGACATCATGCGACGCGCGGCAGTCATCTCGGGCCGCGCGCACCAGCGTGCGATGCGCGCGACACGACCGGGCCGGTACGAATACGAGATCGAGGCCGAGCTGCTGCACGCATTCCGCGCGGGGGGAGCGCAGGCCCCCGCCTACACGCCCATCGTCGCGGGCGGCGCCAACGCCTGTGTGCTGCACTACGTGTCCAACGACGCGCAGCTGGGCAAGGACGAACTGCTGCTGATCGATGCCGGTTGCGAACTGGACGGCTATGCATCAGACATCACGCGCACGTTTCCCGTGGGCGGCCGCTTCGCCGGCGCGCAGCGCGAGATCTACGAACTGGTGCTCGCGGCGCAGGCTGCCGCCATCGCGCACACGCGTGCCGGCAACTCCTGGCAGGATCCCCACGACGCGGCAGTTCGGGTGCTCGCGCAGGGGTTCGTCGATCTCGGATTATGCAGCGGCAGCGTGGATGGCGTGATCGAGTCGGGGGACTACCGGCGCTTCTACATGCACCGCACCGGGCACTGGCTTGGCATGGATGTGCACGATTGCGGCGACTACAAGCGCGACGGCAAGTGGCGGACGCTGGAGCCGGGCATGGTGTTGACCGTGGAACCCGGGTGCTACATACGCCCTGGCGAGGGCGTGCCGGAGCGGTTCTGGAACATCGGCGTGCGCATCGAGGATGACGCGGTGGTGACTGCGCAAGGCTGCGACATCATTACCTCGGACGCGCCGAAATCCATCCTCGACATCGAAGCGCTGATGCGCGCTTGACGACGTCCATGGCGCCTGCGCTGGACGTTCTGATCGTCGGCGGCGGCCCGGTGGGCGCGGCGCTGGCCGCGCTCCTCGCCGAGGGCCGGTTGCGGACCGGGCTGATCGAGGCGCGCGAGGTGGACGCCACGGACCCGCGCAGCATTGCGCTGTCCTACGGCAGTGTTCTCATCCTCCAGCGGCTCGGCGCCTGGACGCACGCTAACGCCTGCACGCCGATCGAATCCGTACACGTGTCGCAGGCGGGCGGCTGGGGGCGCACGCTGATCACCGCACACGAGCAAGACGTCCCGGCCCTGGGCTACGTGTGCCACTATGGCGCGCTGCACGCTGCGCTCGCGCAGCCGCTGCGGGCGATCCCGCAGGTCGACGTCCGAACGGGAACCCGAGCAGTGGCGCTCGCAAGCCAAACCGACCGGGTCGAGGTCGAGCTCGCATCGGCGGCCGGCGCGGGTCGCCTGGATGCACGGCTGGTGGTACTGGCCGACGGCGGTCAGATCTCGGCCGGTCTCGTGGATCACGACGATCGCGACTACCGCCAGTGCGCCGTGATCGCCGAGGTCGAGTGCGACCTTCCTCACGCGGGGCGTGCCTACGAGCGTTTCTCCCCGCAGGGTCCGATCGCGCTCCTGCCCTGCGGCAGTGGTTATGCGCTGGTGTGGACGGTCGTTGCAGAGCTGGCAGAACCGCTTGCCGCGCTTCCGGATGCAGCCTTCCTCGACGCACTGCAGCGCGCGTTCGGCGATCGTGCGGGACGCTTGCTGCGCTGCGGACCGCGCAGTGTGTTTCCACTCCGACTGCGCGTGGCGCACGCGCCGCGTGCCTCGCGCGTGGTGCTGCTCGGCAACGCCGCGCAGACGCTCCACCCCGTGGCGGGCCAGGGATTGAACCTGGGTCTGCGCGATGCGCAGGCGCTTGCCGCCCTGGTCCTCGCCACGCCCGATGCGCTGCACGATCCGGATCTGGCACGACGCTTTCACGCCGTGCGACGCAGCGACCGGCTTGGGACCGTCGGAATCACCGATTCCCTCGTTCGTCTCTTCTCGAACGAATTCGCGCCGCTACGCGCCGTGCGTGGGTGCGGACTCACTCTTCTCGATCTGGTTCCGCCGGCGAAGCGGATGTTCGCGCAGCGGATGATGTTCGGCGGCTGATTCGTCCGCACACGGAATAACCGGTTGGTACGCTGAGCGATTGCGCTTACAATGCGCGTCTTTCCCTGCGAGACGGGAAGCTCTCGAGCCCGCGATGCAGATCGGTCCTTTCCATCTCCGCAACAACCTCGTCCTGGCTCCCATGGCGGGCGTGACGGACCGTCCGTTCCGCCAGTTGTGCAAGCGGATGGGCGCGGGCATGGCGGTCTCGGAAATGACGACCAGCCAGCCGCATCTCTGGGACACGGCAAAGAGCCGGCGCCGGCGCGACCACATGGGCGAAGCCGAACCGATCTCGGTTCAGATCGCGGGCGCCGATCCTGCCACGATGGCCCGCGCAGCGCGTCACAACGTGGACCACGGCGCGCAGATCATCGACATCAACATGGGCTGCCCGGCCAAGAAGGTGTGCAACGTCATGGCCGGCTCGGCGCTGCTGCGTGACGAGGCGCTCGTCGGACGCATCCTGGATGCCGTGGTGGCCGCCGTCGACGTGCCGGTGACGCTGAAGATCCGCACCGGTTGGGATCCGCAACGGCGCAATGCCGTTGCCATCGCCCGCCTCGCGCAACAGGCCGGCGTGCAGGCGCTCGCCGTTCACGGGCGCACGCGCGCGTGCGGTTTCGGCGGCGACGCCGAGTACGACACCATCGCCGCAGTCAAGGCCGAGGTCCGCATTCCCGTCATCGCCAATGGGGACATCTTCACCCCGGAACAGGCCAGGCAAGTCCTGAACGTGACTGGCGCAGACGGCATCATGATCGGGCGGGCTGCGCAGGGACGGCCCTGGATCTTCCGCGACATCGAGCATTTCCTGCGCACCGGGCGCCGCGCGCAGCCACTGTGCTGGTCGCAGATCGCAGGCATCCTGGTCGAGCACCTCGAGCAGCTCTACGGTTTCTACGGAGAGGAGATCGGCGTGCGCGTGGCCCGCAAGCACGCCGGCTGGTACCTGAAGTCCGCCGATGCGCCGCACGCCAGTCTTCTGCGTGCCCGCATCAACGCATTCGAATCGGCTGCCGACCAGCTGCGCGAGATCACGCTCCACTTCGCGTGGCTCGAAGCCGGCGGCAACGCGTCCGACGCAACGCGGGAGGCACTCGCGGCATGATCAACGAGAACGAAATCGCGCGTTGCGTGCGCCGCACGCTGGATGGCTACTTCCACGACCTCGATGGCGAGAAGCCCGCCGGCATGTACGAAATGGTGATGAGCTGTGTCGAGAAGCCGCTCATCGAGGTCGTCCTGCATCGCGTGGGCGGCAACCAGACCCAGGCTGCAGAACTCCTCGGCCTGAACCGGAACACGCTGCGCAAGAAGATCCGGATCTACGGCATCAAGTGACGGCGTGCGCACGCCGCACACTTTTCATTTCAATACAGCATGAGCACCAGCAAGCAGGCGCTGATCAGCGTCTCAGACAAGTCCGGCGTCGTCGAACTGGCGCAGGGGCTCCAGCAACTCGGAATCGATATCCTCTCCACCGGCGGCACGGCGCGTCTGCTCGCGCAGTCCGGCGTGCGCGTCACCGAGATCGGCGACTACACCGGCTTCCCGGAAATGCTCGATGGCCGCGTCAAGACCTTGCATCCCAAGGTGCACGGCGGCATCCTCGCGCGTCGCGACCTCGACGAGCACCTGCGTGCGCTGGCACAGGCGTCGATAGCGACGATCGACTTCGTGATCGTCAACCTTTATCCATTCGTGCAGACCGTGGCACGACCCGGCTGCTCGCTGGAGGAGGCCATCGAGAACATCGACATTGGCGGCCCCACCATGGTGCGCGCTGCCGCCAAGAACTGGGAACACGTGGCAATCGTCACCGACCCGGCCGACTACGGCGCGCTTCTCGCGGAGCTGGCTGCAGGAGGCGTGTCGCGGGAGACACGCTTCGCCCTCGCGCGCAAGGCGTTCTCGCACACCGCGGCCTACGACGCCGCGATCAGCAACTATCTGACTGCCCGCGACGCGGATGGCGAGGCGAGCGCGTTCCCTGCACGCCTCAACCTGAACTTCGAGAAGGTCCAGGATCTGCGCTACGGTGAGAATCCGCACCAGCAGGCTGCGTTCTACCGTGACCTGCGCGGCGCGCCGGGCGCGCTCGCCGGCTACGTGCAACTGCAGGGCAAGGAGTTGTCGTTCAACAATCTGGCCGACGCGGACGCGGCCTGGGAGTGCGTGAAGACGCTGGACCTACCGGCTTGCGTCATCGTCAAGCACGCCAATCCCTGCGGCGTCGCGATCGGGACCTCGCCCGCCGAGGCGTACCGGAAGGCCTTCGCGACCGACCCCACCTCCGCGTTCGGCGGCATCATCGCGTTCAACGTCGAAGTCGACGGGGACACGGCGAGCGCGGTCACGCAGCAGTTTCTCGAGGTGCTCATCGCCCCGCGCATCTCGGCCTCGGCGCGCGCGGTGCTGGCGGCCAAGCAGAACGTGCGCATACTCGAGGTGGCGATCGAGCCCGGCAGCCACGACCTGGACATCAAGCGCATCGGCGGCGGTGTGCTGATCCAGACACCGGACACCTTCAACGTGCGTTCGGACGCGCTGCGCGTCGTCACGCGCGCGCAACCCAGCGACGAGCAGATGCGCGACTTGCTGTTTGCGTGGCGCGTGGCGAAGTTCGTCAAATCCAATGCCATCGTGTTCTGCAACGCCGGCGCCACCGTCGGCGTGGGGGCGGGACAGATGAGCCGGATCGACTCCGCGCGCATCGCTTCCATCAAGGCGCAGAGCGCAGGCTTGACCCTGCTCGGCTCGGTGGTGGCCTCAGATGCCTTCTTTCCGTTCCGGGACGGGCTCGACGTCGTGGTGCACGCGGGCGCGCGTGCGGTGATCCAGCCCGGTGGGAGCGTGCGCGACGAGGAGGTGATCGCCGCTGCGGACGAGCACGGGATCGCCATGGTCTTCACCGGCACACGGCACTTCCGGCATTGATTCCCGATTCCGATCGAATTTCTTCTGGCAACCCTATACGGATGAACCTACTCGTCATCGGCAGCGGCGGACGCGAGCACGCGCTCGCCTGGCGGCTGGCGCAGTCCCCCCGCGTCAGCCGCGTCTTCGTGGCACCCGGTAATGCGGGTACCGCGCGCGAGGAAGGGGTGCAGAACGTGCCCATCACGCAGATCGCCACACTGATCGCGTTCGCCAAGCGCGAGGGCGTGCATCTGACGGTCGTCGGTCCGGAGGCCCCGCTGGCGGCCGGCATCGTCGATGCATTCCGCGCAGCCGACCTGCGCATCTTCGGCCCCACGCGCGCCGCGGCGCAGCTCGAGAGTTCCAAGGACTTCGCCAAGGCGTTCATGATCGAGCAGGGCATTCCCACGGCCGTCCACCGCACCTTCACCGACCCGGCCGCCGCCCATGCCTACATAGACGAGCGCGGTGCGCCGATCGTGGTGAAGGCGGACGGCCTCGCAGCGGGCAAGGGCGTGGTGGTGGCGATGTCCGCGGGGGAGGCACACGCGGCCGTGGACGACATGCTGGTGGGCAATCGCATGGGCGATGCCGGGGCGCGCGTGGTCATCGAGGAGTTCCTCGAAGGCGAAGAGGCGAGCTTCATCGTAATGGTGGACGGTCGCAACGTGCTCCCGCTCGCCACGAGCCAGGATCACAAGCGGCTCCTCGACGAGGACCTTGGCCCGAACACGGGCGGCATGGGAGCGTACTCGCCAGCGCCAGTGCTGACACCGGAGCTGCACGCGCGCGCGATGCGCGAAGTGATCCAGCCCGTGGTGACCGGCATGGAGGCGCGCGGAACGCCCTACAGCGGCTTTCTCTACGCGGGATTGATGATCACGCCGGCGAACGAGCTGAAGGTCCTGGAGTTCAACTGCCGCCTGGGCGATCCGGAGACGCAGCCGATCATGATGCGGCTCAAGAGCGACCTGCTGGGCCTGCTCGACCTCGCCGTGAACGGGCAGCTCGACCAGGCCGAGGCGGAGTGGGACCGCCGCTTTGCACTGGGTGTCGTGCTTGCAGCCGCGGGCTACCCCGAGAGTCCGCGCAAGGGAGACGAGATCGTCGAACTGCCGCAGGACAAGGAGGACTGCCACGTGTTTCACGCCGGCACCACCCTGGTAGACGGCAAGGTAATCACCAGCGGCGGTCGCGTACTGTGCGTAACGGCACTCGGAGACAACGTGCGCATCGCGCAGCGCTGCGCCTACGAGATGGCCGAGCGCATCCGCTTCGATGGCTGCCACATGCGCCGCGACATCGGCCACCGCGCACTCGGCGCGCGCCGCTGACGGGAGGATCGGCACATGATCGACAGCACCGCCGTCAGGACGTATCTGACCGACCTGCAGGCTCGCATCGTAGCGGAGCTGCAATCCCAGGACGGGCGCGAGTTCCGGTGGGATCGATGGCAGCGTCCGGAGGGCGGCGGCGGCATCAGCTGCCTGGTCGAGGAGGGACATCTGTTCGAGCGCGGCGGTGTGAACTTCTCGCACGTCATGGGTGCGCAACTGCCGGCCTCGGCCAGTGCATCGCGGCCCGAACTCGCGGGTCGCGGGTTCCAGGCGATGGGCGTTTCGCTGGTGCTGCACCCACGCAATCCCTACGTCCCGACAGTGCACATGAACGTGCGATTCTTCGTGGCGGAACGCGAGGGCTCGCAGCCCGTGTGGTGGTTCGGCGGCGGCATGGATCTGACGCCCTACTACGGCGAGGAAGCCGATGCCGTGCACTTTCATCGCACGTGCCGCGACGCGCTCGCGCCTTTCGGAGACGACCTGTACCCGCGCTTCAAGAAATGGTGCGACGAGTACTTCTTCTTGAAGCATCGTGGTGAGCCGCGTGGCATCGGCGGAGTCTTCTTCGACGACGTCGCGCTGCCGGATTTCGCTACCAGCTTTGCCATGGTGCGCAGCGTCGGGGATCACTTCCTCCCGGCATACGTGCCGATCGTCGAACGTCGCCGCGAACGCGACTACGGTCCTCGCGAGCGCGACTTCCAGGCCTATCGCCGCGGTCGCTACGTGGAGTTCAATCTCGTGTTCGACCGGGGAACCCTGTTCGGCCTTCAGTCCGGCGGACGCACCGAATCGATCCTGATGTCTCTGCCGCCGGTGGTGAAGTGGCGCTACGACTGGCATCCGGAGCCGGGCAGCGACGAGGCGAGGCTGTACGAAGTGTTCCTCAAGCCGCGGGAGTGGGCCGCACCGTAGAATCGCGGTAGCGTGAAAGCCTGGCTCTGCGCTCTTGGGCACAGGTCTTGCGCCGGACCCGACCACCTGTAGAAAACATCAGGAGGTCAGCGTTGAGATCACAATTTTTTGCAGCTTTTCTCGTCCTGTTCACCAGCGCAGCAGCGCAGGCGGGTGACGTCGACACCGGCGCGGTGATCGGCGGCGCCATCGGCGGCGGAGCCGGGGCAGGAGTCGGTTCCGTGGTGGGCGGCACCGGTGGCGCGATCATCGGCGGTGCCATCGGCGGCGCAGCCGGCGCGGCAATCGGTTCCAGCACCACGAAGAAGGAACCCGAGAAGGTCGTCGTCAGGGAGCGGATCGTCGAGAAGGAAGTGCGCGTCGTGGAGAAACACTCGGGACCGCCCGGACACAACCGCGGCAAGAAGAAGGGCTGGAAGAAGCACGACATGTGACGCTGCACGACAGTGCTCCAGTACCCTAGTGAGCCAGTATCCCGGTACTGCAGTGCGGCTGTACCCAGCACGCAAGAGAAACGGCCCGCTCGTCGGGCCGTTTCTCTTCGTGACGGCCGACCGCCTCATTCTCCCAGATAGGCTTGGCGCACCTGAGGATTTTCCAGCAGGGCGGGTGCGGAATCGCTCAACGTGATCGCGCCGCTCTCCATCACGTAGCCACGACTGCTTGCCTCGAGTGCCAGCTTCGCATTCTGTTCGACGAGCAGGACCGTGACGCCCTCGGCGGCCACCTTCCGGATGGTGTCGAAGATACGCTGGACCATCAACGGCGCGAGACCCATGCTCGGCTCGTCGAGAAGAAGCAGCCGCGGTGCGCTCATCAGCGCCCGGCCGATCGCGAGCATCTGCTGCTCGCCGCCGGACATCGTACCGGCAGTCTGCCTGCGCCGCTCCTTCAGGCGCGGAAACAGATCGTAGACACGTTCGAGGTCGCTCTTCACCGAGGCACCGCTACGGCGCGTGTAGGCGCCCATGTGGAGGTTCTCCTCGACGGTGAGACGCCCGAACACGCCTCGTCCCTCGGGCACCAGGGCCAGTCCGCGTTCGACGAGCACGTACGAAGGCAGTCCGGTTACATCCTCTCCGCGGTAGCGGACGTGGCCCTCGCGCGCAGGGACGATTCCGCAGACCGCTTTCAGGGTGGTGGTCTTGCCCGCTCCGTTGGCGCCGATCAGCGCAACCATCTCGCCCTCGTTCACCTCGAGGTCGATGCCCTTGACCGCGTTGATGCCGCCATAGGAGATCTTCAGGCCTTCGATGCGCAGCAGGCTCATGGCAACCCGCCACCCAGGTAGGCCTCGATCACGGCGGGGTTCTTCTGCACCTCGGCGGGGGCTCCCTCGGCGATGCGCTTGCCGTAGTCGAGCACCGCGACCCGGTCGCACAAGCCCATCACGAGCTTGACGTCGTGCTCGATGAGCAGGATCGTGACCCCGTCGGCGCGAATCTGCTCCATCAGGCCGCGCAGCGCTGCCGTCTCGGTCGCGTTCATACCAGCTGCAGGCTCGTCGAGTGCCAGCAGCTTGGGGTCGGTGGCCAGTGCGCGGGCGATCTCGAGCCGGCGCTGGTCGCCGTAGGACAGATTCTTCGCCTGCGCATGCGCGTGACGCCCAACTCCAACGTAGTCCAGGAGTTCGTGCGCCCGAACCCGTATCGCGTGCTCCTCGGCCATCGTGCGCCGATCGCGCAGGATGGCGCCCAGCGCACCCGTCCTGGTGCGCAGGTGACGGCCCACCATCACGTTCTCGATCGCGGTCATATGGGCGAACAGGCGGATGTTCTGGAACGTGCGCGCCATGCCAGCCTGCACGATCACGTGCGGCTTGCAGCCGGTGACATCGAGCCCGTCGAGGGTGACCCTGCCTTCGTCCGGCTTGTAGAGACCGGTGAGCAGGTTGAACAGCGTGGTCTTGCCCGCTCCGTTGGGCCCGATGAGGCCGTAGATTTGTCCGCGCTCGATCTGCAGCGTAACCTTGGACAGCGCCTGCAGACCGCCGAAGGACTTTCCGAGCGAATGTGCCTGCAGCAGCGTCATGCCTCAGACCTTGCCCGTCGCTTGCGCGTTGGTCAGCTCCCGCCGCCGGATCGGCGAGGGCCACAGTCCACCCGGCCGCAGCAGCATGACCAGTATCAGCGCCAGCCCGAAGAGCAGCATGCGCAGGCTCTCGGGATCGAGGATCACCTTGCCGAACAACTGCTGCTGCACCGGCGAGGCGGTGTGGCGCAGCACCTCGGGCAGCGTGGCGAGCAGCAGCGCCCCCAGTACGACACCAGCGACGTGCCCCATCCCGCCGAGCACGACCATGCACAACACCATGATGGACTCCAGCAGGCCGAAGCTCTCGGGACTGACGAAACCCTGGAATGCCGAGAACAGGCCGCCTGCCACGCCGCCGAACGTCGCGCCCATGGCAAAGGCGAGCAGCTTGACGTTGCGCGTGTTGATGCCCATCGCCTGAGCGGCGATCTCGTCCTCGCGTATCGCCACCCATGCGCGCCCGATGCGGGAGTCCTCCAGGCGTATGCAGATGACGATGGTCGCGATGGTGAGCAGCAGGAACAGGTAGTAGTGCAGGTGCGTGCCGGGCACGGTCACGCCGAGGATCTCGTGGGTCTTGGTGAAGTCCATCCCGCCGATGCTGACGGGGTCGATGCGGTTCACACCCTGGGGGCCGTTGGTGATGTTGATCGGCGCGTTGAGGTTGTTGAGGAAGATGCGGATGATCTCGCCGAATCCGAGCGTGACGATCGCCAGGTAGTCGCCACGCAGCCGCAGCGTGGGGGAACCCAGCAGGATGCCGAAGAACGCGGCGATGAGCGCGCCGATGGGCAGCAGGACCCAGAATGGCAGGTGCAGGCCGAAGTGCGGGGACGCGAGCAGCGCGTAGGTGTACGCGCCCACTGCGTAGAACGCGATGTAGCCGAGATCGAGCAAGCCGGCGAAACCGACGACGATGTTCAATCCCATGGCAAGCATGGCGTAGAGCAGCGCGAAGTCGACGATCCGCACCCAGGTGCGGGACAGCCCCGCCTCGAGCACGAATGGCAGCACCGCCAGCGCGACGGCGATCAGCACCGTGCCGAGCCAGGGCGCGCGCTTGTGCCGTTTGAGGGAATGCCAGAGGTCGGCCATGACGCTGCGCTCCCGATTCAGGCGCGTTCGGCGACGCGTTCGCCCATCAGCCCGGTGGGCCGGAACACGAGCACGGCGATGAGAACGACGAATGCGAAGACGTCCTGGTAGTGGCTGCCGAGGAAGCCGCCGGTGAGGTCGCCGATGTAGCCGGCACCGATGCTCTCGATCAGACCCAGCAGCAGTCCGCCGAGCATCGCCCCGCCCAGGTTGCCGATACCGCCCAGCACGGCAGCCGTGAACGCCTTCAGGCCCAGCATGAAGCCCATGTAGTAGTGGGCGATGCTGTAGTTCGCGCTGACCAGGACGCCGGCCACGGCAGCCAGCGCCGAGCCGATGACGAAGGTGGCCGAGATGATGCGATTGACGTTCACGCCCATCAGTCCGGCGACGATCTGGTTCTCCGACGTGGCCCGCATGGCGCGGCCCAGACGGGTCGTGTGTACCAGCAGGAGCAGCCCGCCCATGATCAGCGCCGACACCACGATGATCAGGATCTGCAGGTCGGTGATGGTGGCGCCGAGGAACTCGTGCGGCGTCGGTTTGATGATCGATGGAAAGGTGTGGTAGCGGCGGCCCCAGATCAGCATCGCGATGTTCTGCAGTAGGATCGACACCCCTATGGCAGTGATCAGGGGAGCGAGCCGGGGCGCCCGCCTCAGCGGGCGATAGGCCACGCGTTCGATGGTGAATCCCAGGGTCATGCAGACCACGATCGCCACCATCAGCGCAAGCAGTATCACCAGCGGGGCCGGCAACCCGACTCCCAGCGCGGTGATGCCCGCCATCACGGAAAGCGCCGTGAGTGCGCCGACCATGACCACCTCTCCGTGGGCGAAATTGATCAGGCCCAGGATGCCGTACACCATCGTGTACCCGAGCGCCACCAGCGCATAGACGCTGCCCAGGACCAGGCCGTTCAGGATCTGCTGCAGGAAGATGTCCATCGCGGTCTACGGACGCTGCACGTGTGCGCCCCTTCGGCGAAGACGGACGCAACGATCGATTGTCATCGTGATCGGGCAAAAAAACGGCGCCGCGAGGCGCCGTTCGGGATCGAATCGACTCACCCGGCGAAGTGTACCGCGCCGGGGCCGGCAGGTCTGCCTAGCCGCCGATCGTCTCGATGTACTCCCACTTGCCGTCCTTCACCTGGTAGAGGCTGATGCTGCCGCCCTTGATGTCGCCCTTCTCGTCGAAGCCGATGTTGCCGGTGACACCCTCGTACTCGATTCCCGCCAGCTCAGGCAGATACTTGGTCGGATCGCTCGAATTCGCCTTCTTCATCGCCGCCAGCAGCACGTTCGCTGCGTCGTAGGCGTAGGGTGCGTACAGCTGGATGTCCTGGTTGAACTTGGCCTTGTACTTCTCCGCGAAAGCGGGCCCTTGGGGCATCTTGTCGAGCGGCACACCGGGGGAGGAGGCGTAGACGCCCTCGGCCGCCTCGCCGGCGAGCTTGAGGAACTCCGCCGTCTGCGTCCCGTCTCCGGACAGATACTTCGCCGCGAGCCCGAGGTTCTGCACCTGCTTCATCATCGGGCCCGCCTGCGCGTCCATGCCCCCGTAGAAAATCAGATCCGGGCTCTTGCCCTTGATGCTGGTGAGAATGGCGGTGAAATCGGTCTTGGTCGTGTCCGTGAACTCGCGCGTGACGATGGTCGCGCCCGCCGCCACGGCCGCTTTCTCGAACTCGTCGGCAAGGCCCTGCCCGTAGGCCGAGCGATCGTCGATGATCGCGATGGTCTTCGCACCCAGGTTATTGACCGCGAACTCGCCCAGCACCTTTCCCTGTTGCGCGTCGTTGGCCATCACGCGGAAGGCGGTCTTGAAGCCCTGGTTGGTGTAGGTCACGTTCGTCGCGGACGGCGACACCTGCGCGAAACCTGCATCGTGATAGATCTTCGATGCCGGGATCGTGGTACCGGAGTTGAGGTGGCCGATGACGCCCGCAACCTGCGCGTCCACCAGCTTCTGCGCCACGATGGTGCCCTGCTTGGGATCGGCCTGGTCGTCTTCGGAGAGCATTTCCAGCGTCCACTTCTTGCCCTCGAGTTCGAAGCCCGTCTCATTCGCCTCTTCGAGCGCGAGGCGCACGCCGTTCTCGTTATCCTTCCCGAGGTGAGCGATGGTGCCGGTCAGGGGACCGGCGTGCCCGATCTTCAGGGTCGACTCCTCGGTTCCACCTCCGCATCCGCCGAGCACCAGCATACCGGCTGCGCCAAGGGCGGCGACAGCTGCCTGCAACTTCGATCCCAGAGCGATTCGCGACATGGTTTCTCCCTCGGGCCACGCAGGGGCCCAACCGCGCCGGATTATTCTCCCTCACTGCGCAGATGTCAATTTTCCGACAACTATCATCGGGTTGGGATGCAAAACGAAAGAGCCGGCTCAAGGCCGGCTCTTTCGTTCGTCGTGCGCGCGCTGCGATTACTTCAGCGCGAGGATCCAGTCCACCATGGTCTTGATGTCGCCCTCGGGCACGTTGTTAGGCGGCATCGGGATGCTGCCCCACACGCCGCCGCCACCGGACTTGACCTTGGCAGCCAGCTTGGCGGATGCACCGGCGTCGCCGCCGTACTTCTTGGCGATATCCTTGAAGGACGGGCCGACCAGTTTCTTGTCCTCCGCATGACAGGCGAGGCAGTTGTACTTGGTGGCCAACTGCTTCGCCTTCGCGGCATCAGCAGCCATTACATTGGTGCCGCCCAAGGTGCCGGCGACGGCGACGGCGGCAATCAGGAATCTTTTCATCTTCCACAACCCCTTCTCGTAGTGATTGAGCGTAAAGCTCCCGGATTTTAATGCCATTTCTGGCCCATTGGAACAACTCACCTGGGCAGTTCCCGGAGCCCTTCCAGCAGGTCCGACACCTCCGACACGGGCGTCAGACAGGTAACGCCTCGACACACCCAGGCGTTGACGCGTCCGACACCGGCCGGCTTGTCCAGGACCGTCGGAAGATCGCCCACGCCGGCCGGGATGGACATTTCGATCCGGGCGGGATCCGGCGCGCGGACCAGCACCCGCCTCCACGTCTTCATGATGGACGGATCGCCGCGCAGGATCACCATGGTGGGGGTGCGCAACCACTCCTCCTGCGCAATCAGCAGCGAACAGAATGCGCTCGGTTGCGCGGCAATCTGGGCCTGGAACGCCCGCAAGGCGCGCTCCGCGGCGCTCACGTAGCGCGGATCTCCGGTCAGGTGTCCCAGGCGCTGCAACGACGTGGCCGCCACCCCGTTGCCGGATGGCGTGGCGTTGTCGTGCCCGCTTCGGGGACGAAGCATGAGCTGCTCATGGTCGTGGCTGGTGAAGTAGAACCCCCCGTTCGGATCCTCGAAGCGTGCCAGCAGCGTGTCGGCAAGCGCGGTGGCGAACTGCAGATGCATCCGGTCGAAGTCCGTCTGCAGCATCTCGAGCAACGCCGCGAGCAGGAAGGCATGGTCATCGAGATATGCGTTCAGGTGCGCGGTGCCGTCCTTGGAGGTGGCCAGCAGGCGCCCGTCCCGCCACAGAACGCGCTGAACGAAGGCGAGCGCACGTCGGGCGGAATCGAGCCAGTCCTCGCGTTCGAACACCCGCGCGGCGTGGACCATCCCCTGGATGGCGAGGGCGTTCCACGACGTGAGCACCTTGTCGTCGCGTGCGGGACGCACCCGCGTTTCGCGCGATGCGAGCAGTTTCGCGCGCGCCGACGCAAGGATGCGATGCGCATGCGCCTCGTCGAGACCGAGTTCGTGCGCCACATCCTGCTGGTCTCGACAGATGCGCAGATGCCAGTGCCGGCCTTCGAAATTCGGGGCGCCGTCCAGGCCGTATACCCGTGCGAACAAGGCGTACTCGGTGGCATCCAGCACGCCGCTCACCTGCTCGCGCGACCACACGTAGAAACGCCCTTCCTCGTGCTCCGAGTCGGCATCGAGGCTGGAGCAGAAGCCGCCCTCGGGCGATTGCATCTCGCGCGTGAGCCAGCCCGCGGTGTGCTCGCACACCTGCGCGAACGACGGGTCGCCCGTCGCCTGCCAGGCCTGCGCGTAGAGGCCCAGCAGCGGTCCGTTGTCGTAGAGCATCTTCTCGAAGTGAGGGATGGTCCACGTCGCATCGACGCTGTAGCGCGCGAACCCGCCGCCGAGGTGGTCGTTGATGCCTCCGCGCGCCATCTCGCGCAACGTCAGCAGTACGAGCGACAGCAGCCGATCGTCTCCGGCCGTCATGCCGCGTCGCAAGCAGAACTCGAGGATGGCGGGATTGGGGAACTTGGGTGCGCCGCCCAGGCCGCCATGCACCGGATCGAACAGTCGCTTCAGTTCCGTCGCCGCGGCCTCGATCGGCGCCTGGTCCGGCTCCGACGAAGCGATCGAGGACGCTTGTGCACGTTCCAGAACCACCTGCAGCTGGTCGTTCTGGGCGTCCACGGCCTGGCGCTGCTCACGATAGACGCGCTCGACCTGCGCGCACAGATCCGCGAATCCCGGCAGGTTGTAGCGGGGCGTTTTCGGGAAGTAGGTCCCGCCGAAGAACGGGCGCTGGTCAGGCGTCAGGAACATCGTCAGCGGCCATCCGCCGCTGCGCCCGGTCAGGGCCTGATGTGCGCTCTGATAGATCTGATCGATATCCGGGCGCTCCTCGCGATCGACCTTGACGTTCACGAACAGGCGGTTCATCGCTGCCGCGACGTCCGGATCCTCGAACGATTCGTGCGCCATGACGTGGCACCAGTGGCACGCCGAGTAGCCCACCGACAGCAGGATCGGCTTGTCCTCCTCGCGGGCGCGGCGCAGCGCTTCCTCGCCCCAGGGATACCAGTCCACCGGGTTGTCGGCGTGCTGCTGGAGGTAGGGACTGGTTTCGTCGGCGAGGCGGTTGGGCATGATTGGGCGATGCAGAACCGAAAAAATCGCAAAACGCTAAGGACGCAAAGACCGCAAAGCAGACCGAACGCATCTAATAGCCGACGAGTTGCCCTTTGCGTACTTTGCGGTCTTTGCGGTGCGCGCTTTGGCTAAAGACCCAACGAAGACCACATCTCGTCCACGCGCCGCTTCACGGCGGCGTCCATCTCGATCGGACGGCCCCACTCGCGGGCCGTCTCGCCGGGCCACTTGTTGGTGGCGTCGATCCCCATCTTCGATCCGAGGCCGGACACCGGGCTGGCGAAATCGAGATAGTCGATGGGCGTGTTCTCCACCAGCAGCGAGTCGCGTGCCGGGTCGACACGCGTGGTGAGCGCCCAGATCACTTCCTTCCAGTCGCGGATGTTCACGTCCTCGTCGGTGACGATGATGAACTTGGTGTACATGAACTGGCGCAGGAACGACCAGA
>CAYLTE010000076.1:5545-17340 GCA_964386195.1 uncultured Burkholderiales bacterium | reverse complement strand
GGTCGACCTTGAAGCGGTTGGCGTTGGCCACCTGCGGCACCAGCGCACAGTCGGCCAGGCCCGGTGTGTCGCCGTGGCAGAACCTGCCGGTGTGCGGTTCGCTCATCAGGCGCCGCTCCAGCGCCGTGAAGCCCATCTTCACCCAGTGGTGGTACCACTCCAGTTTGTGATCCTCGCTCGCACCCAGCTTGCCGGTGACGTAGTTGAGCACGCGCGGGTTGTTCAGCGGGTGAATCTCGCAGGCGACGACGAGCGCCAGCGATCGTACGCGGGCCCGCTCGAACGGATCGTGCGGCAGCAGCGGCGGCTCCGGATGCCTTTCCTCGAGATACTCGATGATCGCCAGCGACTGGAACATCCGGCGCCCCTCGTCCTCGAGCACCGGCACCAGGTTCTGGGGACTGACCGCAGAGAATTCCTCGCCGTACTGCTGCCCCTTGCCCAGATGCACGCTGACGAGATCGACGCTCAAATTCTTCAGAGCCAGCGCGATGCGCACCCGGTACGCGGCGGAACTGCGAAAGAAACCGTACAACTGCATCGTCGTCTCCCTGGTCAACCCTGCGCGGAACGAAACGGCGCGGCCCGAGCCTGCGCATCCCCGATCCTGGCGAGCAACCCGGCGGCGGCGGCCATGTCCTCGACATTGTCGAACATCGGCACGCCGGCGTCCTCCATCCGCTGCATCCAGGTGTCCTTGCGCTCGAGCGTACCCATCATCGCGTGCAGCAGCGGCAGCGGCGAGGCCTGCGCGACTTCCGCCAGGCGTTCCACGACCGCGTCGGCATCGACCATGAAGGGCACGACATGGATCATCAGGATCGCATCGTACGTGCTGCCGCCCTGTTCGATCGCCGTGCGCAGGGTTTCGCCGAAGCGATCCTCGCGCGCATCGGCGAGCAGATCGAGCGGGTTCGCCACCACGGCCTCTGGCGGATACAGGGTGCGCAACCGCTCAGCCAGCGCCGGCGGCAGTGCAGGCATTTGCAGTCCTTCCTCCACGCAGCGATCGGTACACAGCACGCCCGGACCGCCCGAGTTGGACAGCAGCAGGACACGCGGACCGATCCCGCGCGGATGCGCGGCGAGCGCCTTGGCCGCCAGCAGCATCTCGCGCAGGCTGGTCACGCGCGCGATACCCGCATCGCTGCAGAACGCGGCGGCATCCGCGGCGGTCGGCGCGGACGATCCCGTGTGCCGGTGCGCCGCTGCCCGGCCCGCCGGCGTGCGCCCGCCGATCAGCGCCACGATCGGCTTGCGCGCCGCGACCGCGCGCGCGGCCTCGCGCAGGCGTGAATCCGTACCGACGGTCTCGGTGTACAGGAGGATCACGCGGCAGGCAGGGTCGTCGCCGAGATGCTCGAGGTAGTCGGCGATACCGAGCTGCATCGCATTGCCGACCGAGACTACCGCGCCGAGCGGAATACCCAGGCGGTGGCTGGCTGCGATGGCCTCTTCGGCGATCGCACCCGACTGCGAGATCAGGCCGACGCCACCGCCGCGCGGCAGATCCCGGTAGAAGGTCGCCGCACAGGGCCGCGCGAGGTCGAGCAGGTTGATCAGTCCGGCGCAATTCGGTCCCGCCACCCGCAAGCCATGCGTGTCGCATAGCGTTCGCAGCGCCCGGTCGCGCGCCTTGCCCTCCTCTCCGCCTTCGGCGAAGCCGCCAGGCAGGACGAGCAGGTTGCGATGCCCGCTCTCGGCAGCCTCGCGCGCCACCTCGAGGATGAGGTCCGGGCGAACCACCACCACCGCCAGTTCGCACGGCGGAGACACCTCCGCGAGAGTGGGCGCCACCGGCAGCCCGAGCAGTTCGCCTCCCTTTGGATTGACCGGCACGATCCGGCCGGCGTACCCGGATCGGATCAGGTTGCGCAGCACGGCGCCTCCGGAACTGCTCGCCCGGTCGCCCGCGCCCACCACGGCGATGCTGCCGGGCAGCAGGAAGGACTGCAGGGAGGAACTCACGGGGATCGGGCGAGGCTTGGCCAGGGGAAGCGACAACGCAGGATTGTAGCCAAGCCGGCGACGGGCGCCTCAGCTGCTTGCGCCGCCGGCCCCGCCGAAGCGGCCGCGGACCCTTACCGTGCGTTCGAGTCCGTCGCGCGCTTCGCGCAGCTTGCGCTGCAGGGAGTCCGGAAGCCTGCCGTCATCGAGCACAGCGTCGATGACCGACAACGCCTGGGCGCTGCGTTGTCCGCCAACGAAGGCCGCCAGCCAGTGATTGGCGAAGAAGATGCGCCGCGTGCTCGACAGGCGCGGCAACGCCCGCAGGGCCGATTCCAGATGGGGCAGCGTGGCCGAGTCGTGCTCGACCGTGTTGAACACGGTGACGGCTTCCTCCACCCAGCGCTCCGGGAGCGTGCCGTCGAGCAGGCGCCCGAACATCGTAGTCTTCGCCGACTGGGACGGCCGCGCCGCTTCGGCCGCGAACGCCATGCGCCGCGCATCGTCGCTGCCTTCGGCGGCGAGGCGCAGCCGCCAGTCCTCGCCTCGCGCATCCTCCTGCGCGATCAGCGTGCGCGACACGCGGAAGCGATCCGCGCTGCGCAGCGGCACGGCGGGAATGACGAGCCGGCCGTCGAGCAGCGCTGCACAGTCATCGCGCGCATCGGGCGATCGGGCAATGGCGACGAAGGCGCGGAAGCAGGCGACCCGCAACGCCACCGATTGCCTGCTCAGCATCGCTTCGCGCAGTGCGCCTTCGCAACGCACCTGCAACCGCTGCCGTCCGGCGTCGTCCAGGTACCAGCGCAGGGTGTGCTCCAGCGCGCCGAGCAGCGCGGGCACCGTCAGTTCGTCGCGCTCGGCTGGCAGCCCGCGCAGCAGCAGATCGACCCACGCTTCCGGCGCAATCTGCGCATCGCGTACCGCCTGCCACAGCGCGTCCCACAACAGCGCCCGCAGAAAGCCATCCTCCAGTCGCGGCAGGTGCTGCAGGAGAAACTCGCGACTGCGCGCATCCAGTTCGAACCAGCCGTAGCCGCGATCTTCGGCGTTGGCGAACACCCAGTCGGGCGCGGGCAGTCCCCTTGCCTGGTCCAGGCGCACCGGATCGCCGCCGGCATCGACCGTGAACGTGGCGATCGTTCGCCCACCGCGCCCAATCGCAACGACCGTGCGCTGCGGCCATCGGGCGGTCACCGCGCTGGCGGCGGCCTGCACCGGCCGCTGGTTCAGCGTGAGCGACACCACCCTGCCTTGCCCGTCGACTGTCCAGTCGCACGCGATGTGCGGCATGCCGGGCTGCAGCACCCAGTCGCGCGCCCACTCGCCCAGATCGCACCCCGAGACGCGTTCCAGCGCCGCAACCAGATCGGTCCACTCCGCCGTACTCCACGCATGCCGCGCCAGGAAGGCGCGCATCGCCGCACGGAATGCGCTCTCGCCCACGAGCGTTTCGGCCAGATGCAGCACCGCGGGTGCCTTGTGATAGACCACGTTCCCGTAAGCCGACTTGGCCCACGCGAGGTTGACGAGCGGCTGGCGCACCGCGGTCGTCCCGCACGTGACATCCGTTCGATAGGCGATCTCCTTCGACCGGTGCCACGCGATGCGGGCGTCGATGTCGGGCAGCAGCGCGCGCGCAGCCTGGTAGGCCATGAGATTCGCGAACCCCTCCTTGAGCCACAGGTCGTCGAACCAGCGCATCGTCACCAGATCGCCGAACCACTGATGCGCCGCCTCGTGAAAGATCAGCTGGGCCCGGCGCAGCACATCCTCCTCGCCGGGCTCGGCCACGAACAGCACGCTGTCCTCGCGCAGGAAGGTCGCCCCCGCGTGCTCCATGCCTGCGTAGGCGAACTCGGGGATCAGCACCAGATCGTACTTGGCGAATGGAAACGGACAGTCGAGCGCCTCGGCGAACCAGTGCACGCCGGCACGGTTCAGCCGCAGGACCTCGGCGGCGTGCGCGTCTGCGCGCTTGCGCTGGGAGCTGCGCACGTACAGCCGCGTGTCGCCGTGCCCGTCATGCAGGGCCTCGAACGGGCCGGCCGCAAATGCGAACAGGTAGGTGCTCAGCGGAGGGGTCGGCGCAAAGCGCAGACGACGTCCGCCTGGCCAATCGCGCATCGCTTCCAGCGGCGCATTGGAGATCGCGCACCACCCAGCGGGCAGCGTCAGCGTCAGCTCGAACACCGCCTTCAGGTCGGGCTGGTCCATGCATGGAAACAGCGCGCTCGCGTCGGCGGGCACCAGCAGCGTGTACAGATAGTCGCTGCCGTCCTCGCGGTCCCGATAGCGCGTGAGCGCGGTGCCTGCCTCGGCGATGGGCGCCTCGAAGGCGAGTTCGATGACGTGCTCGCTCGCGTCGGTGAACGCTTCGGCCGCCACGATCAGGTGATCCGGACATGTCTGCATCGGTACATCCACGCCGTCCGCCTTCAGCCCGGTCACGCCCGGATGTGTGCTCGAGGGGCGCCAGTCGAGGACCACATCGACTGGGGCCGCCCGAAATCGCCACGCGAACCGCAACCGGCCGCTCAGACGTTCGCAGTGCTCTTCGACGTGCAGGTCGAGTCCGTAGCGCAGCGCTTCGAAGTGCGCGCTGCGCCAGCGCGCCAGCTGGTGCGAGATGCCCGGCGAGGGTTCGCCTGGCGGAGGTCCGCGCCGCACACTCATCGCGACATCGCCGCTTCGAGATCGAAGCGGAAGTAACGCTCGAGCAGGCGCGCATCGTCGAAGTGCCGCCGCCCGACGAAGGCGGTGGCGTGCCGGCCCCACTGGCGCATCGCGCCCGGGCTGCGCACGCCCATCGGCCAGAACACGAACCGCTCGGCGCGCTCGGAACCCGCCACGATGCCGTCGCTGCCGAAGGTGCTGCGGCGTCCTCCCTCGGGCAGCGGCAGAGAGCGCAACGCGTCGTCCGCCTCCAGCTCGAGCGTGCGTGTGACTCCCCGCACCGCATCGGTCGCCATCACGCGTTGCAGGAAGTGCGTGCGCGCCGCCACACGCAAGGCCAGGCGACCCGCGAGGCCATCCACCCGTTGCGGCACGAAAGCACCCTCCTCCAGACGGTCGACGTCGGGAAGCAGTTGCGCACGCGCAGTCGGAAAGAACTGGTGATAGCAGCCGCAGCTGTGGATGCTGTCGTAGATCAGCGGCGCGCCGTCCGGCGCGAGTGTCACGCGCCAGACGATTCCATCGAACTCCCCTCCCAGGAGGTCGAGCGCGGACGACTTCGGCCGCGCCGGAAACCACACGCTGTACACCAGTTGCACGAGCGTTCGTCCGCCCAGGCGCGTGTGGGCGATGCGCCGGTACTCGGTCGGCGCGCCCGCATCGACGCGAAGCGCAGGGCCCGCATCCCACTGCATACGACCGATGCGATCGTTCTCGTCCACCTCGTCAACTACCCACACCGGCGCATGCGTGGCGAAGAGGCGCTCCAGCGTGGCGGCGTCCGGCCGTGGAATCCCGAGCGCATCCACCGGGAACGGCCCGCCCGCAGCGGGACCATCGTTCGCGGTTCCGTAGGCGATGAGCCGCCCGCTCACCGGCAGTTGCTCGAGCGGCATCGCGAAAGTGCGCGCGACATCCGTCTGGTAGCGCCGGACGCCCGCGGCGAACGGGACCCGGGTGAGCCAGTAGGCGCCGGCCACGCGCTTCCACGTGTCGTAGTCGTCCGGCACCCGCGCGAGGCGGCGCAGTGTCTCGATGCGCGCAGAGTCGCTCAGGTCGGCCGCGGTCAGGCGCGCAGCGCAGTCCTGCAGCCTCGCGTTCGCATCGAAGTCCTCGATATCGAGGGATTGGAGCGCGGCGCGAGGAAGATTGGCCAGCTCGATCGCTCGCGCCTGCAGATCGAGTCCGGCGAGCTGGTCGATCCACGCCCTGGATCGCTCGCGATCGAGGGCGTCGTCTGCGAAGCTGCCAAGCAGCCGGTCGACACGCAAGTAAGGAAAACCGGCGATGCGCGCGGCAGCACCGTCACGCACCGCGTGCCGGTCGACGGCATCGTCGAAGCGGCGATAGAGGTGGAGGCAGGAGGCGGTCGCCTCGCCGCCCGACGAGGGCATCGGCCGCATCGGGGCGCACGCGCCCGCCATCGCCGCAACGACGGCGACGAGCAGCGCACGCCGCATCACCGCGGCGCGCTCCCGGGTGCGGCGCCGCGCCGCTCGATCTCCCGCACCAGGCCGTCGAACTGCCGCGCAACCATTGCCCGGAGCGCTGCCATGCCGATCAGGGGCGGCAGCCGAAACGCAGGCACCATGCGTCCGCTGTACTCGATGCGCACGCCCTGTGCGAGCGGCACCAGCCGGTACGTCCCCTCGAAGGCGTGGAAATCGCCGCCGGTGGCAACGCAGCGCACGCGCTCATACGGCTCCTCGATCACTGCGAGGTCGACGGAGACGGGGATGCGGTAGAACAGCCAGCCCGCAGACCCGCGCTGCTCCACCGACACGGCTCGCTCGCTGCGCGCCACCACCCGGCTCACCTGCAGGTCGGGCACGAACTCCGGATAGCGCTCGTAGGCGGTCAATACGTCCCAGGCAAGGCGGATGTCGCCCGGGATCTCCGCCGCCGCGTGCACGACGACGCCCTCGCCCTCGCGATGCGCCTCGACGCGGACCGCACCGGCCGATGCGGGCACCCCGACGGCGAAGGCGCACACCGCGGCACCGAGCAGGAGGGCGGCGCGCAACGCAGGCTCACTCGGCGAACCAGCTGGCGACGCGCGCCTCGTTGGCAGTCATCCACGTGCGCGCAGCCTCGCGCGGCGGCAAGCGCTCCACGTTCACCAGCCGATCCATCTCGGCCACGCCGTCGAGGCCGATGTGGATGCGCGACAGGACGCGCAGGGTCCGCGCCGGTGCGCGCTCCACCCAGGTCTTGCTCGCCACCAGCGTGCCGTTGCTCGCCGGACCGAGCAGGCCCTTGGGGTCGTCGAGGGGCCGCATGCTCCCGATCCGGTTGATGTAGTGCGGATACCACAGCGGCATGACGAACCACGCCCGCGCAGCCAGCGCGCGAGCGTAGGCACCGTGGAAGTCGGAGAGTGTTCCAGGCCGAAGCGTGTAGCCGGCTTCGTCCAGCCCATAGGCTTCGACGAGCTCGGCGGAAAGCATCATGTTGCCCGAGTCGCGCCCCGTGCCCTGGATCACCTTGCTCATGCGATCCGCCACCTCCGGCTTGCGCAGATCGCCGATCTGCGCCACCGCATCGGCCGGCACGTACGTCGGCACCATCCACGCAAAGCGCGCGCCCTCGTACAGCACGCCCAGTTCGGTGGCCTGCGGTCCGTATTGCGACCAGTACACCGCATGGCCGTGCGGCAACCAGGCCGCGACCAGGAGGTCCACTTCGCCGGCGCCGAGCTTCGGAAATATCTGGGCGTGGCTGCCGGTCGTGGTCTCGACTTCATGCCCGAGTCGCTCCAGCACCTCCTGCACCACGCCGGCAGTCACCGCGTAAAAACTGAGCCCGATCTGACCCAGACGCACGGTACCGGCCGGTTCGGCCCTGGCAGTCAGCGATGCGCTGAACACGAGCAGGACGGCGGCAAGCAGGAGGGTGGATGCGCGCATGAGTCACTCCGTGGATGGGCAAGTCGTCGGACGGTAGCGCTTGGATTCTAGGCGCTTCGCGTGGTTCGCGAGCGCTTCGGTTCCTCGAGCGCGGCACGCGCATTGCCGCGCGTTACCGAGGAGGCACGAACCATGGCGCAGGAACTTGACGAGGGCCGGGTCCAATTCGGGCCGCGGGAAACACCGGACGAGACGACCGATGATGCACGCACCAGAACGTGGGCGGGCAGGTGCGAGGTGTGCGGGAACGAGTACGCGATGGCCTTCGAGGTGATCACGGCAGGTCAGCGACACGTCTTCGACAGCTTCGAGTGCGCGATCCACAGGCTCGCGCCGCAGTGCGAGCACTGCGGATGCCGAATCCTGGGGCACGGCATCGAGGGCGGCGGACGCTTCTTCTGCTGTGCTCACTGTGCCCGCCAGGCGGGCGTCGAAGGCGCGGTCGACAACGCCTGAGGACGGCGTCAGCCGCGCAGGCGTCGCACCACTTCGACCAGCGTCTCGGGCCCGCCGAAACCTCCAGCCTTGGTGAGGAGAAGCAGCGGGCGCGCGTCGACCTCGAGCTTGGAGTAGGGAATCCCGGGGACCAGATCGCCCATCACGCGCAAGGATGCACACGAGAGCGCGCGCAGGATCGCGATCGCCGTGTCGCCGCCAGTGGCGAGCAGGGCAGCGACGGGTCGGGCCCGCACCCGCGCGACGACTCCCATGGCGAGACTGCGGGCCACTGCTTCCGCATCGACCTCACGGCCTCGTGCGTCCGGGGCCGCGCGCAACACCTGCACGCGCGCGTCGCTGTCGAGCATGGCCTGCACGTCGACCGCGCCGTTCGGCGCATCGAACACCGCCACGCCGGGCTGGCGCGATAGCTCGACCACCTGCGCCGCGCTCTGCTCGGCGCGCGAGCCGACTGCGACGAGCATGTCGCCGTGCAGATGCGGCGCCGACGGCGTGGGCGCACTGGGCATGGACACGCGCGCCACCGCCCCCGCGATTCCCGCCGATCCCACCAGCACGCACTCGTGCAACCTGCCATGCAGCGCTCGCACCGTCCGCTCGAGGTCGTCGTCGGTCTCACTGTCGACCACGTGGACCTGAATGCCGACGGCGCCCCCGTCGAGGTCGATCGGAGCGCCGGATGCCACGCGCACCACGCGCGCTGCCGGTGCAGCGGCCCGAAACACGTCGTCGAGCGGGTCGAGAGGTGGCGGCGACAGCGCGTCGCGCGCGAACGGCGTGGAAGGCAAGGGTTCGCCGCGCACGTGCACCACCCCGTTCTGCACCGTGCGCCCCTGGGCAGGGAATGCGGGCGCGATGATGGCGTGGCGGCGGCCGCTCGCGTCCAGCATCGCGAGGGTTTCAGCCGCCACGTTGCCGCGCAGGGTGGAGTCGATTTTCTTGATGAGAATCCGCGCATCCACCGGGCACAATCGGCGCATGACGGCGCGCACCAGATCGGCGGCGCGATCGGCGGAGAGATGCCGCGAGGTGGCGTTGATCGACACCACGCTCGCGCCGTCGAACGCCTCCGGCGCGCAGGCTTCGGCGTCGACCGCGACGACCGTATGCTGGCCGCGGCCGGCGAACGGACCGGCGACGTCGAGCGCGCCGGTCAGGTCGTCGGCGACGATGGCGACTTCTACCGCCATGCGTACGCGGCTCAGGCCGCTGCCGCTGCGGCGGGTAGACGATCGGCCATCATGCGGCCGTAGGCGATGGCACTGTTCATGTTCACCGGGCTCGCCTTGCCGGTCCACGCGATGTCGAAGGCAGTTCCGTGATCCACCGACGCACGCCGGATCGGCAGACCCAGGCTCACGTTCACGGTCGTGTCGAAGGCGATGAGCTTTGTCGGGATGTGGCCCTGGTCGTGGTACTGCGCGACAACCAGGTCGAACTCCCCGTTGAGCGCGCGATAGAACACCGTGTCGCCGGAGATCGGGCCTTTGGCGTCGATGCCTTCCTTCTGCGCGAGCTCGACGGCCTGGGTGATGCGCTCCTCCTCGTTGCCGAAGATGCCGCCCTCGCCGCAATGTGGGTTGAGACCGGCCACCGCGATGCGCGGACGCGCGATGCCCAGCGCCTTGAAATGCTCGTTGCCGATGCGGATGGTCGCCAGCACGCGCTCCACCGTTGCGCGTTCGGTCGCACCCTTCAGGCTGACGTGCGTGGACACGTGCACGGCGTTGAGCTTGTCCGAGGCGAGCAGCATGAAGGACGACTTCGCACCGGTGAGGTGCGCGAGCAGTTCGGTGTGGCCGTCGAAGTGGTGGCCGGCGGCGTGCAGCGCGGCCTTGTTGAGCGGCGCAGTGACGATCACCGCGATCTTGCCCGCGAGCGCGAGCTCGACCGCCTTGACCACGTACTGGTACGCGGCCTCGCCCGCCGCGGCGCTGATCCTGCCGTCTTCGATCGCGTCCGCGCCCTTGCTCGGGACGTGCACCACCGGCACCTGCCCATCGCGCGCGTCGAGCCCGTCCAGGTAGGTCAGGCCCGCACCGACGACCCGGTCGGCTCGTCTGAGGATGTCGATGTTGCCGATCACGGCAGTCGCACTGCGCCGCTCAGGCGTCATCTGCTGCAGGGACTTGACGATGATCTCGGGGCCGATCCCGGCGGGATCTCCCATGGTGATGCCGATCTTTGCCAGCGCACTCATTGCGGGACCTCGGTAAGTGGATCCGACGTGGAATTGGAGAGAAATGGCAACCCGGCGTTCACTGCTCGCCCATTTCGACGGCACGCATGGTCGCACGCACGTCGGACGGACTGGCCAGTTCGCCGCCCGCGTTACGGATTGCGTCCGCGGCCATCCCGACCCACTCGAGATTGCCGCGCGTGGAACCGAATGGCGCATCCTCCAGGCCGACGCGTACATGGCCACCTTCGGCAACCGTGCGCGGAATCAGCGGCAGCACGTCCACCGCCAGGCCGCTGACCATCCACTGCGCGCCAGGCGCCACCTGGTCCAGCAGATTCAGGTACGCGGTCAGGCCGTAGTCCTCCGGGGGGAATCCGAAGGTGAAGCCCGACGAGAACATCAGCCGGTAGATCGGCGCGGGGCAGCTGCAACGCCAGTGCAGCGTCGCGCCCAGGCGCATGAAGCCGGGTTCGTAGATGGCGTAGGCGGGATGGAAGCGGTGGCGGCGCGCCAGACCGAGGACGTGCCGCAGGTGCTCCTCGGTATTCTCGTACACGAAGCCGTTTCGATCCTCGCGCAGATCGTCGTAGAGCGCGATGTTGCACGAGCCCGGGTCGACCGCAGCCCACTCCAGCAGGCCGCGCCGCGCCAGTTCCTCGACGTGCGCATAGCGCTCCTGCGCGCTGCCATCGTGGATGAAGGGCAGCGTGGGATACACGATGGCATCGCACTGGGCGCGGATGCCGGTGATGATCTCCGCGTAGATCGCCGGGTCGTCCTTCTGCCTGCCCGTGGCGACGTCGTACGGATGCATGTGGATGATCGCGGCGCCCGCCTTCGCGCAGGCGACCGCCTCCGCCACGATCTCGTCGACCGCGATGGGAATGCGCGGCTGCTTCTTGCGGCCCCAGGCGCCATTGACGGCGACCTCGAGCCAGGTCTTGCGGTTTTCGTCGTTCATCGTTCCAGCCTGTTGCCTGCCCCGATCAGACCAGTTTCACCTTGAGTTCGGTCAGCCCCTGAATGCCCCCGACCAGCACGTCGCCCTGCTTCACGGCGCCCACGCCCGCCGGCGTGCCGGTGAAGATCAGGTCTCCGGGCTGCAGGCGGTAGTACTGGGACAGGAAGGCAATGGTGTCGGGCACGCTCCAGATCATGTCGGACAGATCCTGCGACTGGCGCACCTCGCCATTGACGCTCAGCGTGATCGCGCCGGAGGAGTGATGTCCGTGGCTGGCCACGGGATAGATGGCAGAGATCGGCGCCGACTCGTCGAAGGCCTTGCCGAAATCCCACGGACGCCCGGCATCCTTGGCTTCCTGCTGCAGGTCGCGCCGCGTCATGTCGAGACCGACCGCGTAGCCGTACACGTGCTCGAGCGCGCGGGCGGCAGGGATGTTCGAACCGCCGCGGTGGATCGCCACGACCAGCTCGATCTCGTGATGCAGGTTTCGCGTGCCGGGCGGATAGTGCATGTCCACGCCATCGGTGACGACGGCATCGGCCGGCTTGCAGAAGAAGAAAGGCGGTTCCTTGTCCGGATCCTTTCCCATCTCGCGCGCGTGCGCCGCGTAGTTCCGGCCGACGCAGTAGATGCGGTGCACCGGGAAGCGGCCCTTCTGTCC
>CAYLTE010000076.1:0-5535 GCA_964386195.1 uncultured Burkholderiales bacterium | reverse complement strand
GTCCGAACACGGGAACGGAGGCGACCGGTGGCGCCTCGATTACAAACGACTCAGCCATGCCTGCTCGGCTCCTCTGATGGATTCACAACGCTAAACGCAAAGAGCGCAAAGGACGCAAAGGAAGAAAAGAAGGGCGACAAAGCAGAGCGCCCGCGACTTCAGAATCTTCTCGGTGTTCTTCGCGCTCTTTGCGGTCTTCGCATTAGGAGTCAGAAAAGAAAGAACTCGCCACCGACGATGCCCAGCGGCCAGCGTCCGGAAGCGAACAGCACGTATTTTCTCATGAACAGGTGCTCGTCCCCCTCGCCCGCCAGGCGGGCGAGCGCGGCGGTGTGCAAGGCCATGGACGCGGCACCGGAGGCGGCACGCACCAGCGCGGCGTCCACGATCCCGTCGCGCTCCGCCGCCACCGCCGCGGCACCATGGATCACCTCTGCCGCCAGCTCGGTGGCCGCGCTCAGGCGCTCGAGCAGTTCTGCCTCGCCCAGCCGGGTGCGCGCGGTGCCCATCAGACGTTCGCGCTCGGCCTCCTCGCGCGCCCACCACTGTGTGTCCCACAGCGGATCGCGCGCGACGCGTTCCGCCTCGCGCCAGTGCGCGACCGCCTGCAGCGGCACACTGGGGTGACCGAGCGCCTCCAGGTAGGCTGCCGCTTCGCGCCGGTCCGCAGCGGTGAGCGCAGCGCCCAGGCAGGCGAACCAGGCCGCGTCGGCAAGGCCGGGCAGCCAGTGGATCACGCCGGCAGCACCTCCTCGCGCCATACGCCCATCGCCCGCTGCACCGGCCGGTCGGAGAAGCTGAACAGCACGGTTTCGCCGGTGGCCTGCAGCCGGCACTCGCTCCACGCCGGCACTACGAAGGTGTCGCGTGCGGAGAACGAAAGCGTCTGACCGGCGATGTGCGCGGTCCCCGCGCCCTCGATGGCATGAAACACCGTGCCGTCGGTCGAGCGGTAGCCGGCGCCGGAGAAACCGGCCGGCAGCAACTGGACGAAGGCCGCCATGGTGGGCATCGCGGGACCGCCGGTGGCGGGGTTGATGAACTGCATCTTGTGGCCATGCGCCGGATGGGGCGCGCCGTTGCGCGCCAACTGGCGCAGCGATTCGCGCGTGCGCGCATAGGGATAGGCGAACACCGGCGAGGATGCTACGTTCGGCTCGTAGTCGACCGGCAGCAGATTGTTGCCGTAGCGGGCGAGCGCGTCGCCCTCGGGCCGCGCCAGGCGCTGTGCCGACTCGGTGCCGTTCTCCGCGAAACCGCAGTCGAAGAAGCGGATCAGCGGGATGTCCAGTCCGTCGAGCCACACCACGGCGTCCGAGGCCTCGCTGCCGTGATCGTGCCAGGTCCAGGACGGCGTGATGATGAAATCGCCCGGATGCATCGTCGCCCGCTCGCCCTCCACGGCGGTGTAGGCACCGCTGCCTTCCACGATCAGCCGCAGTGCCGACTGCGTGTGACGGTGGCTGGGCGCCACCTCCCCGGGCAGGATGAGTTGGAGGCCGGCGTAGAGCGACTGCGTGATCGCCGAGGCACCTGGCAATCCCGGGTTCTCCAGGATCAGCACGCGCCGCACCGCTTCCGCCGCGCTGATCAGCGTTCCCGACTGCATCAGCCACGGCCGCACCTCGTCGTAACGCCACAACGCCGGCACGCAGGGAGATCTCGGCCGCTCAGGCACCAGCGTGGAGAGCGACTCCCACAGCGGGCTCATGTGCTTCGCGGCGATCTGCTCGTAGTACGCGGCGCGCGCCGCACGCGTATCGGCTGGTTCGTTCATTTCGCTCCTCTCCCCGAGGATCAACTCTCAACGCAAAGGACGCAAAGAGCGCAAAGAACTTCCATGCGGTGGCCTTGCTTCGCGTCCTTTGCGGTCTTTGCGGTTAGAGGGTTCGATTTGTCAGAGCAGGCAGCTTCAACCCGAAGTCCTTCTCCACCAGCTCGGTCACGCGGTTCATGAAGTCCGCGCGCATCTCGTCGTTGCTGCGCTGTTTCAGCGCCCACTTGCGATAGATCTCGTTGTTCCTGGAATTGCTCGCGCCGAAGAAGGCGGGCGTGATGGGGAAGTAGCGGTCGATGGCGTCCTGCACCTCTTCGCCGCGCCCGGCCTGGATCAGTTCCAGGCAGAAGTCCCTGCCGAACTTGGCGTGGAACTTCTCCTCCGGCATGGTTACGCGGCCGAGATTGCGTAGCGGCACGAACGAGCAATGCAGCAGATCCTCGACCTGGAGGATCTCGGCGTAGTCGGCGATCGCCTTGATCACGCAGAATTCCGGCCAGGTGCGCAGTTCGAACTCGAATATCGACAGCGGCTTCTTGTTGGACGGATCCATCCGTTCGGGTGCGACGCCGATCTCCTCGGCGAGCGCGCGGAAGCGCACGTGGTGGTGGTACTCCTCCATCGCCACCCGGCACGTGAGCCACTTGGCATACGGGGTGGGTGCCAGGGCGATGGCCGGCTCGTCGAACACCTGCGCGCCGAAGAGCTCGTTCACGGCGTGGCTGATGACGATCTTCTCCACTGCAGTGCGGTACTCCTCGGGTTGCGCCTTCAGGTCGGCGGCGGTCTTGACTTCCAGGGTGGCGGTGTCGGCCATGATCCTCTCCTACAGCAGGGGTTCGGTGTTGAATGCCTCGAGATCGGTGGTCAGATCGGTGAAGTGCTCGCCCAAATCGACGCTGGCCTGGCTGTCCAGCGCCTCGGGCGTGAGATGCTCGAGTGCAGGCACCACGATGCGCGCGACGGGACGCGGCTGCGAGAACAGGAACACTTCGCGCCCGCGCACGCCGAACAGCTGGCCGGTCACCGTGCAGCCCGGCGCGCACAGCCAGCCGACGACACGTGCGACGTATTCGGCGGGGACGCTCAGGGCCCGGTCCTTGTACTGCGCCTGCGCCTCGTTCGCAGGCTGGATGGATTCGGTCACGCGGGTCGCCGCGAACGGCGCCACCGCATTGCACAGCACGCCAGAACGCGCCATGTCCATCGCCACCACGCGAGTGAGCCCGACCAGTGCGGCCTTGCTGGAGGCGTAGGCGGCCTGCCCGAAGTTTCCGTACAGGCCCGCGGTCGACACGATGTTGACGATACGCCCGGCCGGACGTCCCTGCTTCACTGCCTCGCGCATGGCGGGCGTGGCGGCGGCCAGCAGGGCGAAGGCAGCAGTCAGGTTGGTCTGCAGCACCTGCTCGAAATCCTCGCGCTTCGCCTTGAAGATGAATGCGTCGCGCAGGATCGCGGCGTTGTTGACCACGACGTCGACGGCGCCGTACTCCGACAGGGCCAGATCGACCAGCGCCGGGGCGGCGTCCGGCTCCGCGATGTCACGTGGGAAGGCACGCGCACCGATCGTGCGCGCCGCTTCGTCGGCCACCGCGGGATCGGCCCCACTGCCGTCGATGCCCAGACCGGCATCGGCCACGATCACCTTTGCGCCGGCGCGCACGAACGTTTCCGCCACCGCGCGTCCAATCCCGCGCGCACCACCGGTGACGATCGCCACCCGGTCTTTCAGATCGAAACTGCTGTTCATCGGCATCCCCGTTTCACACGGCACCGACCGGCCGGGCGGGCACCGCGCTGTAGAAGGCGTCGGCATGCACGTCGCGCGAGGCGACGCCGCGGGCGCGCAGCAACTCGGCGGCGGCATCGACCATCGCCGGCGGGCCGGCCAGGTAGGCGTGGATTCCGGCAAGGTCGGCGAAATCGTGCGCGACCGCGTCGGTCACCACTCCCGCCCTGCGCCGTGCGCCTGCGCTGCCTTCGGACAGCACGACGTGCACGTGCAGATTGGGATGAGCATCCTCCCACGCGCGCAGTTCGGCCTCTCCATAGACGTCGCGCTCCTCGCGCACGCCGACGTACAAGTGGATGGGACCCGGCATGCCGGCTCGCAGTGCGGCGCGGACGATGGAGCGGAGCGGCGCGAGCCCGGTGCCGCCGGCCACTGCCAGGATCGCTCCCGGGTGGGCTTCGCGCAGGTAGGAGGTGCCGAACGGCCCGCTGACGCGCACGGCGTCGCCCGGACGCAGCCGCTCGCCGATCTTTGCGCTGATGCCGCCAGCCAGGACACGCACGTGGAACTCCAGCCCGGGCTCGAAGGGCGCGTTGGCCATGGAATAGTCGCGCGGCGAATCCGGTGCGAAACCGAACTGGAGCTTCGCGAACTGGCCCGCCGAGAAGGTGAACGGCCCGCCCGATTCGATCTCGAAGCGCAGGCGCAGCACGTCGTGCGTCAGCGCCTCCATCGCCGTCACGCGGCACTGCATCACGCGCGATGGGTGCATCACGAACTCCTCTGCGTCGAGGCGGCGGATGCGCACGTCCCCCCACACCTGGGTGCGGCACGCGAGCACGAGGCCGCGCGCGCGCTCGGCCGGCGAGAGCGCGTGCTCGGAGTATTCGAGTTCGAAGATCTCGCCGCTCGTGACCTCGCACTTGCACGAGCCGCAGTTGCCCGCCTGACAGCTGTAGGGAAATCCCACGCCATTGCGCAGCAGGGCGTCGAGGATGGTTTCGCCGTCCTGCGCTTCCACGGGCTGGACGTCGCCGTCGATGAGGATGGAGTGGTTCATGCCGAGGCGGCCTGCGGTGCCGTCCTTCCCGGCAACGCCCGACTTCGATAGGATGGAGCCATGGTACTCCAATTGTTGGATATCCAACAAAATGGCAGGCGGTAGCCGCGCGGCCCCGCGCACGGGCGCGCACACCGGAGGACGCACCGCGGCGCGTACCCCGGCTCGCGCCGGGGCCGGCGCGCGCGCGCATGAACCGGCTGTGCTCGGCATGCTTCCTTCGCTGCTGGGCTATCGCCTGCGCCTGGCCCAGCGCGCGGTGTTCGACGATTTCCAGGCCAGCATGGGCCAGGCCGACATCTCGCCCGGGCTGTTCGGGGTGCTGGTGATCATCGAGTCCAACCCCGGCCTGAAGCAGACCGAGCTCGCCCGCGCGGCGATGCTCGACCGCTCGAGCGTGGTGCCGGTACTGGACAAGCTCGAGGCGCGCGGCCTGGTCGCGCGCCGCCCGCCGCCCGACGACCGTCGCGTGAAGGGTCTGTGGCTCACGGCCGATGGCAGCGCCCTGCTGCGCCGGCTCAAGCGCCGCGTGCTTGCGCACGAGCAGCGGCTCACCGAAGCGCTCACCGACCGGGAGCGCAGCCAGCTGTTCGACCTGCTGGAGCGGCTGACGGGCTCGGGACAGCGGACATGACCTCGGCGGCCCGCCCGCACATCCACCTCATCGACTCCGAAGCTCACTCCTCGCTGCGTGAGCGGCGGGCGCGCTTGACCTCGCTGCGCTCGCGCTTGTCGCGCAGCCGGCGCTCGCGCGTCGCGGCGCTGGGGCGCGTCGCCTTGCGCGCCTTGGGCACGATGGCCGCCTGACGCAGCAGTTCGATCAGGCGGGCGCGCGCATCGTCGCGGTTGCGAGCCTGCGTGCGGTGCCGGTGCGCCTCGATCAGGATCACGCCCTCGGCGTTCATGCGCCGTCCGGCGAGTCGTCGCAGCCGTTCCCGGATGGCGACAGTCAGTCCGGGCGAC
>CAYLTE010000075.1:0-17359 GCA_964386195.1 uncultured Burkholderiales bacterium | reverse complement strand
GCCGCGCGGAACGCGGCGCATGCACAAGACGCCTGGGCAGCGCGAGATCGAGGCCTGCGAGATCTGGTTGCAGGACGAACTCGCACGCATTCGCCCACGGGTTGTGGTGGCGCTGGGCGCCACCGCCGGCCGCGCGCTGCTGGGCGGCCCGGTGACGATCTCGATGCTGCGCGGTCGCGCAATCGAACGCGACCAGTACGCCGTACTCGTGACCTATCACCCTTCGGCTGTGTTGAGGGTGCCGGAAAAATCGCGCCAGCAGGAATTGTTCGGCGCCCTGGTGTACGACCTGGGCCTGGCGGCGGATCTCGCGACCGCCAAGTCCTGAACGTCTACGCCGCGCGCAGCGGCCGGTGATGCCCCGCCGGCTGTTTCAGTCCGTCTCGATGGCGTCGTGTCGCCTGGAGAAGATGCTCCACAGAGGAAGGGACAAGGCGAGCGCACCGTAGATCGCGCTCAGGCCGGTGGGCGACAGACGCAATTCGTAGCCCGGCGTGAGCCGCTTGGGAACGAGGTGGTAGTCGACGACGTAGGCCAGCGCGGCGACGGTCGGTCCACTCGCCAGCGCCCCGGTGACGCCTCCGCCCACGCGCCGCCGCAAGGCTTCGTAGATCGCGGCCCAGAACACGCAGGCGGCGTGGTTGGTGGCAAAGCCTGTGGCGGTGTAGCGCGCCGACACTTCGTCCTGATGGCCCGCTTCATCGCCCCACACCACGTGGCTGACTGCGTTAAGGGGGGCGACCGCCGGCGCACCCTCGCGCCGTGCGGCCGTGGCCGCTGCAGCCGTGGTCGCGATGCCGGCGACGGTGCCGGAGATCAGAGCGTCGAGCAGTAAGTTCATGCGTTCTCCCGGGTGGCCTGCAGATGGCGTTCGAGTTCGTCGGCGCCGCCGATATGCGCGCCGCCGATGTAGATCTGGGGAACGGTGGCGTGTCCGCTAACCGCCTTGACCACGTCCATCGATATGTCCTCGCCCACCTCGATCACCTGGAAGGCCAGGTCGTGTACCCGCAGCAGCGCCATGGCGCGATCGCAGAACGGACAGCCGTGGCGTGCAAATACGGCAACGGGCTGCAGCGCGAGGGCGTTCGGATTCAGGTATGCGAGAAGCGTATCCGCGTCCGACACCGTGTAGGGGTCGCCGGACTCGTCCGGTTCGACGAACGCCTTCTCGATCACGCCGTGGCGCACCAGAAGCGCGTAGCGACGAGAGCGCTCGCCCAGGTGCGGCACGTCGACGAGCATGCCGAGCGCGCGGGAGAACTCCCCCTGCGTGTCCGGGACGAAACGAATATCCGGGCAGTGCTGCTCAGCGCTCCAGGCCGCCATCACCCATGGATCGTTCACCGCGAGACACACGATCTCGTCCACGCCCTCGTCGCGGAGCGCATCCGCCAGTTCCTGAAAGCGGGGGACGTGACGATTCGAACACGTTGGGGTGAAGGCGCCGGGAAGCGCGAACAGGGCAACGGTCTGGCCGCTGAACAGTTCGGCGCCGGGCAGCGTGTCGAGCCGGTTGCGGTCGACCACCTCGAATTGAACGTCCGGAACCTGACGGCCCTCCAGGCTCCGGGCCGGATCGACACTACGTTGCATGGCGCGAGGACGATGAATGCGATGACAGTGCGCCAAGGTCAGCAAGTCCCGCTCCGTCTGGGCGGTCTGCAGGTCATGATGGCGGGCCGAAGCGCTAACTGGCGGTACCCTTGCGGGCACCGCCATCGCGCTACTAGAAGGAACGCCTTTCAATCAGCGCCTGCGCCGCATCGAGCTGCCGCGCTCCATTTCTTCCTCGTCATATCGACGTCCATGGACCTGATCTAACGGGGAGCGGCCCTCTCATCGTCAGGGCTGCCCCCCATCAACTCCTCGCGACGCGCCTGCATCTCTTCGCCCAGCGCCTGCGTGTCGATCTTTGCCTTGCGCGCCTGCTTGAAAATTTCCGACTCCTCTTCTTCGATGTGGTGATTGACGTACTCGCCCAGCACCGTGAAAGTTGCGGCGTACTTCGGATCGTCGGGTTGCAGTTCCTGCAGTGAGGCGATGAGCTGCTTTGCGGTGTCGTGCTCGATCCATGCTTCCTCGAGCATCTCCATCTGCTCTTCGTCGAGCGCTTCCCGCAGCGCCGGATAGAAGAGCTCTTCCTCGAGCGTGGTGTGAACCTCGAGCTCCTGACAGACGGTCTCGACCAGTTCTTGCATCGCTTCGGAATCCTCGCGATCCATCTTGCCGAACTGCTTGAACATCTTCTGCACGTGTTTGTGATCCTCCTGCAGCATGGAGAACGCGTCCCTGTTGCGGCTGCGCGAAGTGCGCGCCGATGAATCGCTTCTGGTGCTGCGACTGCTCGATGTGCTTGCCGTGCGTGGCATCTTCTCTCTCCTTGTGTCGTTGGGCCGCGTGACCCGCGGCGTACGACAGCCAATGAGCAACGCCCGTGCCGCAGGAGGCGTTCGGCACGGCGGGTGCTCGCCATCACTCCGGTGCGCCGACAGAGCGACCTGAGGAAGGGGACGCAGAGATGAGACGAGAACAGGACCAGAGAGAGAAAGCGAGGAAGGCTCGCGCCGCAGCGAGCGGCGTCGATCAGCAGCGCGACGCCGACGATGCCATGCTTCGCGAGCGCGGCCCGTCCGATCGGATGCGCATGCCGCACGAACGCGACGAGTCGCCCACGCAGAATGCCGCGCACAATGACAAGACTCCAGGGCAGCGAGAGACGATGGAACGCGCCCGGCGCGACATCGAGAGCGGGAAGCAGGATACCGATTGCCACAGCCAACCCAACGCGTCGCCGGCGTGTCCTGGTAGCGGGGAGGATCAGTCATGAGTCCTCCGGTGCGCAAGGCCGTGCTGCCGGTCGCGGGGCTGGGAACGCGCTTCCTGCCCGCGACAAAATCGTCTCCCAAGGAGATGCTGCCTGTCGTCGACAAGCCGCTCGTGCAATACGCCGTCGAGGAGGCCGTGGATGCCGGGATCGACGAGATCGTATTCGTCACCAATCGCGGAAAGCGCGCGATCGAGGACCACTTCGACGTCTCGGCGGAACTCGAGCAGCTGCTGCAGTTGCAGGGCAAGCACACCATGCTCGACTGCCTGCGCCGCTTGCTGCCCCCTCACGTTCGCTATGCGTATGTGCGCCAGTCCGAGGCACGGGGTCTCGGGGATGCGATCGCATGTGCGCGCGCGCTGGTCGGGGACGAGCCGTTCGCGGTCATCCTGCCCGACGATCTGATGGATGCCACGCCCGGGGTGCTGGCACAGATGCTCGCGCAACACGACGAGACCGGGTCGAGCGTGATCGCGGTGCAGCCCGTTGCGCCCGAAGAGGTGAGCCAGTATGGCGTGGTGCGTTGCCCGGATGGGATTGGACGGCTGCTGCCGCTCACGGGGATCGTGGAGAAGCCGCCGCCGCCCGAGGCGCCCTCGCGGCTGGCCGTGGTGGGGCGCTACGTTCTGACGCCTCGGGTGTTCGATTGTCTCGAGCGGATCGCGCCGGGGCGCAACGGGGAATATCAGCTGACCGATGCGATCGCGATGCTGTGCGCAACGGAAGCGGTGCATGCGTATCGCTTCAGCGGGCGTCGCTTCGACTGCGGGTCGAAGCTCGGGTATCTGGCCGCGACCATGCACTTCGCACTGCGCCACCCCGAACTGGGCGAAAGCTTCGCACGGATGCTCGAGGAATTCCGCACCCATACTCGACTGCATATGCGGCCCAGCGGCGGCGACGAGTCAGCATTTCATACGCTGCCGGTCGCCGGTCCGCAACGGATCAGTCGACGCGAGCCGCCGGGAGCACGGACCGCCGATTCATGAGACCAGGCATCCTGATTGCTGCCGGACGTTGCCTGTAGGCACGCGACGACGTAACAGGAGAACAGCATATGGACACCACTCAGCACAATCCCGGCGCCGGCACCACAGAACAGCCTTCCGCCTCTGCATCGGAGAGCACGGCGCGGATGTCACAGCGCGCCCACGAGGCGGTCGATCGCATGGCCACCTCGGCGCACAGCATGGCGGATCGGATGAGCCGGCACGGCGAACAACTGATGGTGCGGCAGGATGAGATGATGCAGCAGGTGCGCAGCTACGTGCGGGAGAAGCCCATCGCCGCGCTCGCGATCGCCGCTGCGGTCGGATTCGTTCTCAGCCGCCTTTCCCGTTGACATGACGATCGGCATACGCGAGCACGACCGCGCGGAAGCCTACGCCACCGAGGAGCGCTCGGACGCCAGCGTCGGGAACGCCTTGCGTGGAGTCTGGACGGAGTTCCGCTTCATGGCGCGCGAGCACGCCTATCTGGCCGTGCTCGAAGCGCAGCGCGCGGGGCTCCATCTCGCCTACGTGCTTGGCGCGGTGCTGGTGGTCTCAGTGCTTCTCGTCACGGCCTGGCTGGCACTCGTCACTGCGCTCATCGTCTGGATGACCGATCATATGAGCTGGCCTGCGATCCTCGCCATCGTCGCGGCGATCAATCTGGTCGGGGCGGCAGGCGTGGGATGGTGGGTGCGGCGTATGTACGTGGAACTGCCATTCAGTGCGACCCTGCGGCAACTCGCAGCGGGGCGCCGCGAGATCACAACGAGGCCTGCTCATGCGAAGTCTTCATGACCTCGACGCCGAGATCCGCGCGACCGAGTTGCGGCTCGCCCAGCGGCGCCAGGAGCTGAACAGAGATCTGCAGGTATCCCGCGAGCGCACGCGCCGCACGCTGGCCTCGCCAGCGATGCTGGTGGGTGCGCTGGTCACAGGCTTCGTACTCGAGAGGCTGGGCCGAGTGCGCCGGGTTCGCAAGACTGCGCGCAGCAGCCGTGGTGGCGGCCGCATGGCTGGCTTGGCTGCCGGTCTGGGCGCCGCTGCGCTGCGAGTGGCCGTCTCGAATCCGCAGCTGTGGCGATCCGCCCGCACGTTCTGGGAAAAGCGCATGGCGCAACGGCATGGCGGCGGGTTTCCTGCTACCCAGGCGCCGTATGACGCCCGGGAGGACGTACGTTACCCTTTCGCGGGTCGGAAGTAGGAGCTCGTGTGGCGCAAGCGCCGATCGCCCTGCGGATGCTGCACGAGGAGCACGAGCAGGTCGACCGGCTTCTCGGCCAGTTGATGGCCCAGGAAGGCGATCTGGACGAGGTGCGGCGCGCGCTGCACGAGGAGCTCTGTCGCCACATGGCTGCCGAAGAACAGGTGTTCTATGCGGCGCTCGACCGCCTGGAGATGCTCGCCTCGTTCGTCAGCCGTCTGCGCGACCAGCATGCCCGTCTGCGAGAGTCGGTATCGGAACTCGTGGCCTGCGATCTCGCGGACCGGACTCGGTTCCGGGCCACCACCCTTCATTTGAACCGCCTGTTCGATGAGCACATCGAGGATGAGGAGGGTAGAGGCTTCGCCTATGCGGTAGAGCATCTGGCAACCGACCTCGACGCGATTGCCGTCGAGCTCGAGCACAGCCGCAGCGCAGCCCGCGGTGCATACGGCGTAGGTTGAGGCAGGGAATCGCAATTGCGCGCGCCATTGGATTCTGCCAACACAAATTGAAAGGGCTCCTGCCGATCGGCAGGAGCCCTTTGTTACCTGGCTACATTCCTTAGGTCAGCGTCCTGCGCCACCTCCGGCACCGGCGCCTCCGCCGGCGCCAGCACCACCCGCTGCGCCGGCGCCCGCTCCACCCGTACCGCCTGCACCGCGAGTGCTTTCGACGCCAGCGGCCGTGTCACGCTCGCCTTCGAAGCTGTCGGTTTCCGCGCTGCTATCCCGCGGTCCGGGTACGCCTACCTCGCCACCGCCGTCGGACGGCGTCACCGCAGTGCCGTCCGGGTTGGTGTTGGTGGCATCATTCGCCGTTGAAGGCGGAGGAGCGGACGCATCGTCCGCCGCCGCCGTCGCCCCTTCGTTGACGCCGACATTGGCCTCCGGAACGCCGCTGCGAACCACGTCGCCGCTCTGGTCACGAACGGCGGTTTCGGGCATCGCGTCATGCGCGGTTGCTTCGTGCTGCTGGCTATTCTCGACCCACGTGCGATCGCTCCAGTCCGACTTGGCCTCATCGCGCGGATCGCCGTACACGCCCGGCATCGGCTCGTCGAACTGGACGTCGTTGCGAAGAACGGTCGAATCGCGCACGTCGCGCGCATCGTTGCCGCGGATCGTGTCGATCACGTTCTCAGGAGGTACGACCATGTCATAGTGCGCAGCGGTGTCAGCGTGGGCGAGCGGTGCGGCGAGCGCAGCCGCCAGCGCACCCAACGCGAACCGCGAAACCATCTTCCTGCTTTCCATTTGGATCTCCATGTTGTCTGTAGGTGCACGATGTGGTGCAGGTACTTCTGTCCATGGTCTTGCAACCCGCGTGCCACGAGTCGGCGTGCGCCGTCAGACCTTATGAGGCGGGCGCAGTGGATCGAAGTCGTGCCACGTTCCATCTCGCCACTCGCCTTCCGCGCGTTCGATGTCCTCCGCGCCGTTCTCGCGCAATGCCTCGATCGCAACGCGTTCTGCTTCGGCGTTCAGTACACGTACCGCGACCATGCCGCCACCCTTCCGCCCCGGACTCGCGTCGGATTCTGCGGCCGCATCCTTGTCTCCGAGCTTGGCCATCGCTCCGGCGAATGAACCGGTGTAGGCGCCTAGTGCCACGAGCCCCAGCGCGAGTGCAGCCCCCAGCCCCGGAATCGCGACGGCTGCCACTGCTCCTACCGCACCGCCAGCAGCTGCCCCGACGCCGGCGCCCACGTGCGCTTTGCTGGCCTCGGCGTCCGCGAACTGGTCTCCGCCCGTGGGCAGTTCGTTGTGCTGTCCGGCAGGGTTGACGAAGAAGCGGCTTGCATCGGCCTGGTGAAAGCCGCGGGAGATCAATGCGTCGATTGCGCGCTGTGCGGAAGCGGCCTCCTCGAAGCGTCCTGCCACGATTGTCGTCACGTCGTGCCTCCTGATCGGTTGTGGTCTCAACCTGGGCCCTGGGCAGTTTCCGTACCCGGTGTTCGCCGTGCGCCGCTGCATGGCAATGGCGTGATTCGTCATGCTCTTGTTTCCATGTGCATGCATCCATGGATGCGGCGGCACGGCGGTTGCCGCTCGAGCTTGCGGCGCCGTCGAGTTGGAACGTGCGCGCGACCTCGTGCACGTCCAACCATGCGAAGGGAAACGACAGCGCCTATGAGAACAGTCGCACTGATCAGCGAGCATGCCTCTCCACTGGCTGTCGTAGGCAGCACGGATGCAGGTGGGCAGAATGTCTACGTTGCGCAACTGGCGTTGCATCTCGCACGCCGCGGATTCGAAGTGGACGTGTTCACCCGGCGCGACAAGTCGCTCTCGCGTGCGGTGGTCGAATGGCGCTCAGGTGTGCGCGTGGTGCACGTGAACGCGGGGCCACCACGATTTCTTCCCAAGGAAGACATGTTGCCGCACATGGACGAGTTCGCGCGGAACACGGTCGATTTCATTCGTCGGCAGAGATGCGAGTACGCCCTGGTGCACGCCAACTTCTTCATGTCCGGAATGGTCGCGAGCCGCATCAAGCAGGCCCTGGGCATCCCGTTCGTCATCACCTTTCATGCGCTGGGGCGGGTGCGCCGGATGTTCCAAGGGGAAGCGGACCGGTTTCCAGCCTCACGCATCGAGATCGAGGAAGCACTTGTCCGCAATGCCGACCGCATCGTGGCGGAATGTCCCCAGGATCGCAGAGATCTCGAAACGTTGTATGCCGCGGACCCGCGAAAGATCATCGTCATTCCCTGCGGATTCGACCCCTCGGAATTGGTTCCGGCTGGACGCGGTGCGCGCGATGAGCTCGGATTGGACGAGAGCGATTTCGTGGTGCTACAACTCGGACGGCTCGTCCCGCGCAAGGGGGTGGACAACGTCATTCGCGCAGTCGGCGAACTCAAGCGGGGATACGGCGTGCGTGCGCGCCTGCTGGTGGTGGGCGGGAACTCCGAGCTTCCCACTCCGGAGGCGACTCCGGAGATCGGGCGGCTCCGCGCGGTTGCGCGCGAGGAGGACGTGGGCGATCAGGTGACGTTCACCGGACGTCGCGCCCGGGAGGCGCTTTCCTCACTGTACTGCGCAGCGGACGTGTTCGTAACGACTCCGTGGTACGAGCCGTTCGGAATCACGCCGATCGAGGCGATGGCCTGCGGACTTCCCGTTGTCGGGTCTGCCGTCGGCGGTATCAAGTACAGCGTGGTCGACCGGCGAACCGGTTTTCTCGTCCCGCCCAACGACCCGGCGACGCTGGCGCAGAGACTGTTCGTCCTCTCCCAGCGAGCCGATCTGGCGGCGGCCATGGGTCGGGAAGGTCAACTCCGTGCAAGGCAGCTGTTCACCTGGACGCGGGTGGCGAGCCAGGTCGCGCACCTCTACGAGAGCATGCTGCCGGTTCAGCATGACGAGGCGCTGCAGGCGGGGACGGTCGCATGAGTTCGCCGGCTCCGCTGCAAGGAAAGGTCGTCCTGATCACGGGGGCTGGAAGCGGACTGGGTGCGGCGTTGTGCGAGGTGCTGTGCGGTGCCGGTGCAATGACCATCGCTGCCGACCTGAGATTGGAGGCCGCGCAGGCGGTCGCGCAGCGCGTCCGGGATGCGCGGTGCACCTGCACCGCGGTCCGCATGGATGTGAGCGACGAACGTGCGGTCGGCGTGGCGATGGAGGAGGTAGTCGCGCAGTTCGGGGGGTTGGACATCGTGGTCAACAACGCCGGTGTCGACGTAACGCTTCCATTCGACGAGCTGGCTATCGGGGACTGGCACCGTATCATCGCGACCAATCTGACTGGCCCCTTCCTCGTCTCGCGCCACGCGGTGCGGAGCATGCGCGCCCGCGGTGGAGGCCACCTCGTGAACATCGCTTCGACGGCGGCGAAACGGGCGTGGCCGAACGCCAGCGCCTATCACGCCAGCAAGTGGGGTCTGCTGGGATTGTCGCACGCGTTGCACGCTGAACTGCGCGGGCAGGGCATCAAAGTGAGCGCCGTGATCGCCGGCGGAATGCGCACGTCGTTCCTGCTGGACCGCTTTCCCGACATCGACCTCGCGACCCTGCAGGACCCGCGCAACGTCGCGCACGCTGTGCTGAACCTTCTTCTCATGCCACCGGAAACGGTGATTCCCGAGTTGTTGGTGCTGCCCGTGCGCGAGACGTCGTGGCCATGAGGCGCCCGGCGTTGTTCGTCGACAAGGATGGCACGCTGATCGACAACGTGCCCTACAACGTGGATCCGGCGCGAATCCGATTCTCGGTCGGCGCGATCGACGCCCTCCAGCGGCTGCACGCCCGGGGCTTTGCGGTCGTCGTCGTGAGCAACCAGGCGGGCGTCGCGTTCGGTCGGATCCGAGAGCGAGCGCTCTTCACGGTGGAGGCGACGCTACGCGATCGGCTCGCGTCGGCCGGTGTGACGCTCGCCGCGATGTATTGGTGTCCCCATCACCCGGATGGCACGGTAGCCACTTACCGATCTCAGTGCGACTGTCGCAAGCCACTGGCGGGCATGCTCTGGCGAGCCGCACGTGACCACGACCTGGATCTCGAGTCGTCCTGGATGATTGGCGACATCCTCGACGATGTCGAGGCGGGCCAACGTGCAGGGTGTCGTACGGTGCTGCTCGACAACGGCCACGAGACCGAATGGCAGATTTCGCGCTTGCGCCTGCCGCATTTCGTGGTAGCCGATATGGCGCGGGCGGCCGACGCCATCCTTTCTGCGAACGCTCGCGCGCCAACGGGCGATGCGGTGCGCCTGGCGTGAGGCGAATCAGCCAGGCACCGAAATTGAAGCTGCAACGTACCGGCTTTCGGTGAACGAGCAGGAGACGATCATGGCTACACAGGAGCACGGACTGCGCGACCTGCAACGGGAGACCGAGCACGCCTCGCCGCTCGCCATGCTGGCCGCGGATCACGAGCGATTCGCGCAACTGGCGGAGGAGTTCCAGGCCGCGCTCGAAAGCGGCCGCGACGACACACGGGACCTGATGGACCAGCTGTGTCGGGAGTTGGAGGTGCATTCTGCGCTGGAGGAGGAAATTCTCTACCCCGCCGCCGCACAGATTCCGGAACTGGCGATCCTGGTGGACGAGGCGCTTGCCGATCATGCGAGGGTGCGCGAAGTAATCGACGAAATCCGTGAAACGCAAGGCCACGAAGAGCATCTGGCGGGTCTGGTGCTGCAACTGGCCGAGGACGTCGAACAGCACGTGAGCGCGGAGGAGCACGTGCTCTTCCCGCAACTGGAGCAACGGCTGTCGGGCCGGCTGCAGGAACTGGGACGGCGAATGCACACCATGCGCGCGCGGATGACGTCGCGCTGAACGGTTCCCACACAAACCCGGCCCGGGCGAGCCCGGGCCGGGTGCACATCAGAACTTGTAGTTCACGCTGACTGTCCAGAGATCGACGTCCCCCTCGCCGACGTCGCTGTCGCCTACGTTCTCGAAGCGCTCCCACTCGCCGCGGATGCCGATGCGATCGGAAATGGTGTACTCGGCGCCCACGCCCCAGGCGAAATCGACGCCGCTGTCGTCGTCATCGTACGCGCTGAGATTGGCATTGCGCTCGCGATCCCAGTAGACCACGCCCGCCTTACCCAGCACGGAGATGCGGTCGAGCGCGCCGATCGGAATGGGGATCTTGCCCACAGCGTGCGCGGTGATGCCCCAGGTATCGATGTCGCCGTTGAGGCCCGCGCCACCACCGGTCTGGCCGTTGAAATCGGCGTCCGGCAGGTTCACGTAACCCAGTTCTGCGGACAACCAGCGATTCATCTGCCAACCGCCGTAGACCTTCCATGCGGTGCCGTTGTCGTCACAGTCCACGAGATTGGTCGAGCCTGGACAGGGATTGTCCAGATCGGCGCGCCCGATACCGGCGCCGGCGTAGAAGCCCGCCGTATCGTCGAAGAATCCGCCGGCCATCTGCGCGTGGGACATCGTGGGAAGAAGCATGACGCCGGCGAGCGCTGCCGTGCCGAACATCGCGGCGGCACGTATGCGGATCGGGTGATCAGTGGTCTTGTACATTGCTGGTCTCCATGGTCGAGGTAGGTCCGGATGCATGCCGGCATCGGTGTGCCGGTCGGCCGTCCATGGTTTCGGCAATGCACATGCCTACGATGCGCTGCGAGATTCCTGGCTCTCGTCGGCGATTGGGGAGCCGGCTGGGCAATCGACCACTGAGGACTCGGACGCGGAAGGCGTCTGGTCCACGGGCCGGTTGCCCCAGTAGACGGGCTGCCGACGCGTCGCGTTGCCCGTGCGCCAGCGCACTGCGCCGGGGTCATCGCAGCAGAGCGCAAGCGGAAGCCGTTCCGCGGCGCAGGAAGTGGTCGGGTCAGAGTGAGAAGGCCTTGTCATGGAACTCGCACCAAGGTGCAGAACACTGCGGTGGTTGAACAGGATCGAAGTCCCTACGGAACGATTACCGCGAAGCACCGATCCAACGCAGTGGGTGATGGCAACCGTCGTACCCCGTCGAGAGTCGATCGGTTTTCCGGGCACGCGCGTTGCCGCAATGCTAGCGCGCTGATACCGCGCACATAACCAAGGAGAAGATCATGGGACGTCAGCAACGCAACCGGCACCCGGCCAACCGGCTCGGACGTCGCCGCGCAGCGAGAGTGGGCGAGGGCCGCGTTGGACATCCCCCGGACAACGTTACCGCCGGGCCGGATCCGGTGATGCCGGGCGAGGAGTTGCCGACACATCACCGCCCCGCGGGCCAGAACTCGCCGCACCAGAGCTGAATTTCTTACAACGACCGGAAGGTGCGGGAGGCGCTCGCACCTTCCGGGACAGGGCCTCGGGAGATGAGTTTGCTGGACGCCGACTTCAAGTACGTGCCTGCTGCGCAGACAGACGTCACGCTGACGTGGCGGCGGTTCGGCTATCGCCCGACGACCGAGGCGGAACGCAGCGCACGCCAGCGCAATCGCGTGCGCAGGCGGGCGCTAGCTTCCATGCACCACGCGCGCATCGCGCCGCGCAATTGCAGTCAGGCGGCCTGAGCGATGCCGGCGCGGCTGCACCATCCAGGTTTCCGCAGCCCAGGTTTCCGCAGCCCGCTTCCTTCGGCTGCTTCCGCTAATCTCGTTCCGCTCGAAACCGATCGATTTCGCTCTTGAGCGCCTTTGCCCGCGTGCGCAGCAGCTCGGCTGTCATCCCAGGCGTGTAGAGGGATGAGCCGAGACCGAATCCGCTCGCACCGGCGGCCCAGTACGCGGCCATGTTTTCCAGCCCGATCGATCCCACTGGCAGCACAGGGGCATTGCGAGGGAGCACCGCACGCAGTGCCTTGAGCACCGCAGGCGGGTTCGCCTCTGCGGGAAACAGCTTCAATCCGTCCGCCCCGGCTTCGAGCGCAGCGAATGCCTCGCTCGGCGTGGCAAAGCCGGGGAGGATGATCATGCCGTGCTGCCGCGCGCGTGCGATGACGCTCACACTGGTGTTCGGCGACACGAGCAGTCGACCCCCTGCGCGGGCGACGGCTTCCACCTCGGCCTCGTAGATCACGGTTCCTGCGCCGATCAAGGCATGGCCGCCGTGCGCACGCGCCAGCCTTTCGATGCTCTCCAGCGGTTGGGGAGAATTCAGGGGCACCTCGATGATGGCGAATCCGCAGTCGAGGAGCGCCTCCGCGACGTCGAGGCAGTCTGCGGGTGTGATCCCGCGCAGGATCGCCACCAGCGGGCAGCGTTGCAGGGCCTGGTCCAGATTCATCGACGAATGCTCTCCTGTGCGGTCCGGTCGAGTGTGCGCAGACCTCCCACCACTGCATCCTGGTCGAGGCCCTCCACCACGATACCCTTTCGTTCCAGTGCGTACCGGTACAGCCGGGACAGTTCGGAACTGCCGAGCAGCCATGCGCAGCGCATCTCGTCCGGAAGTGATGCCAGTTCACTGCCAATCAGTAGTCCTGACAGGTAGGACGCGGATCGCTCCGCGGGCAATTCGGCGAAGAGCCCGCGCGCACGCACGCCGAACAGCTGATGCAGAAGGTCCCGCTCGGCGCCCGCGACGAGGCCGGCGTCGAACGCAGCCATGTCGGGCGGTGCGTCATCCATCATGCGCCCGAGTATGCTGTGGGTCCTGAGCACGGCGAACACCTCGCCGGTCATGAACGTGCGGAAACCGACGATGCGCCGCTCCTGAACGTGAACCCACTTGCTATGGGTGCCGGGCAGGCAGACCCAGGCACCGGAAGCCGGCAGGCGGTCGAGCACGCCGAGGATCTGCGTCTCCTCGCCACGCATCACGTCCGGTACGCCGCCGGCGTCGCGCGTGCAGACACCCGGCGCGATCCACGCCAGCCCGCCATGTTCCATGGGCACGCTCACCATCCCCTCGGCAAGGGCATCCGCGCCGGCCGGCGTCGTCACGTATGGCGCTTCCCTCCATCCCTGGCGGCTGCCGATCATGCCGCTCATGAGCACGCGTGTCTCGCCGGACGCAAGCCAGTCGCCGATCTGTGCCTGCAAGGCCGGCGCGAAGCGACCCTGTTCGACCTGCATGATGCCCAGCGGCGCAACGCGCTTCTCGATCACCGCACCGTCGCCATCGAGGCGATATGCGCGGAAACTGGTGGTACCCCAGTCGATGGCGATCATGCCGCAGCCAGCCGAACTGAAGAGCTAGAACGCAAAGGACCCAAAGGACGCAAAGGATTCGCCAGAATGGACCTGTCGTTCACACCGATATTCCTTTGCGCTCTTTGCGCCCTTTGCGTTGACGGGTTTTATCCGGGTTAGATGCGCCCGAACTCTTCCAGAAGCTGCTCGAAGGTCCGTCCCTGCTTGATGCGCTGGCGGGTGGCTTCCTCGCGCTCGGCCTGGTCGCGTGCGGCGGCGAGCACCTTTTCGAGGTCGGCGGATGGGACGACCGTGACGCCAATCTCGTCGGCGACGATGACATCGCCGGGGTTGACGACGACGCCGCCGCAGGTCACCGGGACGTTGACCTGCACGTCGCTCTTCCGCCCCGAGAGCATGGTATGCGTGCCCCGGGCGGTGATTGCCTTGGAGAACAGCAGGAAATCGATGTCGCGTAGTTCGTCGATGTCGCGGCAGGCGCCGTCGATGATCGCCCCGTGCACGCCGCCATTCTTGAACAGGCTGCCCATCAGCCCGCCGAACACCGAGGTCTCGGTTTCGCCGCCCGCGTCGATGACCACGACGTCGCCGGCCTTGGCCACGTGCAGGGCGAGCAGCGGATCCTGCAGGTCTCCCGGCGAGAGCTTCACGGTGACGGCGGGCCCGACCACCTTGCCGCGGAAGATGGGTTTCATGGAACTGTGCATGACGCCGCCGCGCTGCTGCACGTCGGCGAAGACGCACGAGGCGCTGTAGCACTTGGCCACCTCGCGCACCTGTTCCATCAGGCGTGCGTCGGGGCGCTCGAAGTCGGGATGAGCCATTGGAGTTCTCCTGGTGCGATTCGCGGCCGCAAAGTATAGCGGCGTCACCGGGAGGGGCGTGCGGCTAGCGAGCGCGGAGGAATCCGGCGACGACGTCGATCTGCTCGGGATCCATCAGTGCGGGCGCGTGACCGATGCCGGTGAACGTCGTCAGCGTGGCATGCGGTCCGCGACGCGTCATCTCCTGCGCCGTGTCCGCCCGCAGCAGGTCCGAGTCGGCGCCGCGCAGCACGAGGGTAGGGCAGCGCACCGCGTCCCACACCGGCCACAGCGTCACGTCCTGCAGTTCGCCGGAGAATGCATTCGCGATTGCGGCGTCGTAGGCGAGACTGAGCGTGCCGTCATCGTTCCTGCGCGTGGAGTGCTCGGCCAGGTGCGTCCACTGCGCATCGCTGAGCGGACCGAACGGCGCGAACACCTTGCGCAGATGCGCTTCCAGGGCGTGCGCGTCCTCGAATGGACCGGTGCGTCCCACGTAGCCCGCGAGGCGTTCGAGCGCCGCCTTCGGCACGAGCGGGCCCACGTCGTTGACCACCAGCCGCTCGATCGGCGTGTTCGGTTGGGCGGCCAGCATCATGCCGATCAGACCGCCCATGGAGGTGCCCACCCAGCGAATCCGCGCTGCGCCGCTGCGCGCGATGAGCGCGGCCATGTCGGACAGATACAGCGCATAGCCGTAGTCGTGCGCGTGCGTGAGCCACTCGCTCTGACCGCGTCCCACGACGTCGGGGCAGAGCACGCGAAAGTCGCGCGCGAGTGCCTGCGCGAGGGAATCGAAGTCACGCCCGTTGCGCGTGAGCCCATGCACGCAGATCACGACGTCCGGGTTGTCCGGCGCGCCCCACTCGGTGTAGCGGACGCGATGGAAGCCGTGCGGCCCGAGACAGGAGAGGGAGTGAGAGGCGGGGGATTGGGAGCTGGGGGAAACCCGGGGCTGGGGGTTGGGGGCTAGCGGCTGGGGGAGATCGTGGTCGGGAAGCATGGTGGCAACAGCTAGGGGTGATCGCGGTTGGGAAAAATCTCGACTTCAGGAAATAGTACTTGCGCGGGGCAACCAGTCGCACCTCAATCGTTGTCAGTCCCATCCCCCGACGTGGAGATCGTTCCGGACCGCCCTCTCCCCCAGCCCCTAGTCCCCAGTCCCCAGCCCCCAGCCCCCAGCGCCCAGCCCGACGTCATCGCAATCCGGTAATGTAGTGCCCCAACTGCTCGATCTGCTCGTCGGTCAGTCCGCGTGCGACGGCGGTCATGTTGCCCGCGTCGTTGGTGCGCTTGCGTTCACGGAAGTCGCGCAGCTGCTTGACGATGTAGTCGTACTCCTGGCCCGCCACGCGCGGCACCTCGTTCTGCCCGGAGAATCCGCCCAGGTGACACATGGTGCACAGCGCGGCGTCCGATACCTTCTTGCCTTCCGTCGCCTTTGCCGGGTCGACCTCGAAGGTGCTGGGCATGTGCTTCTGCTGGGCGAAATACTCCGCCAGATCCCACATGTCCTCTTTGGTCAGATTCGCGGCCATCGGGCTCATCAGCGGATTCTTGCGGCGGCCCGCCTTGAAGTCGCGCAGCTGCATGTAGATGTAGCGCGCGGTCTGGCCGGCAAGATCCGGGTAGGCCTCGCCTTCGGGGGCGGTGCCGGGCACGACGTTGCCGTCGGGGCCGTGGCAGGCCGCACAGACGGCGGCCTTCTCCTTGCCGGCCTCGACGTTGCCTTGCGCCCGGGCGGCACCGGATAGCGCGGGGAGCGCCGCGACCGCGGCGGCGAGCAATACGAAACGGATCATCGGGGATCGTCCTGCTGGATGGTAGGTGTTACCGTTACCTAGCAACAAAAAGGCCGTGCCCGGCGACGAACGCGCCGGACACGGCCGAGGATGACGCAGCTGCGGGTCAGGGCAGGGCGAACACCAGCACGGTGTTACCGCGCTTGAAGTCGAGCTGGGTGTTGCCGCCTGCGGCCACAGCGATGTACTGCTTGCCGTTGACCATGTACGACGTGGCCGGCGCGTTCACCCCGGCGCCGCACTGGAAGGTCCACAGCTTCTTGCCGGACTTGGCGTCGTAGGCATTGAAGAAGCCGTTGCCCTCACCGGTGAAGACCAGGTTGCCGTCCGTGGCGAGCACGCCGCCCATCAGTGGCTGCTCCGTGTCGGCCTTCCAGGCCATCTTGCCGGTGTTGATGTCCACCGCAGCCAGCCGGCCCCACTGCTTTTCACCCGGGATCACCTTGAAGGCGCCGCCCAGCCACAGCTTGCCGCCAGGGTACTCGGCGGGCTCGACGTGGTAGGTCATGGGCTGGTGCAGGTTGGCCGCGTAGGCCATGCCGAGTCTCGGGTTGACCGCCATGGGGTTCCACTCGACCCCTCCGTTGGCCCCGGGCAGCATGCGCGCGCCGTCGGGCGTGGGCAGCACCCAGACGTTCTCCTGCGGCACCATCGGCTCGGAGTGACGGATCAGCTCGAGCGTCTTGCGGTCGTGCACGTAGACGAAGCCGGTCTTCCCGCCGTGAATCACCACGTCCATCATCTTGCCGTCCTTCCCCTTCGCCTGGGTGAGGATGGGCGGGCTGACCGCGTCGAGGTCCCACACGTCGTGCGCGATGTACTGGAAGTGCGCCTTGTATTCGCCGCTGTCCAGGTCGACTGCCACGATGGAGTCGGTGTAGAGGTTGTCGCCCGGGCGGATGTCGCCGTACAGGTCGGGAGAGGGGTTGCCGACGACGAAATAGACGGTGCGCGACTTCATGTCCACCGCCGGGGTCATCCACACGCCCCCGCCGAGCGTCTGATAGAAGTCGCCGCCCTTTTCGGCCAGCGTCTGCTTCTCCTTGGCGATGTCACGCAGCATGTTGCGACCGACTGCGTCGTTCTCGGCCCACACACCCTCGTGTCCTTTGTCGGGGATGGTGTAGAAGGTCCACAGGAGGTCGCCGTTGCGCGCATCGTAGGCCTTCACGAAG
>CAYLTE010000074.1:0-17532 GCA_964386195.1 uncultured Burkholderiales bacterium | reverse complement strand
GGCGGGCAGCGACAGCGCCTGGCGATCGCCCGCACGCTGCTGAAGAACGCGCCGATCCTGATCCTGGACGAGGCGACTTCCGCGCTCGACTCCGAGTCGGAGCGCCATGTCCAGGCCGGCCTGGATGCGCTCATGCAGGGACGCACCACGATCGTGATCGCCCACCGCCTGTCCACCATCGAGCGGGCCGATCGCATCCTGGTGATGGAGCGCGGGCGCATCGTCGAGACCGGAAAGCACGTCGAACTCATCGAACGCGACGGCATCTACGCGCGCCTGCACCGCCTGCAGTTTTCCACCCAGCCCGCCTAGGCGGACTTGTCCGGGCAGGGAGCTGGTCGAGCGGTCTGTCCGAGTCGGGCCGCGCGGGTGGCGCTCAGTGCGCCTGGTCCCAGTTGTTCCCCACGCCGGTGTCCACCACCAGCGGCACGTCCAGCGAGGCCACGCCGCACATCAACGCCGGAACGCGTTCGCGCACCCGCGTCAGTTCCGCATCCGGGACTTCGAGCACCAGTTCGTCGTGTACCTGCAGGATGAGGCGGGTGCGCATACCCTGCGTGGTCAGCCAGCGGTGGACCTCGAGCATCGCGAGCTTGATCAGATCCGCAGCGGTGCCCTGCATCGGCGCATTGATGGCGGCGCGCTCGGCGCCCATGCGTCGCTGGCCGTTGGCGGCATTGATATCGGGCATGTACAGGCGCCGTCCGAACACGGTCTCCACGTAGCCCCGCTCGCGCGCCGACTGCCGGGTCGCGTCCATGTACTGCTTGACGCCGGGATAGCGCGCGAAGTAGCGCTCCATGTACTGCTGCGCAGCCGAGCGCTCGATGCCCAGCTGCGAGGCGAGCCCGAACGCGGACATGCCGTAGATCAGGCCGAAGTTGATCGTCTTGGCGTAGCGGCGCTGCTCGCTGGTCACCGCCTCGGCCTCGAGTCCGAATATCTCCGCGGCCGTGCGCCGATGCACGTCCTCGCCCGAACGGAACGCCTCCAGCAGCGTCTCGTCGCGCGAAAGGTGCGCCATGATGCGCAGTTCGACCTGCGAGTAGTCAGCGGAGACGAGTTGGCAACCGGGTGCGGCGATGAAGGCTTCGCGGATGCGGCGCCCCTCGGCGTTGCGGATGGGGATGTTCTGCAGGTTCGGTTCGTTGCTCGAGAGGCGCCCGGTCACGGCCGTGGTCTGGTTGAACGTGGTGTGCACGCGGCCGGTGCGCGGATTGACCAAGCGCGGGAGCTTGTCGGTATAGGTCGACTTGAGCTTCGACATGGCGCGATAGTCGAGGATCAGGCGCGCAAGGGGATAGTCCAGCGCGAGTTGCTCGAGCACGTCCTCGTCGGTCGAGGGCTGGCCGCTGGGAGTCTTCTTGATCACCGGCAGCTTGTGGCGCTCGAACAGGATCTCCTGGATCTGCTTGGGCGAATTGAGATTGAACGGCTGGCCGGCGACCTCCTTCGCCTGCTGCTCGATGTCGAGCAGGCGCCGGCCCAGCTCGTTGCTGTGCCGGGCGAGCAGGGCAGTGTCCAGCAGCACGCCGACGCGCTCCATCTCGTACAGCACTTCCATCACCGGCATCTCGATGCGCTCGTAGACGAAGCGCAGGCGCTCGTCCGCGACGATGTGCGGGTAGAGCGTCCGATGGAGCTGAAGGGTGACGTCGGCATCCTCGGCCGAATACTCCGTCGCCCGCTCCACGCCCACCTGCTCGAAGCCGATCTGCGCGGCGCCCTTGCCGGCCACCTCCTCGAAGGTGATCGTCTTCAGCCCCAGGTGACGGTGTGCGAGGCTGTCCATGTCGTGCGGCTTGTGGCTCTCCAGCACGTAGGACTGCACGCAAGTGTCGTGCGCCACGCCGCGCAGGTGCACGCCGTGGTTCGCGAGGATGTGGGTGTCGTACTTGGCGTTCTGCGCCACCTTCGGGCGCGCCGGGTCCTCGAGCCAGATTCGCAGGCGCGCGATCACCTCGTCGAACGGGAGCTGTGGCGGCGCGCCAGCGTACGTGTGCGCAAGCGGGATGTAGCAGCCGCGGTCGGATTCGACCGACAGGGCGATCCCCACCAGCCGCGCGTTGTGCGGATCGAGTCCGGTGGTCTCGGTGTCCACGCACGCCAGCTCGGCATGCCGCAGGCGCTCGATCCACGCATCGAGCTGCGCCGGTGCGAGGACGCTCTCGTAACTGCGCTGCCTCGCTGCGGCCGTGGAGCCGGCAACGCCTGCCTCATTCAGCTCGGCCAGCCAGGTCTTGAATTCCAGGCGCGCGTAGAGGGCGGCGAGCTTGGCGCGATCGGGTTCGACGTGGGCCATGTGTCCGAAGCCCTCCGGCAGGTCCACGTCGCACTTGACCGTGAGCAGCCTCCGCGCGGTCGTGAGCCAGGGCAGAGCCTTGCGCAGGTTCTCCCCCACCACTCCGGCGATCTCGTCGGCGTGTCGCATCAGGTTGTCCAGGCTGCCGTACTGCAGCAGCAGCTTGACTGCGGTCTTGGGACCGACCTTGTCGACGCCCGGGATGTTGTCCACGCTGTCGCCGATCAGGGTCAGGTAGTCCACGATCTGGTCCGGCCTCACCCCGAACTTGGCCTGCACGCCGGCCTCGTCGAAGGTTTCGTTCGACATCGTGTTGACCATGGTCACCGAGCCGTTCACCAGCTGGGTGAGATCCTTGTCCCCGGACGAAATGATGGTCCGCATGCCGGCGTCGCAGGCGCGCGCGGCGAGTGTGCCGATGACGTCGTCCGCCTCGACGCCGGGTACCTCCAGCAGCGGCCACCCCATCGCCCGGATGCACTCGTGCAGCGGTCCCACCTGGGCGCCCAGATCGTCCGGCATCGGTGGGCGGTTCGCCTTGTAGCGGTCGTAGAGATCGTCGCGGAAGGTGCGGCCCTTGGCGTCGAATATGCACGCGCTATAATCCGCGGCCACGTCCTTGTGCAGGCGCCGCAGCATGTTGAGGACACCGTAAATGGCGCCGGTCGGTTCTCCCGCCTTGTTGCGCAGATCGGGCAACGCGTGAAACGCCCGGTAGAGATAGGACGAGGCGTCGACCAACACTAGAGTCTTCATCGTGGGCAGCTGCGTGGGCGCGATAAATGCTCGCGGGCCCTGACCGGCCCGCCGATGCAGAGCGTGAAGCCTTGCTCCGCCCGCCGCGATGAACACGACATCAGCGACTATGGACCCTGCAGAGAAGATTCCGCCCCTGTTGGCCCCCGAACTGATCGAGAAGCCGTGGGCCGGCAGAGAGGCGTGGCGAGTGTTCGCGATTATCGCAGAATTCGCCGAGGCGACCGAACGGCTCAACGGCATCCGCCCTGCCGTGAGCATCTTCGGCAGCGCGCGCACGCCTCCCGACCATCCCTACTACCAGCTCACCGAGCAGATCGCACGCGAGCTCTCCGATGCCGGCTTCACCGTGATATCGGGCGGCGGTCCCGGCCTGATGGAGGCGGCCAACAAGGGTGCCTACCACGGGCGATCGCTCTCGGTGGGCCTGAACATCCAGCTGCCGCACGAGCAGCAGGCGAACGCCTACCAGGACGTCAGCCAGACCTTCCGGCACTTCTTCGCGCGCAAGGTGATGTTCGTGAAGTTCGCCTCCGCGTACGTGGTCATGCCCGGCGGCTTCGGCACGCTGGACGAGCTGATGGAGGCACTCACGCTCGTGCAAACACGTATGATTCGCCGCATGCCGATCATCCTGGTGCACAGCGCGTACTGGTCCGGCCTGATGGACTGGGTTCGCGGCACGCTGGTGGCGGAGAAGATGATCGACCCCGGGGACGTCGACCTCATCCAGGTGGTCGACCGGCCCGAGGAGGTGGTCAAGGCCATCTTCGACCATTACGAGAAGCGCGGCTTCGAACCATCTGCGCGCGAGCGCGAGGCTCACCTGAACCTGTAAGCGATGTCGGTCTTCACCACCGTGACGCCGGAGCAGCTGTCCGCCTGGCTCAAGGACTACTCGATCGGGGTCCTCACCGACTTGCGCGGGATCCTCGCGGGAATCGAGAACACGAACTACTTCGTGACCACCTCGCACGGCCGCTACGTGCTGACGTTGTTCGAGAAGCTCGAGCCGGCGGAGTTGCCGTTCTATCTCGACCTGATGGCGCATCTGGCCGCGCACGGTTTGCCCTGTCCCCAGCCGATCGCCAATCTGCGCAATCAGTACCTGGGCGAGCTCAACGGAAAGCCGGCGACGATCGTCACCTTCCTCGAGGGCAAGCCGGAGATGGCGCCGAGCGCGGAGCACTGCGCCAGGGTGGGCGAGGTGCTGGCCGAGATGCACCAGGCCGGGCAGACCTTCCGAGGGCATCTGGACAACCTGCGCGGTCCCCGGTGGTGGAGTGCCTGCGCGCCGGAACTGTACCGATTCCTCAGCGCAGAGGACGCCGAGCTTCTTCGCAGCGAGATCCATTACCAGGCCGGACATCGGCACGACGATCTGCCGCGCGGGGTGATCCACGCCGACCTGTTCCGCGACAACGTCCTGTTTCATGACGGGCCGAGCGGCACCCCGGCGGTGGGTGGCTTCATCGATTTCTACTTCGCCTGCGTGGACGTGCTCGTCTACGACGTTGCGATCACGCTCAACGACTGGTGCATCACCGACGAGTGCGAGGTCGATCCGGTGCGGGCGGCCGCGCTGCTGCGCGCCTATCGTGCAGTGCGTCCATTCACGCAGGCCGAGCGCGACGCCTGGCCGGTGATGCTGCAGGCAGGTGCGCTGCGCTTCTGGGTCTCGCGGCTGTACGACTTTCACCTGCCGCGCCCAGGAGACCTCACGCACGCCCACGACCCCGAGCGCTTCCGCCGCATCCTCCTGCATCACCGCGCCCGAGCCCGCACCGGGGCGGGCGCCGAGCTGCTGTGCCCCTGATCCGGCGGGTGCCCTTCGCGCGCGGGTGGCGCTGGATTGCCGAGGCCTTCGCCCTGTTCCGGCGCAACGCGATCCTGTGGATCGTGCTCAGCATGATCATGCTGTTGCTGGGTGTGGCATTGACCCTGCTGCCGGTGCTGGGGGGCTACCTGCTCTATCTGGTGACGCCGATCCTGCTCGCGGGGCTGATGGTCGCGGCACGCGATACCGAGGCGGGACAGGAGATCGAGATCGCCCACCTGTTCCGCGGATTTCGCGAGAACGCCGCACCCCTGGTGACGGTGGGCGGCGTCTATCTCGTCGGCAGTGTCCTCGTGCGCGGGGTTGCGCTGTCGCTGGGCGGCGAGGAGCTGCGACAGGTGATCGAGGCGACCGAGGCGGGACACCCGGAGCAGATCGGTCCCGAGGCGGCGGACAAGGCGAGCACCGCGATTCTCGCCGCAGGTGCGCTGTTCGTTCCCCTGGCCATGGCGATGTGGTTCGCTCCCGCCCTGGTGATGCTCGACGGTGTGCCACCCTGGCGCGCCATGGCGATGAGCATGCGTGCCTGCGCGGTCAACGTCCTGCCGTTCCTGCTCTACGGGGCGGTGATGTCGGCGCTGCTGCTGCTGGCACTCGCGCTCGTGTTCATCGGCTTCGCGTTCTGGGTGCCGCTCGCGATCTTGACGGCTTACACCGCGTATCGAGACGTCTTCGCGTCACGGACCGGGCTTGCGGACGAGCCGGGGCCGGCTTCGCCGGTTTGAGCCGACCTACGCCGGCGTGAGCTTGGCGTACTCCAGCGCCAGCCACTTCAGGCCGCTGCTGCGGAAGTTCACCTGCACGCGGGCATCGGTGCCCCGACCTTCCGCATTGACGATCACCCCCGGCCCGAACTTCGCATGCACGACGTTCTGCCCCACGCGGAACGGAAGCGCCGGGTCGGCGGCAACCGCCCGTCCCAGGCCGGGGGATTCGCGACGTGCACTGCGGCCGCCGTCGTTCCATGCGGAGGTGGCCCAGCCGCCGGCACTGCGCCCGCTGTTGATGCGTTGGACCAGTCCCTCGGGGATCTCCGAAAGGAAGCGCGACGCGATGTTGTAGCGCGTCTGTCCATGCAGCATGCGGCTCTGCGCGAAGCTCAGGTACAGCCGCCGGCGCGCCCGGGTGAGGGCGACGTACATGAGGCGGCGCTCCTCCTCGAGTCCGTCGTCCTGGTTCAGGCTGTTCTCGTGCGGGAACAGCCCCTCCTCGAGCCCGCTGATCAGGACGGTGTGGAACTCCAGCCCCTTGGCGGCGTGCACCGTCATCAGCTGCAGGGCGTCGCTGCCTGCCTGCGCCTGGTGCTCGCCCGCCTCGAGCGAGGCGTGGGCGAGAAAGGATTCGAGCGCGCGCAGCGCCGCCGGACGCTCGTCCACGGCCGGCTCATCGCCCGGTACCGCATCCCTGGCGAGGTCGAGCGTGCCTCCCTCGATTTCGAAGCCGGTGGCGGCGGTGACCAGTTCGTTCAGGTTCTCGATCCGATCCGCGCCGTCGCGCTCGGTCTCGTAATAGGCGATCAGCCCGCTGCGCTCGATGGCGCGCTCGACGATGGCGGCGAGCGACAGGTCGCGGCACTCGCGCTGCAAGGTCTCCACGAGTTGCACGAACCCCGCGACCCCGGCTCCAGCTTTCCCGCCCAAGGGTGTGGAACAAGCCGCCTGCCACAGGCTGATGCCGCGCATGCGCGCCGATTCCTGCAACTGCTCGAGCGTGCGCGCGCCCACGCCGCGCGCCGGCAGGTTGATCACCCTCAGCAAGGCGCCGTCGTCGCCGGGGTTCGCGACCAGACGCAGGTAGGCGAGCGCGTGCTTGATCTCCTGGCGCTCGAAGAAGCGCAGGCCACCGTACACCCGGTAGGGCAGCGCGGCATTGAACAGCGCGTGCTCGAGCACCCGTGACTGCGCGTTCGAGCGATACAGCAGCGCGATGTTGGACAGGCGCACGCCTTCGCCGCGCAGCTGGCGCACCTCGTCGAGGATGTAGGCAGCCTCCTCCAGGTCGGTCGTCGCCTCGTAGAGCCGCAGGAGTTCGCCCTTACCCTCCGCGGTCCACAGGTCCTTGCCCAGCCGGTGCTGGTTGTGCCGGATCAGGGCGTTCGCCGCGTCCAGGATGTTCGCGTGGCTGCGGTAGTTCTGCTCCAGCTTGATCACCGCGCCGCGTGCGAAGTCGCGCTCGAACTCGAACATGTTCTGGGCCGAGGCGCCACGGAAGGCGTAGATCGACTGGTCGTCGTCGCCCACCGCGAAGATGGCGTTGTCGCTGCCGGCGAGCAGCTTCAGCCAGCGGTACTGCAGCCGGTTGGTGTCCTGGAACTCGTCGACGAGGATGTGGGAGAAGCGGCGTTGGTAGTGTGCACGCAACACCTCGTTGCGCGACAGCAACTCGAAGCTGCGCAGCAGCAGCTCTGCGAAATCCACGACCCCTTCGCGGTTGCACTGCCGGTCGTACTCCGCGAACAGCTCGGTCAGATGGCGCGAGTGCTCGTCGTAGGCCTCCACATGTGCCGCGCGCCGGCCCTGCTCCTTGTTTCCGTTGATGAAATACTGCAGGTCGCGGGGCGGCAGCTTCTCGTCGTCGACGCCCATCGACTTGAGCAGGCGCTTGACCAGCGCGAGCTGATCCTGGCTGTCGAGAATCTGGAAGGTCTGCGGCAGTCCCGCATCGCGATAGTGCGCGCGCAGCATGCGGTTGCACAGGCCGTGGAAGGTTCCCACCCACATGCCTCGCGTATCGATCGGCAGCATGGCGGAGATGCGCGTGAGCATCTCGCGCGCCGCCTTGTTGGTGAAGGTCACCGCGAGCAGCGACTGCGGCCCGATCTGGCCGGTCTGGATCAGCCAGGCGATGCGCGTCGTCAGTACCCGCGTCTTGCCGCTGCCCGCGCCCGCCAGGATCAGTGCGGACTGGTGCGGAAGCGTGACGGCGAGGCGTTGCTGTTCGTTGAGGCCTTCGAGGAGGTTGCCGGAAGCCACGGAGTGAGTCGCTACGGAAGCACATCGATTATACGGCAGCGCCCGCGCCGGCAGCCGTTACGGCAGGAGCGACGGCGTGGCTCCTTCGGTCTTGCCCGAGCCTTGCCCGGTATAATCCGCGGTCCCTCCCAACCTCGCCACAAGGCAGCACACAGCGATGCAGTCCCAGTACCGCCCAGCAGACATCGAAGCGCAGGCACAGGCCGCCTGGGACGAGCGCAAGGCCGCGCGATCGGTGGAAGACCGGTCGCGTCCCAAGTACTACTGCCTCTCGATGTTCCCCTACCCGTCGGGGAAGCTGCACATGGGACACGTGCGCAACTACACCATCGGCGACGTGCTCTCGCGCTACTACCGGATGCGCGGCTACAACGTGCTGCAGCCGATGGGATGGGACGCCTTCGGCCTGCCTGCGGAGAATGCGGCGATGGCGAACGGCGTGCCACCAGCGCGGTGGACCTACGACAACATCGCGTACATGAAGAAGCAGCTCAAGTCGCTGGGCTTCTCCATCGACTGGGAGCGCGAGCTGGCGACCTGCCGCCCTGACTACTACCGCTGGAACCAGTGGCTGTTCCTGCGCATGCTCGAGAAGGGGCTGGCGTACAAGACGACCGGCGTGGTGAACTGGGATCCGGTCGATCAGACCGTGCTCGCCAACGAGCAGGTGATCGACGGCCGCGGCTGGCGCACCGGCGCGCTGGTGGAAAAGCGCGAGATCCCGATGTACTACCTGCGCATCACCGCCTACGCCGACGAGTTGCTCGAAGCCCTCGACGCGCTGCCGGGGTGGCCGGAGCGCGTGAAGCTGATGCAGGCGAACTGGATCGGGCGCAGCGAGGGGGTGGAAGTTTCTTTTCCCTACGCGCACGACGAGCACCAGGCACTGAAGGTCTTCACCACCCGTGCCGACACGCTGCTGGGTGCCACCTATTGCGCGGTGGCGGCGGAGCATCCGCTCGCGTCGCTCGCCGCCGCCGGTAATCCGGCGCTGCATGCCTTCATCGAGGAGTGCAAGCGCGGCCCGGCCATGGAAGCAGAGATGGCCACACAGGAGAAGAAGGGCGTACCGACCGGGCTGCACGTGCTGCACCCCCTCACCGGGGAGAAGCTCGAGGTGTGGATCGCCAACTACGTGCTCATGGGATACGGCGAAGGGGCGGTGATGGCGGTCCCGGCGCACGACGAGCGCGACTTCGAGTTCGCCACCAAGTACGCCCTGCCGATCAAGCCGGTGGTGCGCACTTCCGCCGGCGACGCCACGCCTGCTCCGTGGCAGGAGGCGTACGCCGAACGCGGGACGCTCATCAATTCGGGGCGCTACGACGGGCTCGACTTCGCCGGCGCCGTGAATGCGATCTCTGCGGATCTCGAGCGCAAGGGACTGGGGCGCAAACGCACCCAGTACCGTCTGCGCGACTGGGGCATCTCCCGCCAGCGTTACTGGGGCTGCCCGATCCCGATCGTCCACTGCGACAGCTGCGGCGACGTACCTGTCCCCGAGGCGCAGCTGCCCGTCGTGCTGCCCGAGGACTGCGTTCCCGACGGCAGCGGCAATCCGCTCAACAAGCGGCCCGATTTCGTGAACACGCCGTGCCCGAGGTGCGGGAAGGCGGCGCGGCGCGAGACCGACACCATGGACACCTTCGTCGATTCGTCCTGGTACTACATCCGCTATGCTTGCCCGGACAACCACGGCGCGATGGTCGACGAGCGCGTGAACTACTGGCTGCCGGTTGACCAGTATATCGGCGGCATCGAGCACGCCATCCTGCACCTGCTCTATTCGCGCTTCTGGACCAAGGTGATGCGCGACCTCGGGATGGTGTCGTTCGCCGAGCCGTTCTCGCAGTTGCTCACGCAGGGCATGGTGCTCAACGAGATCTTCTACCGCAAGCAGGGCAGCGGGCGCATCGCGTACTACAACCCCGCCGACGTCGAGATCAAGACCGACGAGCGCGGCAACCGCATCACGGCGGTTCTGCGGGGCGACGGCCTGCCGGTTGAGTCCGGCGGCATCGGCACGATGTCGAAGTCGAAGAACAACGGCGTGGACCCGCAATCGCTCGTCGACCAGTATGGTGCCGACACGTCGCGGTTCTTCATGATGTTCACCAGCCCGCCGGAGCAGACGCTGGCCTGGTCGGATTCGGGCGTCGAGGGTTCCTTCCGCTTCCTGCGCCGCGTCTGGGCCTTCGCGCATCGATACGGCGAAGACGTGCGCTCGCGGCTCGATGCCGCTCCGGCGCTCGACGGGCAACTCGACGAGCGCACCGCCGCGGCGCGCAGGGAGATCCACCTCAATCTGCGCCAGGCGAACTTCGACATGCAGCGCCAGCAGTTCAACACCGTCGCCTCGGCCTGCATGAAGATGCTCAATGCGCTCGAGGGCATCGACCGCGACGCCGGTGCGCGGGCGATTCAGGAAGGCCTGGCCATCCTGCTGCGCGTGCAGGCGCCGATCACGCCGCACCTGTGCGATCACCTGTGGCGCGAGCTCGGTTTCGGCGACGACGTATTCGCGGCACCCTGGCCGGAGCCCGACGACTCTGCAATGGCACAGGACGAGATCGAACTCGTGCTGCAGATCGGCGGCAAGACGCGCGGGAGCATCCGCGTCCCGGCGACGGCGTCGCGCGAGCAGATCGAGCAGATCGCCCGCACCAGCCCTGCCTCCGCCCGTCACGTCGGCGATCAGACGATCCGCAAGGTCGTCGTCGTTCCCGGGCGCCTGGTGAATCTGGTGCTATGAAGCGCGCCTGGCAGCTGGCAGTGGTGCCCGCGCTGCTCGTCCAGTTGGCGGGGTGCGGGTTCAGGCCGGTCGCGCCTGCGCAGATCCCCTTCGAGAACCTCTACGTCGCTGCGCCGGACTATTCGTCCTTCGGCGCGGAGTTCAAGCGCTACGTCGAGAGCTACAGCCGCAGCAGGCTGGCAGACACGCCGCGCCGGGCGGATGCGGTGCTCGAGATACTCGGGGAGACCCAGCAGAAGCAGATCCTCTCGTTGAGCGCGGCCGGGCGCGTGCAGGAGTACCTGCTGCGCTACCGCATCGCCTTCCGGGTGCGCGATGCCGCCGGCAAGGAGTTGCTGCCGGCGGACGAGATCACGCTCGAGCGGGACCTCATATACGACGACGATGCGGCGCTCGCCAAGGAGAACGAGGAGATTTTCCTCTATCAGGACATGCGCCAGGACGCCATCCAGCAGCTGGTGCGCCGCCTGTCCATCATCGACCTGAGCGTCGAGCCGCCTGCGTCCTGAACGTGAACTCGACCGTGCCTGCCGCTGCCCTGGCCGCCGCTCCCGGTTCGGTGGGGATCGTCACACCGCAACGCGCCAGCTTCGATCGTCCGCTGGTCCTGCGAAGCGGTGCAGCGATCGAGCGCTACGATCTCGCCTACGAGAGTTACGGTAAGTTGAACGCGGCGCGCAGCAACGCGGTGCTGGTGTGCCATGCGTTGAATGCCTCGCACCACGTCGCCGGCGTGTACGAGGACGATCCCAGGAGCGGGGGATGGTGGGACAACCTGGTCGGACCGGGCAAGCCGCTGGACACCGAACGCTTCTTCGTGCTCGGTGTGAACAATCTGGGCGGCTGCCATGGCTCCACCGGTCCCGCATCGATCAATCCCGCGACGGGGCGGCATTGGGGCGCACAGTTCCCGCTGGTCACCGTGGAGGACTGGGTCGAGGCGCAGGCGCGGCTGGCCGACGAACTGGGCATCGAGCGCTTCGCCGCGGTAATCGGCGGCAGCCTCGGAGCGATGCAGGCCCTGCAGTGGACCATGAGCCATCCCGAGCGTGTGGCGCACGCTTTCGTCATCGCCGCGGCCCCCAAGCTCTCCGCGCAGAACATCGCCTTCAACGAGGTTGCGCGCCAGGCGATCACGACGGACCCGGACTTCCATGGCGGGGACTACTACGCGCACGGCGTGGTACCGAAGCGCGGCCTGCGGCTGGCACGCATGCTCGGGCACATCACCTACCTGTCCGACGATGCGATGGCGGAGAAATTCGGACGCGCGCTGCGCACGGGGAGCCTGAAGTTCAACTTCGACGTCGAGTTCGAGATCGAATCCTATCTGCGCTACCAGGGTGACAAGTTCTCCGAGTACTTCGACGCCAATACCTACCTGCGCATCACCAAGGCGCTCGACTACTTCGACCCGGCGGCGGACTTCGGCGGCGATCTCGCCAAGGCCTTGTCGCGCGCCCGCGCCGGCTTCCTCGTGGTGTCGTTCACCTCGGACTGGCGATTCTCCCCTGCGCGTTCACGCGAGATCGTCAAGGCGCTGGTCGACAACCGGCTCGACGTTTCCTATGCCGAGATCGACGCACCGCACGGACACGACGCCTTCCTCATGGACGATGCGCGCTACCACGGCGTGGTGCGCGCCTATTTCGACAAGATCGATGTCGGCTGAACTCGCTTCTAGTCCCGGTACCGCCAGGCCGGGCCGTGCGGCCCGCCACGACTTCGCTGCGATCGCACAGTGGATCCGGCCGGGTGCGCACGTGCTCGACCTGGGGTGCGGCGATGGAACGCTGCTGCGCGCACTGCGCGAGACGCGGGCAGCGAACGGCTACGGCATCGAGATCGACGACGCCAGGATCGCGGCCAGCGTGCGCAACGGCGTGAACGTCATCCAGAGCAACCTGGAGTCCGGGCTCTCCGGATTCGAGTCGAATTCCTTCGACTACGTGATCCTGTCGCAGACGCTGCAGGCCGTGCGCCACACCGAGGATCTGCTCCGGGAGATGCTCAGGGTAGGCCGCGAAGGGATCGTCAGCTTCCCCAACTTCGGCTACTGGCGCCTGCGCACGCAGATCTTCCTCGGCGGCCGCATGCCGGTGTCCCGGAACCTGCCCTACGAGTGGTACGACACGCCCAACGTCCACCTGTTCACCATCGCCGACTTCGAATCGTTCTGCTCCGCACGCGGCATCCGCATCCTCGAGCAGGTGGTGATGAACGAGCGCGGTGAACGCATCGGACTGCTGCCGAACCTGCTCGGGGCAGTGGCCGTCTACCGCCTGGACGCGGCGCGCCCCTGAAGCGGAAGTCTCAGCCGGGCGGTGTTGCAGGGAGCAGCGCGGCGCGCCGCCGCGCCTCCCGCCCCGCCAGCAGAACCAGGATCATCACCGGCACGCCGAGCAGGGCAGTGCCCATGAAGAAGCTGGTGTAGCCGTAGTGGTCCACTGCCCAGCCCGAGAAGCCGGCGAGGAACTTCGGCAGCAGCAGCATGATGGAGCTGAACAGGGCGTACTGCGTCGCCGAGTAGGCAAGGTTGGTAAGCCCCGACAGGTAGGCGACGAACGCCGCGCTCGCCAGTCCACCGCTCAGGTTGTCCGCCGAGATCACGAACACCAGGCCGACGAGATCGTGTCCGCGCGTGGTGAGCCAGGCGAACAACAGATTGGTGGCAGCAGAGAGCATTGCCCCCAGGAACAGCACCCGCATCACGCCCAGGCGCAGGGAGAGCACTCCTCCGAGCGCCGCGCCCACCAGCGTCATGATCACGCCGTACACGCCGGAGACCGCCGCGACCTCGTCCTTGGTGAACCCCATGTCGCGGTAGAACGGATTGGACATCACGCCGAGCACGATGTCGGAAACGCGATACGTGCCGATCAGGGCGAGCAGGAGCAGCGCCTGCCACCGGTAGCGCGACACGAAATCCTGGAACGGACTGTAGACCGCCGAATGCAGGAAGGTGAGGAGGGTCAGCGCCGGAGCCGGTAGCCCGAGCCGGCGCAGGCGCCCCGCGGCCGCCTGCTCGCGCGCCTTCACCTCGGGTGCGATCTCGCGCGCGGGCTCCCGGGAGAACAGCACGGTGACGACGCCGACCGCCATGAGCGCCGCCATCGTGAGGTAGGTGGCCACCCACGGCGCGTGCTGGTAGGTCTGCTCGTCCGGGTCGAGCGCCGCGGCGATCCACAATGCGCCGGCCGAGGAGGTGATCATCGCCGCGCGATAACCCACCTGGTAGGCGGCGGCCATCGCCGCCTGGCGCGACAGCGCTGCGGACTCGATCCGGTAGGCGTCCAGAGCGATGTCCTGGGTGGCGGAGCCGAACGCGGCGAGCAGCGCGAAGACCACCAGCGCGCGCAGCCCATCCACGGGATCGGTGAGCGCCATGCCGACCAGCCCGGTGACGACCGCGAACTGCGCGAGGATCAGCCAGCTGCGGCGTCGGCCCAGCCATGTAGTGAGCAGCGGGATGCGCAGCCGGTCGACCAGCGGCGCCCACACCCACTTGAATCCGTACGCGAGGCCGACCCAGCTCAGGAAACCGATCGTGGTGCGATCGATGCCGGCCTCGCGCAGACGGTACGAGAGCGTGCCCAGCACCAGTAGCAGTGGAAGCCCGGCCGAGAACCCCAGCAGCAGCATGCGCGCAACCGGCGGTTCCAGGTACACGCGCAGGTCCTGCAGCCAGGCGCCGCGGGCGGCCTGGGTCATGGGCGGGAATCAGAACGGGTAGTCATAGTCGATGGTCAGCGGTGCGTGATCGGAGAATCGCTGGTCCTTGTAGATCGCCACCCGATGTGCGCGGGCAGCGATGGCGGGCGTGGCGATCTGGTAGTCCAGGCGCCAGCCGACGTTCTTTGCCCACGCCTGGCCGCGGTTCGACCACCATGTGTACTGCTCGGCACGGGTATCGACACGCCGGAACACATCTACATAGTGGAGTTGGTCGAACACGCCCGAGAGCCAGGCACGCTCCTGCGGCAGGAAGCCGGAGTTCTTCTGGTTCGAGCGCCAGTTGCGCAGGTCGATCTCCTTGTGCGCGATGTTCCAGTCGCCGCAGATGACCACGTCACGGCCGCTGCTGCCCAGTGCGTGCAGCGGCGCGATGACGCGTTCGAGAAACGAGAACTTCACTTGCAGGCGCTCGGGCGAGCTCGAACCGGAGGGCACGTAGAAGGACACCACGCTGAGGTTGCCGAAGCGGGCCTCCAGGTAGCGACCCTCGGCATCGATGTCCGGGATGCCGATGCCCTCGCGGATTTCGTCGGCTGCGCGCTTGCTGTAGATTGCTACCCCGCTGTAGCCGGGCCGGCCGGAGCAGTGGAAGTAGCCGTGCATGGCGCCGGGACTGCGCATGTGCTCGGTCAGGTCGCCAGGCCGGCACTTCAGTTCCTGTACACACACGACGTCGGCTTCCTGCATAGCCAGCCAGTCGAGGAAGCCCTTTGCTACGGCAGAGCGGATGCCGTTCAGATTGAGGGATACGATGCGCACGCGCGAAGAACAGATCGATCAGGGATTTCGGAGGGAGTTCATCCAGTTCGCCATCGAGCGCGGCGTGTTGCGCTTCGGCGAGTTCAAGACCAAGGCCGGACGGCTGTCGCCTTACTTCTTCAATGCGGGCCTGTTCAACGACGGTCAGGCGCTCAGGCGACTCGGGCAATTCTACGCAAAAGCCATCCTGGCAGGCGGCGTCGATTTCGACCTGCTGTTCGGACCGGCCTACAAGGGCATCCCGCTGGTGACCGCAGCCGCCGTGGCACTGGACGACCTGGGCCGCAACGTGCCCATCTGCTTCAACCGCAAAGAGGCCAAGGACCACGGCGAAGGCGGAACGACGATCGGCGCGCCGCTGGCGGGCCGGGTCCTGATCGTGGACGACGTCATATCCGCCGGCACGTCGGTGCGCGAATCGGTCGAGTTGATCGAACGCAGCGGCGCGCGCCCCGCGGCGGTCGTCATCGCGCTCGACCGCATGGAACGCGGCAGCGGCGAGATGTCGGCAGTCCAGGAAGTGAACCGGCAGTTCGGAATTCCCGTGCTGAGCATCGCCACGCTGGACGACCTGCTCGCGCAATTGCAAACGGACCCCTCAATGGCACGCGAGTTGCAATCGGTGGCCGCATACCGAACGCGCTACGGAGCTTCGCCGAATGTCACTTAAGTTTGTGCCGGTCATGATCTGCCTCGCCAGTCTCCTGGCCGTGGCCGACGCCGGTGCAGCGAAGCAACCGAAGAAGGCCGCGAAGGGCGCGCCGGCCGCCGCGACGAAGATCTACAAGTGGGTGGACGAACGCGGCGTAACCCATTATGGCGAATACATTCCTTCGCAGTACCGTGACGTTTCCGCCACCCAGATGACCAAGCGCGGCGTCGCGGTCCGGCGCATCGACGCGACCATGACGGAGGAACAGCGCGCGGCCGCCCAGGCGAATGCCAGGCGGGAGCGGGAGGAGCAGAAGCGCAAGGCGGCGCAGCATCGCCGGGATACCGCACTGCTGGCCACCTACACCAGCGAGCAGGAAATCGATGCCGCCCGCGAGCGCACGCTGGCGCTTCCGAACCAGGCGATCCGCGGCCTTCAGCCTCAATTGCGGCACGCCGAGGAACGCCTCGAACGGCTCGAGCAGCAGGTCGGCAAGCTGCGCGGCGCCGGACGCCAGGTCCCGCCGCAGTTGGGCGAGGACCTCGACCTGCAGCGTCAGGTGGTCGAGGAGATTCGCGGGGACATCGCCCGGTACCGCGCCGATATCCAGGGAATCCAGCGGCGCTTCCAGGAGGACAAGGTGCGCTTCGTCGAGCTGACCGGGGTGGCGCGACCCTGAGACCGCGCGTTCAGGACAGGGTTTTCTTGAGGATCTCGCTCAGCTGAGCCGGATTCGCCTTGCCCTTGCTCGCCTTCATGCACTGCCCGACCAGGAAGTTGAACGCCTTCTCCTTGCCGGAACGGTATTCGGCCACCTGAGCCGGGTTGGCGGCCAGCACCTCGGCCACGAGCCGTTCCAGCGCGCCGCTGTCGGAAATCTGGCGCAGGCCGCGTGCCTCGACGATCTGTTCGGCGCTTCCTTCGCCGTTCCACATCGCCTCGAACACCTCCCGCGCCATCTTGCCCGATAGGGTGCCGTCGGCCACCTTCGTCAGGAGTCCGGCGAGCGCCTCGCTGGAGATGGGAACCCGGTCGAACTCGAGACCCTCGCGATTGAGACGAGCGGCGACGTCCCCCATCACCCAGTTCGCCGCAAGCTTGGCCTGCTGCGGAAGGCGCCGCGCCAGGGCGTCGAAATAGTCGGAGATCTCGCGCCCCGCGGTCAGCACGCCCGCGTCGTAGGCCGGCAGAGCGTACTGCTCCATGAAGCGGTTGCGCCTCACCTCGGGAAGCTCAGGCATGCTGCGCCTCACCTCGTCGATCCACTCCGCGCTCAGCTCGAGCGGCAGCAGGTCGGGGTCGGGGAAGTAGCGGTAGTCCTGCGCGTCCTCCTTCGAGCGCATGGAGCGCGTCTCGTCGCGGTCCGGATCGTACAGGCGGGTTTCCTGCACGATACGGCCGCCGTCCTCGAGGATCTCCTTCTGGCGGGCGACCTCGTAATGGATCGCACGCTCGAGGAAGCGGAAGGAGTTCAGGTTCTTGATCTCGCAGCGCGTGCCGAGCGGCTCGCCGGGCCGGCGGATGGACACGTTGGCGTCACAGCGGAACGAGCCCTCCTGCATGTTCCCGTCGCAGATGCCGATCCAGCGCACCAGCGCGTGCAGCGCGCGGGCGTAGGCAACGGCTTCCTCCGCGCTGCGCAGTTCGGGCTCGCTGACGATCTCCAGCAGCGGGGTGCCTGCGCGATTGAGATCGATGCCGCTCATGCCGTGGAAATCCTCGTGCAGGGATTTCCCGGCGTCCACATCGAGATGTGCTCGCGTGAGT
>CAYLTE010000073.1:6643-17640 GCA_964386195.1 uncultured Burkholderiales bacterium | reverse complement strand
CGTGGGCGACATCACCTGCACCGCTCCGGTTGCGTCCTTCGCCGCGACAGTGGACGAGATCGTGCGCGAGACGCAGAGCGCACGCATCAGCGAGCGCGGTGCCACCCGTCTCGACGATCAGACCAACGACGCGGCCATGGAGCTGCGCAAGAAAGAGGGCTACTTCTGATGAGCGCACCCGAACCGACGCCGCGCACCGGCCTGCTCCGCTTCGTCACCGCCGGCAGCGTGGACGACGGCAAGAGCACCCTGATCGGGCGCCTGCTCTACGACAGCAAGGGCCTGCAGGCCGATCAGCTCACCGCGCTGGAGGCGGCCTCGCGCCGTCGCGGACTGAGCGAGGTCGATCTGTCCCTGCTCACCGACGGCCTGCGCGCCGAGCGCGAGCAGGGCATCACCATCGACGTGGCCTACCGCTACTTCGCCACGCCGGCGCGCAAGTTCATCATCGGCGACTCCCCCGGCCACGCACAGTACACGCGCAACATGGTCACCGCCGCCAGCACCGCCGACGTCGCGGTGCTGCTGGTGGACGCGCGCCACGGACTGCAGCCGCAGACGCGGCGCCACGCGTATCTGGCGCGCTGGGTCGGCATTCCGCGCATCGTGCTGGCCGTGAACAAGATGGATCTCGTCGACGATGCGCAGGTCGCGTTCGAGCGCATCCGCGAGCAGTTTCACCGCTTCGCCACCGGACTGGGGTTCGTCGAGGTGCACGAGATACCGGTGTCGGCCCTGCGCGGCGACAACGTCGTCGTGCGCGGCGATGCGCTGGGCTGGTATCGCGGACCGACGCTGCTGGAGTATCTCGAGACCGCGCCGGCGCGCCACGACGACCAGACGCGCGACGCCGCGCAGGCGCTGCGCTTCCCGGTGCAACGCGTGGTGCGACTGGCTGGGGGCAACGCGCAGCCGGGCTCGGGCTTCGAGAATGGGGAGTTTCGCGGCTACCAGGGCACGGTGGCTGCCGGTGAGATTGCTGTCGGCGACGAGATCGTCGCCCTGCCCGCCGGGATACGCGCGCGGGTTGCGCAGATCCTGAATGCCGACGGGGAACTGACCAGCGCCGGTCCCGACATGGCGATCACCGTCAAGCTCGACCGTGAGATCGACGTCTCGCGCGGCGACCTGTTCGCCGCTCCGGAAACGCTGCCGGCCATCGGGCAGGACATCGAGGCCGAGGTGTGCTGGTTCGACGGCGAAGCGCTCGTGCCTTCCCGTCCCTATCTGGTCAAGCACGGTTGCGCCAGCGTACGCGCCCGCTTCGCGCAACTGCAGCACCGCATCGACGTCGACAGCCTGCGTCTGGTCGAGGGACCAGACACCCTGCAGATGAACGACATCGCGCGCGTGCGCCTGCGTACCCAGCGACCGCTCGCCGTCGACGACTACGCGCGCAACCGGGTGACCGGCGCGTTCATCGTGATCGACGAATCGACCAACCGGACCGTGGCCGCCGGCACGATCGTGGGGAGCGCCCACGCATGAGCGGCACGGTGCATCTGGTCGGCGCAGGCGCCGGCGCTCCCGATCTGCTGACCGTGCGGGCCGTGCGTCTGCTCGAACGGGCCGACGTCGTCCTGCACGATGCGCTGGTGCACCCGGAGGTGCTCGCGCTCGCGCACCGCGCAGTCCTGATCCCGGTGGGCAAGCGCTGCGGGAAGCTCTCCACCGCGCAGCGCTTCATCAACAAGCAACTGATCGACGCCGCACATCGCCACCAAACCGTCGTGCGCCTGAAAGGCGGCGACCCCATGCTGTTCGGCCGCGCGCAGGAAGAGATCGACGCGCTGCGCGAGGCCGGCATCCGGGTCGAAGTGGTGCCCGGCATCAGCGCCGCGTTCGCCGCGAGCGCGGACCTGCTGCAGTCGATCACCGAACGCGGCATCAGCCGCAGCGTCGCGTTCCTCACGCCGAGAGTCGGCGACGGCGAACGCGAACACGACTGGGCAGGCCCGGCCGCGGCGGCCGACACCGCGGTGCTCTACATGGCGAGCCGGCAGGCGCAGGCCATCTCCGACGGCCTGATCGCCGCCGGCGTGCCGGCTGGCCGGCCGGCGGTGTTCGTGGAGAACGCCTCGCTGCCCGGCTCGCGGATGATTCCTGCACGCGTGTCGACACTGGCGCAGGCAGCCGATGCGCTCGGGGATGGACCTGCGCTGCTGATGATCGGCGAGGTGTACGAAGGCATCGTGTCGCAGGCCGAGGCTGCGATGGACTGGGAGCCGCTGCAGCGAAGCGCGTAGGTAGGCGGCGACGCTTTCTGCGGTGTCACACGCGCGAAGTGAGGAGTCTCGAAGGTTCGGTGTCATTCCGAACGCAGTGAGGAATCCTCGCCGTGGACGCTGCAATGCGAAGATCCCTCGACTTCGTCTCGGGATGACGCCACGGAGCAGGACAACACCACCGGACGGGTAAACTGCCTTCCATGACCGGCCTCATCCTCTTCGCCCACGGTGCTCGCGACGAACGCTGGCGCGAGCCGTTCGATCGTCTCCTCCAGCGCGTGCGCAGCGGACACGACGGGCCGGTCGAACTCGCCTTCCTCGAGTTCATGCAGCCCGACCTCGCGACTGCGGCCACCACCCTCGCTCGATCCGACGTCACGCGCATCGTCGTCGTCCCGCTCTTCCTGGGCACCGGCGGCCATCTGCGCCGCGATCTGCCGCGCATGCTGGAGCAGGCACAGCAGGCAGCCGGGGTGGAGATCGCCGCCGTTTCCGCTGCCGGCGAGGAAGACGACGTGCTCGACGCGATCGCACGATATTGCCTGCGCAGCGCCCGGTAGCCGGCGGTGCGCGTGGCAGAATGGCGCGCCATGAATTTCCTCGCCCATCTCTACCTTGCCCCGGACGACGACGAAGCCCTGCTGGGCAGCCTGATGGGCGACTTCGTCAAAGGTCCGCTGCGGGGCGAGCATGCGCCCGGCGTCGAGCGTGGCCTCGTCCTGCATCGACGCATCGACGCGTATACCGACGCACACCCCGTGGTGGCTCGCAGCCGTGCCCGCATCGCTTCCCCGCGCAGACGCTACGCGGGGATCATGGTGGACATGTTCTACGACCACTGCCTGGCGCGGGACTGGGAGCGCTATTCCTCACAGCCGCTCGAGCAGTTCGCCGGCCGGGTCTACCGCCTGCTGTATAGCCATGAGAGCCGGCTTCCGGAACGTCTGCGGCGGATCGCGCCGGCCATGAGTCGGCAGGACTGGTTGTCCTCCTACCGCGAGGTGCGGTCGGTGGGGTTCGCACTGGAGCGGATGGGCGAGCGCCTCAAGCGCGGCAACGGGCTGCTCGGCGCGGGTACGGACCTCGACGCGCACTACGCGGCGCTGGGCGCCGATTTCGACGAGTTCTTCCCGCAGCTTATCGAGTTTGCACGCCAGCCGACATGAGCATCGATGAGGCGTTCCACCAGTTCGCCGAGTTCTTCACGCGCCATCCGCAGCCCGAGCGCCTGGAGATCGAACGCCTGCATGACAGGCTCACGGCGCTGGTGGATGCGGATGACCTGATCAGCCGGCTCAATGCCTGGTCGCACCTGCTCGACTGGGCGCGCGGTGGCGATCACGCCGACGAACTCGACGACGAGGGCCTGCTGTCGACGCGGGCGGTGCGACGCTGGCAGGTGCTGCTCGATCTGCTGCAGGCCGCACCGGCGCTGCGCGCATCGGTGCAGGATTCCTTCGCCGAGGTCCTGCGCGAGGCCGAGGCGGACAATCTGTTCGGCGTCGCGGGTCTGCCCACCGGTCGTGGCTTTCTCGGGGAGGTCGGCGACCGCCTCCTGCGCCGCGTCCTGCCGCAACCGCCCGACGAGCACGACCTGGCGCGACTGCTACTGCGTCTCTATCGCACGCAAAGGCAGGTCGTGCGCTTCGCCCGTCTGCCGCACGGCCTGTTCTCGCGCCTGGCGCAGACGCTGGTGTCGCCCGAGCACGCGGATGCGTGGAAGGCGATGCGCACGCACTTCGCCAACGGTTTCCGCCTGCTGGTGTCGCGCGTGCAGTTCGAGGGGCTGTCGCAGAAGATCCGCACGCGCAGCCAACCGGTGCCGGTGTCGGAATCCCCGTTCTTCCGCCTGCAGCAGGCATCCGAAGCAGCCCTCCAGGCCTGGCAATCCGGCACGGGCATCCGCGAGGCAGCGACGCAGTGGCGGGAGTGCGCTGCCGGTTGCCGTGGGGCGATGAAGCAGATCGAACGCCATCTCGACCAGGGTGTAAGCGTGGACGTGGTCTACACCCTCGAGGTCCTCGACCGGTGCCTGCTGCGCATGGACCTGATGCTGACGTTCATGGAGAACGAGGACAGCGATCTGCGCTACGCCGCGCTGCATCAGCTGCTCTCGCTGCTCATCGCGGCGACCCACAGCGACCGCAGCATCCGCCAGCTCGTCGGCGACAACCTGCGGCTGCTCCAGCGCAAAATCGTCGAGCGCGCCGGCAAGACCGGCGAGCACTACATCGCCTGGACCCGCCGCGAGTACTGGCACATCTGGTTCGCCGCGGCAGGCGGCGGCTTCATCACCGTCTTCACCGCGGCAATCAAGATGAAGATCCACGGCCTGCACGCACCCTTGTTCGTCGAGGGGCTGCTGGCCGGCATCAACTACGCCGTGAGCTTTCTGATCCTGCAGGCGCTCGGCCTGATTCTCGCCACCAAGCAACCGGCCATGACCGCTGCGTCGCTGGCGGGGATCATGCGCGAGCACAAGGGGGCGGAACGCATCGACGAGATCGTCACCCATGCCGCGCAGATCGTGCGTTCGCAGATCGCCGCCGCGCTCGGCAACATCGTGATCGTGTTCATCGGCGCCTTCGCGCTGAGCGCGCTGTGGCAGCTCGCGCTCGGCCGCACGTTCCTCGACGATGCGGAGGCGGAGTACGTGTTCGACACGCTCAGCCCGATCTCGAGCCTGACCGTGTGGTACGCGGCGCTCACCGGTGCGATCCTGTGGGCGGCCAGCCTGGTGGGCGGCTGGTTCGACAACTGGGCCAGCCTGCACCGTCTGCCGCAGGCGATCAGCGAACACCGGCTCGGCAAGCGTTTCGGACGCACGCGCATGGTCAAGGTCGCGGGCGTGGTCTCGCGCAACATCGCCGGCTGGGGCACGAACATCTCGCTCGGTCTCATGCTCGGCCTCACGCCCGCGATCGGACAGTTCCTCGGCCTGCCGCTGGACGTGCGTCACGTGACGCTCAACACCGGTACGCTGTCCCTTGCCACCGCCGCCGTCGAAGCGAGCTGGCACACGACGTTCTTCGTGTGGGCGGTCGTCGGCATCGGCACGATGTTCGTGCTCAACCTGGGGGTGAGCTTCACCCTCTCGCTGTACACGGCCGCGCGCGCCTTCGGATTGCCGCGCGGCTTCCTGCTCGACTTCGGACGTTCGCTGGGCAGGCGGCTGCTGCGCAGGCCGGGTCAATTCTTCCTGCCGCCGGGACGCAACGACACCGCGCCGGGCGATGCGGCCGGGGACTGACGACCCGCCATGAAACGATGCCGGCTTGCGCCGGCACGTCGATCCAGAGAGTCAGCGCGGCGCATCCCCCATGCGGAACTCGTGCGTGAGCTCATCGAGCTTCGCCTTCAACTCGGGATCGAGCTTCACATCGACTGCGGCCACGTTGGCGGCGAGCTGATCCGGCCGGCTCGCGCCGACGATCGGCGCGGTGACGACGGGATTGGCCAGCACCCATGCCACCGCGAGCGTGGTGGGCGCAATGCCCGCCTCCGCTGCCATGCGCACGAAGGCGTCGATGGCGCCGAACTCGCGATCGTGCCAGTAGCGATCGGTGTACATCTTGGCGGCGGTCCCGAGCGTGAAGCGCGTGTTCTCCGCCGGCTTGCTGTCCACGCGGTGCTTGCCGGTCAGCAGGCCGGCGGCGAGCGGGTTGTAGGGGATGACTGCGATACCGTCCTCCTCGCACAGCGGCAGCAGTTCGCGCTCGATCTGCCGGAACAGCAGGTTGTAGCGCGGCTGCACCGAGACGAACTTCGCCAGCCCCAGCGCTTCGCTGCGCCCCAGGGCGCGCGCGAGCCGCCACGCCTGGTAGTTGGAGCAGCCGACGTAGCGCGCCTTGCCGCTGCGCACCACCGCGTCGAATGCCTCCAGCGTCTCGTCGGTCGGGGTGTTTGGATCGTGGTGGTGCACCTGGTAGAGATCGACGTAGTCCGTGCCCAGCCGCTTGAGCGAGGCATCGATGGCGTTCATCACATGTTTGCGCGACGTACCCTGCTGCCACGGCGCCGCACCCATCTTTCCGCTGCACTTGGTGCCCACCACGAACGATTCGCGCTTGCCGCGCAGCCACTTGCCGACCACCTCCTCGGTGCGGCCGACGTCGTCGAGCGTGCCGCCCAGTGGATAGACGTCCGCGGTGTCGATGAAGGTGATGCCGGCCTGCGCCGCCGCATCGAGGATCGCGAACGAGGTGGCCTCGTCGCACTGCAGGCCGAATGTCATGGTGCCGAGGCACAGGCGCGACACCTGCAGGCCGGTACGGCCGAAACGGACGTGCTGCATGGTTTCCTCCCGATTGTCTTTCGGCCATTCTAGCCCGCTGCGTCGACGGCGCTCCACGCCGGAGCGAGCGGCACTGGCTATCGGCTGTCGGAAGCAGGAAACTACACATGCCGTCGGCAAGCTCGCGCATAATCCCGGCGTCGCTTTTCCATCAGGAGGCCCAAGATGACCTCGCCCACGACGGCCACCAACCTCAATCTGTCCGACCTGTTTTCCGCGGCAGAGCGGCGCAGCGACTGCTGGGCTCAGCTCAGTGTCCTCGCCCGCGCCTGGGGGGCCGCCGCATCCCGGGGCCAGCCGACCGAGGCGATCAAGGCCGAGGTCCAGCCGCTGCTCGACCAGCTGGCCCCCATGGAAGCCTTCTGGGCCTATCCAGGCGCCCACCAGATGCGTATCCTGCGCGAGCACATCGCTGCCGACGATGGCCCTTCGCTTGCGCGGCTGGTGCGGGAACTGAACGCGGCGATGGCGAGCGGCGCGTACCGCAGCGACCCGGCGGCGTGGGACCCTGGCGTCGAAGCGGACATCGGCCTGGCGGACTTCATGCCGGTCTCCCAGGCGCCCGGCGAGCATCACCGACCCTACTTCGAGGTGCTCGGCATCACCGCATCCGAGCCCGACCACTGGGAACGTGCCGCGCAGGAGATGCGCAGGCTGCGCCGCAACGAGGATCCGTTCGTCTACGAGCTGTTGCAGGTCGGCAGCTTCGAGGACGCACTGCTCGCCGTGCTGTTCAACGGCAACATCCAGTCGGTGGTCATCCAGGACGGCTTCCCGTTCCGCTCGCGCCACGACATGTCGCAGGTGCGCGAGTACCTGAACCGCGCCTTCCACTTCAACCCCGACGCGGTGCCGGTCCGCGAGTACGCGCCGGCGCTGGCGCGCGTGCTGCACCGCATACGACCCGAACTGGACATCTATCTGCTGTCGGAGCGCAACATCGAGTCGATGGCCGGGCGGGAGGACTGCGCCGGCTTCCGACGCATGTTCCGCGGCGCCGAGGAGATGATGGAACTGCACCTGGCGGTGCTCGAAGGCGTCTCCGACCGCCACCGCACGCCCTACTTCGACAATCTCAAGAAGTACGCGAACCGCCCCATCGGGACCTTCCACGCACTGCCGGTCGCCCGCGGCAAGTCCATCTTCAAGTCGAACTGGATACGCGACATGGGCGAGTTCTACGGGCCCAACCTCTTTCTCGCCGAATCGTCGGCGACCACCGGGGGCCTGGACAGCCTGCTGGAGCCGACCGGGAACATCAAGGTGGCGCAGGAACTGGCCGCCCGCGCGTTCGGCGGCGACCACGCCTTCTTCGTCACCAACGGCACGTCGACGTCGAACAAGATCGTCCACCAGGCGCTGATGCGCCCCGGCGACATCGCGCTCATCGACCGCGACTGTCACAAGTCGCACCACTACGGCCTGGTGCTGGCCGGCGCGCAACCCTACTACATCGACGCCTACCCGATCACCCAGTACTCGATGTACGGAAGCGTACCGATCCGCCCGATCAAGCAGGCGCTGCTCAAACTGCGTGCCGAAGGCAAGCTGGACAAGGTGCGCATGCTGGTGCTGACCAACTGCACCTTCGACGGCCACATCGCCAACTGCAAACGCACCATGGAGGAGTGCCTCGCGATCAAGCCCGACCTCGTCTTCCTGTGGGACGAGGCGTGGTACGGCTACGCGCGTTTCACGCCCTTCCTGCGCCGGCGCTCGGGCATGGGCGCTGCGGCACTGCTGCAGGAGCAGTTCCAGGACCCGGCCTACCGCAAGCGCTTCGAGGCCTTCAAGGCGGAGACGGCGAAGCTCGCGCCGGACGATCCCAGGCTGCTCGAGATGCATCTGCTGCCCGACCCGGACACGGCGCGCGTGCGCGTGTACGAGACGGACTCGGTGCACAAGTCGATGTCGTCGCTGCGCCAGGGATCGATCGTGGTGGTGCGGGACCAGGACTTCGAACACGTGGAGAGCGCGTTCAAGGAGGCCTACTTCACCCACACCTCGACCTCTCCCAATCTGCAGATCATCGCCACGCTCGACATCGCGCGCCGCCAGATGGAACTGGAGGGCTACGAACTGGTCAGCCGCATGCTGCAGCTGGCGATGCGGCTGCGCCGGGAGATCAACACGCATCCGCTGATCTCGAAGTACTTCCGCGCCGCGACGCCGGCCGACATGATTCCGGCGCAGTACCGCCCGTCCGGCTTCGAGGATTTCGCCTCCGAGCACAGCAACTGGGCGAAGTGGCTGCAGGCGCTGGACGAGGACGAATTCATGCTCGACCCCACTCGCATCACGCTGCTGTGCGGCGCGGCCGGATTCGACGGTTCGCAGTTCAAGGCGCTGCTGTCCGAGCAGTACGACATCCAGATCAACAAGACGTCGCGCAACAGCGTGCTGGTGCAGATCAACATCAACAACACGCGCAGCGACCTCGCCCACATCATCAAGGCGCTGGCCGACATCGCACGCGGCATCGACCGGCGCTTCGCCGACGGCGGCGCGGCCGAGCGCGCCGCGTTCCAGGAGCGGGTCAAGGCGCTGACGCAGGACGTGCCGGACCTGCCCGACTTCAGCCGCTTCCACGATGCCTTCCGCGACGACCCGAAGAGCGCGACCGCGGAGGGACACATGCGCCAGGCCTATTACATGGCCTACGACGAGGCCAACTGCGAGCACGTCAAGTTGTTCAGCAAGGAAGTCGACGAGCGCCTGGAGAAGGGCCCGGAACTGGTGTCGGCCAACTTCGTCATACCGTACCCGCCGGGATTTCCGATCATGGTGCCGGGGCAGATCATCAGCCGCGAGATCGTGGAGTTCATGCGCAAGCTCGACGTGAAGGAGATCCATGGCTATCAGGCGGCACTGGGACTGAAGCTGCTCAATCCTGCCGCGCTGGCTGCCGTGTCACACGACTCCGTCCAGCGCTGAAGCGGGACCGACGATGGACGCACTGTTCGAGTTCCTCGGGCAGCAGCCCTACGTGCTGCTGTTCGTCGTGGTCGGCGCCGCTTATGCGCTGGGCAAGGTCACGGTCAAGGGGTACGGGCTGGGCACCACCGCCTCGGCCATCGTCGTGGGGACGCTGATCTCGACGTTCGCCTCCACCTACGGCCAACAGTACCGCATCGACGACTTCACGCGCCTGCTGTTCTACTACCTGTTCATGTACGCGGTGGGCCTGCGGGTGGGGCCGGCATTCGTCAACGGGCTGAAGGACGACGGCTGGAAGTACGTGCTGCTGGCGGTGCTGTGCTCGGTCAGTGGTCTGCTGCTGTCGGTCTGGCTCGCCGACTGGTTCTCGCTGCCGCCCGGCTCGGCGGCCGGCATCCTCGCCGGTGCGATGACCATGTCGGCGGCGCTCGGCGCGGCCGATCAGGCGGTGACCACCGGCGCCTACACGCTGCCGGACGGATTCAGCGCCGAACAGATCTCGGCCAACATCGCGCTTTCCTACGGCATCACCTACGTCTGGGGCACGGTCGGCATCATCCTCATCGTGCGCTATCTGCCGAAGATCTTCGGCGTGGACGCGCGCGCCGCGGCACGCCGCTACGAGGAGCAGGTCGGCGTGCCCTCCGCGGACGAGACCGGCCTCACCGCCTACCAGCCGTTCGGGGCGCGCGCCTATCGGGTGGGTAACGCCACATCCATCGGCCGTACGGTCGGAGAACTGCGCGAGCAGTTCCCCGTCTATCGCTGGCTAGGGGTCGAGCGCGACGGCCAGGTGCTGGACGCTGTGGACGACCTGGTCCTGCGCGAGAACGACATCGTCGTGCTGATGGGGCACGTCGAAGCACTGACCGACAACATGGGGGTGCTCGGTCCGGAAGTCGCGGACAGCATGGCCCTGCGAGCGCCCCTGGACCAGGCGGAGATTCTGATCACCAACAAGCATTTCGCCGAGCTGCCGGTCAAGGATCTCAAGCGCGACTTCGGCGGCACCGTGCAGCTGGTGCGCATGGAGCGCGGCGGCAATCCCATCCCCTGGGGCCAGCTGACCATGCCCCGGCGCGGCGACGTGCTGCACGTGATCGGCGTCAAGGAGTCGGTGCAAAAGCTGGCGAAGCTCGCAGGCGCCATCACCCGGCCCAGCATCTCCACCGATCTGCTGGTGCTGTCCATCGGCATGATCCTCGGCTTCCTCATCGGCGCGCTCGAGTTCGAGGTGCGCGGCCTGCCCATCGGCCTGGGCGCCGCAGGCGGCCTGCTGGTGAGCGGGGTGATCGTCGCCTCGCTTCGCGCGCGTTACCCGGTGTTCGCGGCGACACCGAGTTCCTCGCGTCAGTTGCTCGAGGATCTCGGCCTGACCATCTTCGTCGCCATCGTCGGCATCAACGTCGGCGGCACCCTGCTGTCCATGGTCACCGGCAGCACGGCGATGTGGATCCTGCTCGCGGGCTTCGTGGTGACCACACTGCCGCCGCTGCTGGTGTGGGTGGTCGGGTCGACCATGATGAAGATGAATCCCG
>CAYLTE010000073.1:0-6633 GCA_964386195.1 uncultured Burkholderiales bacterium | reverse complement strand
GTGCTGATGGGCGCGACTGCGGGCGCACGCTCGCATTCGGCACCCTGCCGCGAGGCCGCCGAGGAGATCGGCAGCACGGTGCCGTGGATCGGGTTCTCGGTGGGCTACGCCGTGTCGGGCGTGCTGCTCACCGTGTTCGGCTACGTCGCCATGCTTCTCTGAGCGGGCGGGGGCAATCTGGAGTCGGTGGAGTCATCACTTTCGGGAGTCGTGAGATGAAGAGTGTCGATGCATTGCAACCGGTACGCCGGGCCGCGTTTCTGTTCGCCGCAGCGATCCTGGCCAGCGCCGCGCTGGATGCGGCTGCGCAGGTCATTCCCAGTGCGCAGGTGCTCAACCGCGTGGTGCAGGAAGCACACGAGCGGTTCAAGGACGTGAACGACGGCGCCAACGCCGACTACATTCCGGAACTGGCGAAGGTCCCTTCCGAGCTGTTCGGCGTGGCCATCGTGACGGCGCGCGGCGACGTGTACACCGCAGGAGATGTCGATTACGCCTTCAGCATCCAGTCGGTATCGAAGCCCTTCACCGCCGGGCTGGTCATGCAGCAGCACGGCGATGCGCAGGTGGTGCTGGACAAGATCGGCGTCGAGCCCACCGGACTGAAATTCAACTCCATCCTCGCCACGCAGATCATCCCGCAGGTGTCGGTGAATCCCCTGGTGAACTCCGGCGCGATCGCGTCGGTCAGCCTGGTGAAGGCCGAGAATGCGACCGAGCGTTTCGACACGATCATGGGCTACTTCGAAAGCCTCGCGGGCGAGAAGCTCAGCGTGATCGAGGATGTCTACCAGTCCGAGGCCGCGACGAACCAGCGCAACCGTGCGCACGGCTACATCCTGTTCGCCAGCGATCGCATCTACTCCGATCCCATGGAGGCGGTGGACGTGTACACCCGCCAGTGCTCGATCGGCGTGACCGCGAAGCAGTTGGCCGTGATGGGTGCGACCCTGGCCAACCGCGGCATCAATCCCATCACCGGCGTGCGCGTCCTGGAGACCAGCTACGTCCCGAAGGTCCTGGCGCTGATGATGATGGCGGGCTTCTACAACGAGTCCGGGCTGTGGGCCTACACGGCCGGTCTGCCGGCGAAGACCGGCGTGGGCGGCGGCATCGTCGCGATCGTGCCGGGCAAGATGGCCATCGTCGGCTTCTCGCCGCGCGTGAACGACGCCGGCAACAGCGTGCGGGCGATGAAGGCGATCGAGTACATCACCGACGAACTCGGCGTGAACCTGTTCGGCAGCGGGCGCTGAACAAACGCAGCGAGTCACGACTCACGCAACCCGCCCGACGATGCCCGAGGAGTTCCAGCTACCCATCTATTTCGATCTCTCCGCGATCTTCCTGTTCGCGCTGACCGGCGCCTGGGTGGCAATCCGGCGCCATCACGATTTCGTCGGCGTGTTCGTGCTGGCACTGCTCACCGGCGTGGGTGGCGCGCTGATCCGCGATGGCATGTTCCTGCAGGAAGTGCCGGCGGTGCTGCGCGACGAGCGCTATCTCTACGCGGTGCTGGCGGCGGCGCTGCTGGGCGGTCTGACCTATCGTCTCGCCCGTCGCTTCGAGCGTGTGATCGCCGCCGTCGATGCGCTCGGGCTGGGCGCCTATGCCGTGGTGGGCATGCAGAAATCCTTCGCAGCCGGGCTCTCGCCCACGGCAGCCGTGCTGGTCGGCGTGGTCAATGCGGTCGGCGGTGGCATCCTGCGCGACGTCTTCGTGCGCGAAGAGCCGCTGATCCTCAAGCCCGGACAGTTGTACGCCCTCGCCACGCTGGCCGGCTGCCTGATGTTCCTGGCGCTCATACGTCTGACCGATTTCCACGTGCAGGACTCGGCCTACGTTTCCATCGCCACCGTGTTCCTGCTGCGCATGCTCGCGATCCAGTTCAACTGGACGACGCAGGCGTGGCATCAACCGGACGACGCGGGCGACGATGCGCCCAGGAATACCCCGTAGCGGCGCCTACAGAAACAGCGCCAGGTAGCCAGACACCAGCACCAGGACCGCGGTGACCGCGTAGGGCACCGGATAGCCGACCGCGGGAATGGCGCTGCCCGTCTCCTCCTGCGCCGCACGCAATGCCGGCGTGGAGAAGCGCGCCCCGCACAGCGCACCGAGCAGCACCGCAGGGTTGAGTTTGAGCAGCTTCCATCCGACCAGCCAGCCGGCGAGCGGAGGAACGAGCGCCGCCGAGATGCCCACGGCCAGAATGCCTAGCACACCGCCGCCGGCGAAGGCCCCGGCGACATTGGGTGCGGTGTTCAGCGCCACCACGGCGATGAACAAGTCCAGACCGAGGTCCTGCAGCAGGCTGCGCGCGCCTTCGGACACCGGCCCGCCGAACAGCGGATAGCGCGAGCGCAGCGTGCTGATGGCGATGCCGGCGAGCATCACCCCGGCGGGCGTGCCGAGGCTGACGGGTATGCCGCCGACGACGACGTGCAGATAGCCGACGATGTACCCTACGGCGAGTCCGAATGCGAGGGTGAGGATGTCGGACACGGTGCTCTGGCGCACCACCATGCCCGCCGCCTTGCCGATGCCATCGATGCGCGCCTTCGGACCGAGCACGCGGACGATGTCGCCGCGTTGCACGAGCGTCTTCGGATAGGCGGGAAACGACTCGCCGGCGCGGATGAATCCGACGATCTGCACCAGACGGCCGGTGCGCGCGACGCCGGGGAACACCGCGCGGCGCACGAGCGCCAATGCCTCCTTGACCGTCAGTCCGACCAGCGCCTTGTCGGTGACGACGATGTCCGCCACTTCCATTTCGACGCGGCGCGCGGCTTCGTCGGCGACCTCCGGCCCGATCCCGTCCACCGCATCGGACAGGAGCCGGTCGATGTCCGCCACCACGGTCACCACGTCACCGAGTTGCAGCGCCGGATCGGTATTGAGGTCGACGGCATCGCCGTTGCGCAGCAGCTGCAGCACCGGCACGTCGACCCGTTCCGACAACGCGTGCAGGCGCTGGCCGACGAGCAGCGGGTTCTTCACGCTGTACGCGCGCACGTCCACGCCGAGCCTGGGCATGGCGTACGCGGCGTCGGTGCCGACCGTGGGCAGGGCGCCCTCCCCGCCGCCGTAGCTCGCCTCCGCGTCGCGCGCAGCGGCCCGCGCGTCCACCCCGAACATGCGCGGGAGGTAGCGGATCATGAGGATGATGCCGATCAGCGAAAACAAATAAGTGATCGCGTAGCCGGCGGCGACGTTGCCCACGACCTCCTGCGGCGTCACGCCTTCGGGCGGCTGGTAGGAACCGCTCTCTACGGCGCCGGTCGCGGCGCCGATCACCGCCGTATCGGTCATGCTCCCGGCGATGAGGCCGGTGGCGAAGCCGGGCGCGAGGCCCAGCGCCTTCGCGGCGCTGAAGGCAATGGCGAAGTTGAGTCCGACCACGGTCAGTGCCACGACGACGAACTTCACGCCGTCCAGGCGCAGGCCGGCGAAGAACTGCGGCCCCACCTTCAGGCCGACCGCGAACATGAACAGGTTCAAGGTCACGGTGGTGAGCAGCGAGGGCACCTCGTACTGGATGTCGAAGCCGAGGAACGCCGCGAGGCTGATCAGGATGCCGACCAGGAGCGTTCCGGCGGTGGAGCCGAGCGAGACGAAGCCGAGCTTGCGACGACCGACGACGGTGCCGAGCGCCAGGGTGACGAACAGCAGGACGAAGGGCTGCTGACCGAGAAAATCGAGCACGCCCCCGACGAGCCCCAGATCGCTGCGGAAGCCGGGGCCGACCTCTCCGGCGTGCGCGGCGGGCGCCAGCATCGCGATCACCGCTCCGGACATCGCCCGGCGCCTGCTCCTCATGGGTCTCCCTCCGCCTATCCGCGTCCGCTTCGATGCGCGACATCCTACTGCCAGACGGGCTGCGTGCCCAGTCAGCATATCCCACCGAGATGTTCGTGCGCACTGGAATACGGAGGCGCTTGCAGATACCATGTGGGCGCCTCGCGAGAGCGCTGCAGTTCCTACAAATCCCGGGCGATGACAGCCGTCCCGGAACAAGAGACCCGAACATGACGTACACGGCCCGCCTGGTCCTTTCCGTCGCCGCCGCGCTGGCGCTCACCGGATGCGACAAGGAGCAGGCGGCACCGCCCGCGCCGCCTGCGCCCGAGGTCCGGGTCACCGAGGCACGGATCCAGTCGGTGCCGGTGGTGCGCGAGTACGTCGGCAGCGTGGAGGCATACCGCTCCGTCCAGGTGCGTGCACGCGTAGAGGGCATCCTCGAGAAGCGCCACTTCACCGAAGGCACCAACGTCCGGAAGGGCCAGCTGCTCTTCACCATCGATCCGCTGAACTACGAGGCGACGCTGCGCGATGCCCAGGCGCAGCTGGCCCAGGCGCAGGCGAACCTCGCCAACGCGCGCGCACGTGAAGCGCGCTACGCGCCGCTGGTGAAGGAAGACGCCATCAGCAAGCAGGACTACGACGACGCGCTCTCCCAGCTCGAGCAGGCCAAGGCGATCGTGAACTCCGCCAAAGCCACCGTCGATCGGGCGCGCCTGAACCTGGGCTACACCAAGGTGTACGCGACCGAGGACGGACGCATCGGCGAGTCGCTGGTGCCGGAGGGTGCGCTCGTCGGCAAGGGCGAGCCGACCCTGCTCGCCAACATCGACAAGCTCGATCCGATCTACGTGGGCTTCACCATCCCCGATCGCGACGCGCTCATCCTGCGCAAGGCGGTCGAGTCGGGCGAGATGAAAGCGGCCACCGGCGAGACCGCACGCTTCCTCCTGCCCGACGGCAGCGAGTACGACAAGGCGGGACGCATCGACTTCGCCGATACGCGGGTCAATCCCGAGACCGGCACGATCACGCTGCGCGCGGTCCTGCCCAACTCGAAGCCGCCGCTGCTGCCCGGCATGTTCGTGCGCGTCGAGCTCACCGCGGCGCAGCGCCCGAACGCGGTGCTGATCCCGCAGCAGTCGGTGGTCAAGGTGCCGACCGGTCACGTGGCCTTCGTCGTCGGCGCCGACGGCAAGGTCGAGCGGCGCGACCTGGTGGTGGGAGAGTGGTACCGGGACGACTGGATCGTGGAGAAGGGCATCGGCGCCGGCGACCGCGTCGTGGTCGAAGGCGTCCAGCGCGTGCAGCCGGGCATGACGGTCAAGCCGGTGCCCTTCGTGCCGGCCGGGACCACGGGGCAGACACCGGCTGCGCCAGCCTCACCCGCGCCCGCGACACCGCGCAGCTAGGCACCGGCCATGGGTTTCTTCGTCGATCGTCCGGTCTTCGCGACTGTCATCGCCCTGATCGTCACCCTGGTCGGCGCACTGGCCGCCGGGCAGCTCGCCGTCGAGCAGTACCCCAACGTCGCACCGCCCCAGGTCAAGGTCACCGCGATCTATCCCGGCGCGAGCCCGGAGATCCTGGAGAACACCGTGGCCGCGCCGCTCGAACGCGAGATGAACGGCGTCAGGGGCCTGCTCTACATGGTCTCCACCAGTTCGGCGAGCGGGCTGATGGAACTGTCCGTGGTGTTCGAGCCCGGTACCGACCTGGACATCGCCACGGTCGAGGTGAACAACCGCGCCAAGCGCGTCGAGCCGCTGCTGCCGCAGGCCGTGCTGCAGCAGGGCCTGAAGGTGGACAAGACCAATCCGCAGATTCTGCTGATCGTCACGCTCGCTTCGAAGAACCCAGGCTTCGACCGTGACTATCTGTCCAATCTCGCCAACAGCTCGGTGCTGCCCGAACTCAAGCGCGTGACGGGCGTGGGCGACGTCACGCTGTTCGGCTACCCCTATGCGATGCGCGTGTGGGTCGATCCCGACCTGCTCGCGAAGTACAAGCTGACGGTTTCCGACGTCTCCAACGCGATCAAGGAGCAGAACCAGAACTACCCGGTCGGCGAGATCGGCAACTCGCCTGCGCCGGTGGGGCAGGTGCTCACCTTCCCGGTGCAGACCAGCGGCACGCTCTCCGATCCGGCGGAATTCGGCAGCATCATCGTGCGCGCGGCGGCGGACGGTTCCGTGGTGCGCGTGCGCGATGTCGCCCGCGTGGAACTGGGCGCCGAGGACTACCAGATCGGGCTGCGGTTCAACGGTCAGCCGGCCAGCGGCCTGGGCGTGTACCTGAGCCCGGGGGCGAACGCGCTCGCGACCGCCGAGTCGCTGCGCACGAAGATGCAGGATCTCTCGGCGAGCTTCCCGCGCGATGTCGAGTGGCAGATCCCCTACGACACCACGGTGTTCGTCAACGCCTCCATCGAACTGGTGGTGCACACCTTCATCGAGGCCTTCGTCCTGGTGCTCGTCGTCGTCTACCTCTTCCTCGGCAATCTGCGCGCCACGCTGATTCCGATGCTCGCCATCCCGGTGTCGCTGGTGGGCACGCTCGCGGGCATGCTGCTGATGGGGTTCTCGATCAACATGCTCACCTTGTTCGGCATGGTGCTGGCGATCGGCATCGTGGTGGACGACGCGATCGTGGTGGTCGAGGCGGTCGAGAAGATCATGCACGAGAAGCACGTCGCGGCGAAGGAGGCCGCGCGCGAGGCGATGAAGGGCATCGGCGGCGCCATCGTCGGGGTGACGGCGGTGATCTGCGCGGTGTTCGTGCCGATCGCGTTCCTCGGCGGCGTGACCGGCACGCTCTACAAGCAGTTCG